>JADHVP010000023.1 GCA_016783945.1 Ignavibacteria bacterium
ATTTGTTAGTTGCTAAAATGCTTCCTGAAGCTGACCCGGTTCATAAAGTAACAATTATTCCGAGAGGACGGGCATTAGGTGTTACTACTTACCTGCCTATTGATGAAAAGCATACATATTCTAAAGAATATCTCGAAGCAATGATAGCTTACATGATGGGAGGCAGGGCTGCAGAGAAAATGATTTTCAATGAATATACAACGGGTGCAAGTAATGATATTGTTAGAGCAACTTCTCTTGCAAGAAAAATGGTGTGCGAATATGGTATGAGTGAAAAACTCGGACCCGTTGCATACGGAAATAAAGCTGAAGAAGTGTTTTTAGGTAAAGAAATTCATGAGCATAAGAATTATAGTGAAACAACACAGATATTGATAGACGAAGAAACAAGAAAGATCGTTGAAGCAGGTATGAGTAAAGCTGAAAATATTTTAACCGAGAATATTGATACTCTTCACAAACTTTCATTTTATTTGCTTGATAGGGAAATATTAGATTCAGTGGAGATTGGAAAAATTATGAAGGGTGAGGAATTACCACCTATAGAAAATGAGTCTGTAGATGAAGAAAAATTAAAAGAATCTGTAAAGAAGAAAAAGAAAACTAAGAAGAAATCTCCGGTTTCACAAAATGACATTGCACTTGCAAATTAATTATTCAATTGTAAATAAGAATTAATATTAAAGCGAGATAACAACTCGCTTTTTTTATTCGAATTGGAAGACGTTGGAAATAAAATTAGTCTGAAAAACGAACTTCTGAGAAAAGGAATTCACCTTTCTTCTTCAGCAATTCCCATTTTTTATTATTTTACAAATAAGAGTATTACAATTTTACTTTTATCTGTTGCTGTATTCTTTTTGTTATTCCTGGATATCGGGAAAAGGTATTCAAAACTAATCGAAAATATTTTCAACAAATGTTTAGGTCCGGTCTTGAGACATCATGAAACAAAAAAAGAAACGCACTTGTTTACCGGGGGAACAACATTTACAATTTCTATATTAGCGTGTGTTCTTTTTTTTCAAAAAGAGATAGCAATAACAGCAATATTTGTAATGATAATATGTGATACGGCAGCAGCAATTATCGGAAAACAATACGGAAGAATTCACATAAAAAATAAAACAATTGAAGGAAGTGCTGCATTTTTTATCACCGGTTTACTTGTAATTTTATTCGCACCAAAAGTTTCCAATGATGTAATTGAATACTACATAGGGTTTGGCGTAATACTTTTAACAACAATTGTTGAATTAATTCCATTACGTTTTGATGATAATATTGTTCTACCTATCTTTTTTGGATTGATATATACGGGTGCTATTAAATTATTTATTACATGAATTAAAACATAATTCGTTATGTCATTTCGCTGCGGTATAGTTGGTTTGCCTAATGTAGGAAAATCGACTTTATTTAATGCTTTAACATCTTCTCAAAAAGCAGAAGCCTCCAATTATCCTTTTTGTACAATCGAGCCAAACTTCGGAACCGTTATTGTACCTGATAAAAGATTAGAAGATTTGACTGAAATATATACTCCTAAAAAAGTTGTTCCAAGTACTATAGATTTTGTTGATATAGCAGGATTAGTAAGAGGTGCTTCGAAAGGGGAAGGTCTTGGCAATCAATTTTTATCACACATAAGAGAGGTTGATGCAATTATTCATATCGTAAGGTGTTTTGAAGATGAGAATATCGCTCATATAAGTGAGAGTATTGATCCAATGAATGATATAGAAATCGTTGAGACAGAGTTAATACTAAAAGATATAGAAACATTAGAAAAAAGATTAGAGAAGGTAAAAAAGAGTGTAAGGGTAGGGGATAAATCAGCAAAGGCAGAACTGGATCTTTTAGAAAAACTAAACAGTCACCTTAGCTCTTCAAGATTAGCGAAATATTTTTTCAATACACTTCACGAAGATGAAAGAAAATTAATAAGTGGATTAAATTTGTTAACTGATAAACCGATACTATACGTTTCTAATGTTGACGACAAAAGTATAAACGGGAATGAGTACTCAAACATAGTTAAAGAGATAGCCGAAAAAGAGAATGCTAAATTTCTAATTCTCTCCGTAGAAATGGAATTTGAAATTGCTTTATTAGAAGATGAAGAAGAACGAAATGATTTTCTTAAGGAAATGGGTTTAGAGGAATCAGGATTGAACCGCCTGATTAAAGAGGGTTACTCATTGCTCAACCTGATAACATTTTTCACTGCGAATGAAAATGAATTACATTCGAGAGCAATACCAGATGGTTTCAAAACAATTCAAGCAGCTGGAAAAATACACACGGATTTCGAAAAAGGATTTATTAAAGCTGAAATAATAAAATATGAAAACCTCATTAAGCATAAATCTGAACATGCTCTCAGAGAAAAAGGTTTAATATCGGTTGAAGGAAAGGATTACGTTATAAAAGATGGGGAAATCGTCTTTTACAGGTTCAATGTTTAATTTATTCTACACCAAAAAGTTTTAACCCGTTAACCGTGATGAATGTTAAGACATATGCCATTGTAGTAAAGATAACGAGCTGAAGAATTGGCAACCTCCACCCACCTGTTTCTTTTTTCGATACAGCTATCGTAGAAATACATTGTAAAGCGAAAACAAAAAAAACAATCAAACCAATAACAGTAGAAGTTGTGAACAGTTTTTTATTTGTATCTTTTATTTTTGCGTTTTTCATAGCATCGACAATGGATGTTCTTAAATCTCCTTCCGTATCAGTTACTTTGAATATCATTGCCATCGAACTAACAAAAACTTCTCGAGCAGCAAATGTTGTTATAATTGAAACACCAATTCTCCAATCCATACCTAATGGTTTCATAACTGGTTCAATAAAATTCCCAATCATTGAAGCGTAAGAATTTGTAAGTCGTTCGGATGATTTCAATTCAAGGACTTCTTTTTTAGAAAGGTCACCCGAATTAGTAATCACCGGATTACTATTGGGAAAATAGGTGAGAAACCAGATTACTAATGAAAATATGATTATGATAGGACCAGCTCTTTTCACATAGTGATTCGCATTTGTTATTGTATTCCGAATAACATTTTTGATATTTGGTAATCTATAAGTAGGAAGCTCTAATATAAATGATGAACTATCTTTCACTTTAATTATCTTAGACTGATATTTGTTAATTATTCCAGCAATGATTAATGAACTTGTAATACTGAATAAATAAATTAAGGCAAGTGTTATTCCACTCAAAAAAGGCGAACCATGTAAAAGGAAAGCAAGAAGCAGAGCATATACCGGAAGTCTTGCACTGCAGCTCATTAATGGTATTATAAAAATAGTCAGAAAGCGTTCTTTTTTATTTTTAATTGTTCTTGTTGCCATAATAGCCGGTATTGCACATGCAAACCCGGACAACATTGGAACGAATGATTTACCGTTTAATCCAATTTTAGAAAGTGGTCTATCAACCAGCATTGCACCACGAGCTAAGTAACCAGTGTCCTCTAAAAAACCGAGTAATAAAAAGAGAATCATGATTTGTGGTATGAAGATTAGAACAGAGCCAACGCCTGTAATAATACCATCGGATAGTAAATTGCTGAACCATGTCTCACCGAACAGAGTTGTAACATTATTAGAAAGTGTTGTAAAAAGTAAATCAACAATATCCATTAAAGGAGCCGCAAGCCAAAAGATTGATGTGAAAACCGAAGCCATGATTAAAAGGAAGATTAATATACCCCAGTATTTATTTAAAAATAGTCTATCAAGTTTTAAAGTTCTTTCATCTGGTTTGATTTTGATAATGTCACTTTTTATTTTAAGTTCGTCATAAAGCAAGTCATTATCAGCAGTCTTTTGTTTTGCTCCTTCTCCAATTGGATAGAGAACTTCATTTTCGATAAATTCGGTAGTTTTATAAATGTCTACTAATTTTGTACCATAATCATTTTTGTAATTATATATTACTTTTGATTTTTTTTTCTTAAGATTCTTCTTAATAGAATCTATTAAATTATCTAATCCTTTTCCGTTTCTTCCATTAACAGGAATTACATCGCATTTCAATAATTGGTTTAATCTATTAACTGAAATGTCATAACCTTTTTTATTTAACAAATCGATCATTGTTAAAGCAACTATTACTTTCGCATTCGTATCGATGACTTGCTGAACTAGGAAAAGGTGTCTTGATAACTGCGAAGCATCAGCAGTTATAACGATTAAATCGGGAGAACCGTATTTTGGATGTGAGAACAGGTAATCAATAGAAAGCTTCTCTTCCGGTGAATCCGGCATGAGACTTACTATACCCGGAGAATCGACGAGCGCTGCTTGAACGTCAAAATGTTTTAGAAATCTTGATATTGAATATTCAATTGTAGAGCCCGGATAGTTTACTGTTTTAGCTTTAGAACCACTAAGTAAATTATATAATGTAGACTTACCTGAATTTGGAGGTCCAACTAAAGTTACGAGAGAAGTTTTTTGCTTTTGTGAGTTCAGAGATGATACTGGCATTAATTTTTAACAACCTTGACGAGAAATATACTAATTCTAAATCTGAATACTTTCAGCGTCATCCTTTCTAAGGGCAATTAATGATCCCCTAACTGAAATAGAGATTGGATCATTAAATAAAGTTTTATTTAATAACTCTATTTCCTGACCGGGAGTAAAACCGAATTCTAATATTCTTTGTGATGATGGGTGAGTTAAATCTATATTTCTTATTGTTGCTTTCTGTCCGAATTCAAGATCCGCTGCTGTCATCTTTTTGCTTATTTAGACTCAATATAGATAAGCTAACATTCAAATACAATATAGATTTTTATGTATTTTTTTGAAATGAGAAGAAATAAAGAGATTATCTAAGGCGTGATTTTTTATAATATATACATTTCTCTTTTTCTTTACATGTCGAAAATGCTTGTAAAGAATGATCGATTAGATTTAATCTTTTTTCACTGCAAAGTTTTTTTAAAGTCTTTCCAATTTTCGGCTCAGTGAATTCAAAAATATGCTGACAATCCAGACATAGTATATGGTAATGTTGTTCACGTCCTATCTTTTTTTCATACCTTGAACGGTCTCCTTTGAAATTGTGTTTTGTAATTAATTTACACTCACTCATTAATTCCAAAGTCTTATATACAGTTGCTCTTGATACTTTCAAAAAAGATTCTTTTATATTTAAGTATAATTCATCAGCATCAAAATGTCCCTGCATAGACATAGCAGCATCCAAGACAAGAAACCTTTCGTTCGTTATCCTATGAGAGTGTTCTTTTAAATATTTTACGAATACCTCTTTTATTTCATTAGAGACCAAAATATAAAGATGATAATTTAAAAATTATTTTTACGTAATATTAAAGCTGAGCAACAGTTCTATCTAAAATATCCATACCCTCATCTATATTTTCTTTACTAATACAAACGGGTGGTCTAAACCTCATTGTTCTATCCCCGCAACCTATCATCATAAGTCCGTTGTCGAATAATTTTTTAACAAGGTTATTCCTAAACTCAGAATCTTTACAATCAAATGCACAGAACAATCCTCTACCTCTTCCGTTTGAAATTTTATCAGTGTAATTGTTAACCAGTTCTTCAATTTTACCTAAAAGGTGTTCACCAACCACTTCACAATTGTTAACAGAGTTATCTTCATACATTATTTCAAGAATTCGAGTAAACCTAACCATATCTACAAAATTCCCGCCCCAGGTAGAATTTATCCTTCCTGATTTTTTAAATACATTATCTTCAACCTCATCAATTCTATCAGTCGAAAGAATACCGCAAACCTGTGTCTTTTTACCGAATGCAATTATATCCGGTTTTACATAATGCTCGTGGCACCACCATTTACCGGTTAGTCCTATTCCAGTTTGTACCTCATCCATTATAAATAAAATATCATTTTCATCGCATAACTCTCGAAGCTTTTCAAAGTATTCTTTTCTCATGTGGTGGTCACCGCCCTCACCTTGGATTGGTTCAATAATTATAGCTGCAATATCATCCTTGTTTTCATGTATTGCCTGCTTTATTTGTTCGATGGATTCATTCTCAGCTGAGATTACACGTGAAAGGTTTTCCTGATTAAGAGGGAACGTAATCTTTGGATTAAGTACCCTGGGCCAATTAAATTTCGGGAAATAATTTATTTTATTTGGATCGGTATTTGTTAACGACATCGTGTAACCCGACCTTCCGTGAAATGCTTCAATGTAATGAATAATCTTGCTTCCTTTTTCTTCTTTATAACCTTTTTTGAAATTTTTCTGAACCTTCCAATCGAATGCAGCTTTTAGTGCATTTTCTACAGCCAATGCGCCACCGGCAATGAAAAATGCATACTTAAAATAAGAAGGCACAGCTATTCTAAAAAAGGTTTCAACAAATTCAGCTTGTTCTTTTAAATAAATATCCGATAGGGAAGGTTTAGTTATTGCTACTTCACCGATCTTTCTTATAAACTCGTCAGTGTTAAGTTTAGGATGATTCATACCAAGAGGATTAGAAGCAAAAAAAGTGAAAAAGTCAAGGTATTGTTTATTGTGTTTTGAATCGAATATGTATGGTGTTGTTGATTTTGATAAATCTAAAGTAATATCAAATCCGTCAATCAGCATATGTTGTTTCAAAACATCCTGAACTTCTTCAGGTCGAACGTGAATTCCAATTGGTAGATTTATTTTTGCTTCAAAATTTTTCTCTAAGATTCCATTTTTCATTGATTAAATATTTAATGTTTCAAAAACTCTTTACTTAAAAATAATAATATTTTCTTAAGGAATAATCTTGCGTTACAGAATATTTCCAATTATGAAACTCTTTTCTCTTTTACGATTAAGATGTTGTCGAAAACTATCTACATCATTCTTTGAAACTACGAATACAAGACCAATTCCAAGATTAAATGTCTTTCGCATATCTGGTTCCGGTACACTGCCAACAGTTTTAATTATATCAAATATAGCAGATCTTTTCCATGATTCCCAATCAATAGATAACTTTCTTGTAGCTGGAATAACTCTTTTTGTATTTCCTTCTATACCTCCACCGGTTACGTGTGAGATTGATTTAACGTTAAATATCTTCAAAGAACTTTGTATGATCTTAAGATAAGACCTATGCACTCGCAGAAGTTCATGTCCAAGTTTACATTTTAGCTCTGGGTAATATTTTTGAAGCTTTTGTTTTGAATCGAATATTTTTCTAATAAGCGAATATCCATTTGTGTGAATTCCATTAGATGCCAGTCCTATCAACACATCTCCTTTTCTAACTTTGTTGCTCTTAATTATCTTTTGTTTATCTACTACTCCAATAATTGTCCCTGCAAGATCAAAATCATTACGGCTGTATATACCCGGCATTTCGGCAGTTTCGCCACCGATTAATGAGCAACCATTTTCTTTGCAAGCCTTAACAAGTCCTCTAACAATATTGACTGCTGTATTGTTGTTCAATTTTCCGGTTGCATAATAATCCATAAAGAATAGAGGAACAGCTCCACAAACGGCGATATCATTGACACAATGATTAACAAGATCTTCACCAATCGTGCTGAATTTGTTCAATGCCGAAGCAATCTTTATTTTTGTTCCAACACCGTCTATGCTTGAAACAAAAACAGGCTTTTTGTATTTCTTAAAATCTAACTCGAAGAATGCACCAAAATTTCCTATCCCGCTTAAAACATTTTTTGAAAACGTTTTTTTTACAAGAGGTTTTATTCTATTGATGAATTCTTCGGATTTAGAAATATTAACACCGGAAGATTTGTAAGTAATTATCACTTAATAAATTATATATATTAAAAAATTTTAGCAATTCAGATTAAAATAATAAGGAGGGTTTTTAAAAAAGTTATGCGCTAAATCACTTTTTTTTGTTTGGCTTATTCACAACAATGACAAATTCGCCTTTAAGTTTTTTTCCAGGATATAGTTCTTCTAAATAATTTAATATCTCTGAGGCTGTACCCCTTAATTGCATTTCGTTATTCATAGTTAGATTAAATCCAATAAACAGGTTTCTTTCAGGGAGTATTTCCTTCAAATCGTTAAGCAAAGCAGACAAACGGTAGGGGGCATCAATGATAACAAAGGTTCTGTCTAATGATTTTAATTCATGAAGCCCTTTTCTTCTAACTTCTTTTTTGGGTGATAAAAAACCGATATAATGAAAACGACTGATGTCAAAGCCAGATATTACAATTGCTGCTAATACTGAATTTGCACCGGGGATAAAATCGAGTGGTATGTTATATTCGATACATTTTCGAATAAGTTTTAATCCGGGATCTGCAAATGCAGGTGTTCCGCAATCTGATATCAAAGCAATTATTTTTCCTTTTAATATTTCGGAAACATATTCATCGGTTACTTCCTTTTCATTGTGTTCATTCAGTAGTACAAAATCTTTTTTAATTCCGAAAAAATTCAAAAACCTGACTGCTTCTTTGTTCTCTTCACATATAATCAAATCAGATTCATTAAGAATACGAAGAGCCCGCAATGTCAGATCTGCGTAATTTCCGATTGGAGTTGAAACAATATATAAATTGCCTTGCAATGAATTATAAATTATAAATTAAAAATTGTTTGAAATATTATTTTTTACTTTTTAATGTTAATTGAATTTTTGCAATTATTTTCTGAATTTCTTCGCAATCTTTTATTAAAGAATTAGCAAGTTTTAGTTCAAGATAATTTGAATCTTTCAAAATTCTAATCCAATAGTTTGTTTCACGGGCTTCTTTATATGCAATATATAATTTTGCAGAAAAATCTTTTTTCGATTGACCTCCCAATGCTTCTTCAACATTTGCACCAATTGAAGTTCCACTTCTTAAAACCTGCTTGGCTAAAACATAATCAACATTCTTTTCTTTTAGATGTTCATATAATTTTATTATTCTTAATGCAAATTCATAACTCTTAGTTTTTAGCATATTATCTTTCACAATAATTGCTAAATGATTTTATCTAAAACAAAAAAAATAATTTTTAATTTACAATTTTTAATTTATAATTATTTCCCTGTGCTTCCGTATCCACCGCTTCCTCTTTCTGTATCGGATAAGTTTTTGGAAAGAATGAGTTCTGCTTGTTCACATTTTGAAATTATTAACTGTGCAATCCTGTCTCCAAACTTTACAGTAAAATCTTTCTTACCATGATTAATCAGTAATACTTTGACTTCACCCCTGTAATCGGAATCAATTGTACCGGGTGAATTGAGCACAGTTACGGTGTTTTTAAGTGCGAGTCCGCTTCGTGGTCTTACCTGTCCTTCATATCCTTTCGGAATTTCCAGTATAAAGTTCGAAGGAATTAGTTTTGTTTCCCCGGGATGTATTATAATATCTTTTAATGAGGCGGAAGCAATATCCATACCGGCAGAGCCTTCTGTTTTATATTCAGGAATTGGATTTTGAATTTCCGTATTTACTCTTTTGAAATATACTTTCATGCAAGAAAATGTTTTCTATAAAAAAAAAGGTGACTGATGAAAAGCCACCTCTGAATATAAATTAATTCTGTTCTAATCTATCTGCTTATTGTGAAAAAATAAATACTCCAACGATTAAGAAATATAGGATAACGAAAATTATTACCAGAATCCATAATATAACGTTAACAATTCCTAACCACATACCGATAGTTGCCATTGTTTTTCCAGCCTGAGGTGAGTGCCCTGCGTTAATTTTATTGATTTCGCTTTTACCCATTATCCATGCTGGAATAGCTGTAAGAATCCCGCAGGCTACCCATGATAAAATTCCAAGCACGAGTGCAATTATTGAATTTGTGCTTGCACTCTCAGAGGCACCGGTATTAACGCCCGGTGGAGGAGGAGGTGGCGGGGGTGGTATACTACCTGAACCACTATCCTGCCTAAAGAGTTTGTGATCTTTCATTTATTATTTATTAAGTTATTAAAAATTAAACTCAATATAATTTATTATGAGCTTAATTTAAATGATTAAACCCAAATCAGATTCTGAGTTTATTTTTTTATGATAAAAATAAAAAAGCAGCTCTAAAGAATTCTGACTACCTTTTCATTTGCAAAGATTTAAAAATCGAAACCAGAAATTACACCGAATATAAGTAATAATACGACGACTATTAATGCTATGATAGTGAGTATAACCTGAATAATTCCAAGCCACATCCCAATATTTGCCATCGTTCTGCCAGCTTGTGGAGACTGACCTGCATCAATAGCATTGATTTCCTTTTTACCCATTATCCATGCAGGAATTGCAGCGATTATCCCGCATGCTATCCAGGATAATATTCCGAGTATTAATGTGATTATCGAATTTGTACTTGCACCTTCTTTAGTTTCAGTAGGTGAACCTCCTGTCGGTGGTGGAGGTGGTGGCGGCGGTGTACTTGGCGGTGGTGGTGGTGGCGGTGGAACGTTTCCTGTACCACCATCTTGTCTGAATAGTCTATAATCTTTCATAGTATTATTATTTTTAATTAAAAAATTTTACTAAATATAAACTATTAATAATTTATTTTAAATAACTAAATTGATTTTATCTATATGGCTGAATACTCAAGTTTATTAAAAGTTAGTTCTATATAATTAACTGTGAAGTTAAGGGTAGAATGATTTATATCAAAATCTGCCATGTAAAAACTAAAATAAATGGATTATTGAATTCTGGAATTTATAAAAAAGGCTAACAGGAATGTCAGCCCTTCAATTCTTTATCGTCTCAAGCTTTTAAAAATTAAACCGGGTTAGGTCCTGTACTCTTAATTTCATCCGAAGTTTCGGATTCGTATTCCTTAAAATTATCCACAAACATAACTGCCAGCATCTTCGCCATATCATCGTAAGCATTTTTATCATTCCACGTGTTTCTCGGATTCAAGACTTCAGCAGGAACTCCTTCGCACGATTTTGGAATCTGTAAATTAAATAATGGTTCGGTTTCAAATTCAACATTATCAAGCTTACCAGAAAGAGCAGCACTAAGCATAGCACGGGTATATTGTATTTTCATCCTGCTGCCACTTCCGTATGGTCCTCCGCTCCATCCTGTATTCACAAGCCAGCACTGTACATTGTACTTTTTAATTTTATCACCCAGTAACTTTGCATAAACCGATGGATGATGAACCATAAATGGTGCACCAAAGCATGTACTGAATGTAGCTTTTGGTTCATTAATCCCTTTTTCTGTGCCAGCAACTTTAGCGGTATACCCGGAAATAAAATGATACATCGCCTGTTCAGTAGTAAGTTTTGAGATCGGCGGTAGTACACCAAAAGCATCTGCGGTTAGCATAATTATATTTTGCGGATGTCCTGCCATCCCTTCGTGTACAATGTTAGGAATATGCGTAAGCGGATATGCTGCACGAGTATTCTCAGTAAACGTATCATCATCCAAATCTAATCTTCTCGTATCAGAATCAATTTGTACGTTCTCCAGAATTGTCCCAAATTTTCTAGTGCATTCATAAATATCAGGTTCAGCTTCGCGTGATAATTTTATAACTTTAGCGTAACAGCCTCCTTCAAAATTGAATATGCCATTATCGCTCCAACCATGCTCATCATCACCGATTAATTTCCTGTTTGGATCGGCAGATAATGTTGTTTTTCCTGTGCCTGATAGACCAAAGAACAGGGCAACATCACCTTCATTACCAATATTTGCTGAACAATGCATAGACATAACATCCTTTAGTGGAAGCAGATAATTTAGAACAGTAAAGATTGATTTTTTAATTTCTCCTGCATAACTGGTCCCACCAATGAGTACAATTTTTTCTGCAAAATTTATCACAACAAATACCTCAGAGTTTGTTTTATCATATTCAGGATTCGCATGAAAGTTTGGCATGTGTATTATGGTAAAATCAGTTTGATGATTTTGCAATTCATCTAAATTATCAAATCTCCTAAACATATTTTTTGCAAAAAAATTATGCCATGCAGTTTCATTAATTACTCGTATATTCAATTTGAATTTAGGGTCGGCACACGCATAACAATCTTGAACATAAAGGTCCTTACCCTGTATGTATGCCATCATTTTACTGTACAACCTATTATAATCTTCGACCACAATTGGATTGTTATCCTTACTCCACCAAATCTTCTTTTCACTGGTTGGCTCTTTTACTAAAAATTTATCATTAGGACTTCTTCCGGTATGATAACCTGTTCTAACAACAAGAGGACCTAAATGCGCCAATAATCCTTCTCTTCTTCTTACTACCTGCTCATATAAAGCGGGAGTTCCGTAATTATAAAATATTTCACGGATATTTTTTAGCCGCTGTTCAGCAAGTTCTTTTATTACTTTATCTTTTGAAATCATATTATCTCCTATTTCTTTTTATATTAAGTTAGAGTTTTACAAATAATACTGACTAAGATGAAATCTATATTTGAGCCATTTTATATACATTAATGGATTATAACAATGAAAAAAGAATAATTATAATAATAATTGTTACAAAACCTCTTCAGCGTTTGGTAATAGATGATTACCAGCTTCTTTTTTGGGCGTGGTCCCAGTTGCTCTTTTGATTTGGTGACATTGGTAGTGCTATCCTAACACGTTTTTACTTCCCGCGTGCGGCACAAACCTTTGTGTGTTATACCTAACATTGCTACAACTCCTCACGGTCATTCCAGCGCAAGCTGGAATCCAGATTAGCTTGTTCCTCCAGTTGTTGGTGTTTTACTTACCCCACCGTTTACGGTGGGGGTAGAGAACGAGAAAGTATTGGCTTTAGCCTAAATACTTTAATATTTACTTTGGGCTAAAGCCCGGCTTTATGGTGTTCTTTTATCCCTGCCGTAAACGGCAGGGTAATTAAATACTTTACTCTCCTCCCTCGTGCGGATTTGAAACAGAGGGGAGGATGTGGGGTTTGAGTCTGAAACTTCTATTTGCACAAATTATTCTAGTATCTCAATATACTTTCCAAATATATTTTCACTTGTATATGCTGGGACTCTTAATGTATCATGAGACCAAATTGAAATTACCTTATCATTTATATTTTCGACCAGTATCACAGAACCTCTTCCTCTGACATTAAATCTGGCTTTTAACACAACAATTGAATCTATTTTATTTATTTTAAGTTTGTAGTAAAAACCATTTTTTATTCTTTCATATTTTTCGAAAGGAGGTTTTTCATTTTTTGATCTTTCCTTTGATAACACATGAAATACTTTATGTTTATAATTCATTAATGTTATAAGGTTGTAATCATAAAAACTATCTTCTTCATAAAAATAGAAGATTTGGTAATAATCTTTATTTTCACTCCATTCACTCCATTCATTACTTGATGATGAACAACCACAAATAGATAAAAATGTTAGTAATAATATTTTCGTTATTATTTTTCTCATTTTTAATTCCTTCCCCCCTAAAACTTACCACTCCCTCCAATACAATGCAAGTAAAAACTTTTCCCCTCTGGCTACGAAGCCCCAGCTTCGTAGCCTTAATTATCATAACGAAGCAGGGCTTCGTAACGAGTGGTTGAAAGGGTGTTCCTTCATCCCTGCCGTAAACGGCAGGGTAATTAAATACTTTACTAATCCCTCCCCCACGTGCGGATTTGAAACAGAGGTGAGGATGTGGTTTTATATTGACAGAAAATGTAAATCACAAACAATCACAATCAATATCAAAATATGTTTCATAATAATACCATTTTGGTGCTACTTCAACAGGTTTAATAAAAGAGAACATTTGTAACTTTGTAAAATTATCTTTATAATCATATATTAAAACTCCTAATATTTCTTCATTATTTTCGTTAGTTTCTTTGATTTCATAATGAGGTAAGGTTGTTTCAACAAAATCATCGATTCTAAAATATAACATCAAATTACTTTTCTGATAATTCTGAAACATAGAAATATTAATTTTAGACATTAGTTTTATATATCTTAATATTATCGACTCCATTTCTTCTCGATTGTAATTTTCAATATATACAATATCATTATTAGAAACATCTTGAACAAAATTTATTTGTGGTTTACAATTTTTGGGAAAGTGAAAAGCTATTCTTGTATTATCTAATTCAAAATTGTAATGGCAATCACCTCTTAATTGAAATAAGTAATCAGCTTGTATTAATGAATCGATTACTGAATCACTCTTTAACTTATCAAAGAAATCATCAAAGCTTTGTTTATTACCGCATGATGTTATCCAGACCGATAATAATATAAATACAATAAGGTATGTTATTTTATTTAGTATAATTCTATTTCTCATTTTTTTATTCTCCCCTCAAAACTTACCACTCCCCCCAGTACAATACAAGTAAAAACCATTACACTTTCCTCGCAGGAATCAAAATCTTGTTAAGTTGCTATTGAAAGAACCTGTACTAATCCATCTTTTATTTTTTCAATATTCTCATTGTTTATTTTACCAATCTTTTTAACGAACCGTTTATCTGATATTGACCGAATCTGGAAACAATCAGCTGCAGAGTTCTTTCCAAGATTATTTTCCGGATTTGGTTCGATTTTTATCATCCATGGTGCCATTTCAAATTTTTCTTTCCAATCCGTCAAGGGTACAATTATCTTTAATGGTAATTTACCTATTGAATCAATGTTCACAATTATAGCAGGTCTTGTCTTTTTTAATTCTGCCCCAATAGTTGGATCAAGATTAATAAGCCAAATCTCACCTTGTTTCATAGAACTCTTCAAAATCTAAATCTGTAAATGCCGTTAATTCTTTATCAGTTTTATAATCTGAATAAAGTTCTTTAACTGCTGCTTCTATTTTATCTTTTATTTCGTTTGTCCTTATGGTTTTTAAGGTTCTTTCGATTAACCAAATTCTTTCCTGAACTGGTAATCTTTCAATTTCTTCTATTAATTCTTTTGCTTCCATATTTCTAAATTAATAAAGTATATCAGTAAAAGCAATTGTTGTAAAAAGTGCATTTTAATTATTCGAATTATCAAAGTATTAAAAAAGGTTGTATGGATTCATAATCTTGAACCCAATCACATCTTATATACATTAAGTATTAGAATTAAAAAACAACCGCTCAGCATTCTCATAAAGAGTTTTTAAAAGCTCATCATAGTTCATATTCTTTATTTCTGCCATCTTCTTTATTGTGTAAACAATTCTCGAAGGTTCGTTGCGTTTTCCTCTGAATGGTTCGGGCGTCAGGAAAGGGGAGTCTGTCTCGGAAAGAAGTTTTTCAACGGGTATGTTTTTAATTAATTCTTTATGTTTGAAATTCTTGAACGTTATGTTACCGCAAAACGAAACGTAAAAGTCGTTTAATTTAATAACCTCTTTCATGTCGTTCTCATCTCCGCTGAAGCAATGGAACTGTCCCTTCAACCTGTTATCATAAGCATCGCTTATAATCTGCAGTGCGTCTTTAATCGAGTTCCTTGTGTGTATGATTACAGGAAGTGTTTTATCTTTTGCAAGCTCGAGCTGCTCCCGAAAAAAACTCTTTTGCTCTGTCATGTTGTCTTTGTTCCAGTAATAGTCAAGTCCTATCTCACCGATTGCAACTACTTTCTCATGTGCAGAGAGTTCTTCTATTGTCTTTATATCTTTTAAATCCGCATCCTTAACATCCGACGGGTGAAGTCCAATTGCAGCATAAATGATATCATGTTCCTCGGAAAGTTTTAGTATCTCCTCAGATGTTTTTAAATCCAATGCAGGAACGATTATCTTTACAATGCCCTGCTCTATGGCTCTCTCAACAACTTCGGTTATGTCTTTCTTAATATCATCAAAAAACAAGTGAGCATGTGTGTCTATTATCATTTTACCAGATTTTTATATATAATGTTAAAGTGGTTTCGTGATTTAAAATTCAGAGATTATTGCTTTTGTGAGTTTTGAAAAAGAAGGGTACGCTTTTTCTCCGGCATTTAACACATCATCATGTATTGTAATACCGTTTGACTCTGGCGATAAAAGATTTGTAATACATGATATGGCAATCGTTTTAATTCCTAATTTATTCGCATAAATTATTTCGGGGATTGTTGACATTCCTGCAGCATCTACACCTAATAATTTGAAAAAATTTATCTCAGCTTTTGTTTCGTACATTGGTCCGGATGTTGCACAATATACACCGGTGTGCAATTTTATTTTATTTTTCTTACTTAGGGATTTTACCTTGCTAATAATTTCCTTATCAAAATATTCAAGATTTCTTTTGATTGGAATTCTTCTGTAAAATAAATTTAGATGTGATGTAATAAGCATTAAATCCGAAACACTGAATTTGTTATTTATTCCGCCTGCAGCATTAGTTATGATGAGTAATTCAATTCCGAATTCTTTAGCTTTGTCAATGTTGAATAAGATTTTTTTAGAAGATACTCTCTCGTAAATATGATGCCTTCCATCAAAGATTATAATATTTTTATTATGAATAGACCCGGATAAAATCTTTTTATGATGTGTTCCTGACTTATCCTCATATATCAAGTTAGCATTTTTAAGCTCATTAGAGAAGTTATTAAACCCCGACCCTAAAATAATTCCAATTTTAGCCATACGGACAGAAAATAAATAATAAAATAAAGAATTACTAAACATTAATTATTAATTTGAATCAAAAAATAAACCTTGATAAATTGTGAATCATAAGTTATGTTTATTATAGAAACTTTTGGATAGCAAGTAAGGTTTAGAATATTAGAAAGGAGATGTAAATTATGACAACAGAATCATCAAAGAATTTGTTAGAAAAATCGAAAGAATATTTCCAAAAGGCTTATCAATTACAGATGAGCGGTAAGTTCGAGGATGCAATAAAAAATTATAAACTGTCAATTGACATGTTCCCGACTGCTGAAGCGTATACATTTCTCGGTTGGACATATAGTTATTTAGGAGAATATGATAAAGCGATCGAGGAATGTAAAAATGCGATCAGTATAGATCCGGAATTAGGTAATCCTTATAATGATATTGGTGCATACTTAATGAAGCAGGGAAACTATGACGAAGCAATAACATGGTTTGAAATAGCTCTAAATTCTAAGAAATATGATAACTATGAATTCGCTCATGTGAACCTGGGAAGGGCATTGGAAATGAAAGGTTTATGGTTCGAAGCTCTAGGTGAATACAGGATTGCTATGGAAAAAGCACCCGACTATAAACTTGCCAAAGAACACTATGAACGTTTACAAGGAATGTTAAACTAAAAAAGTTTTTATAATCAAATAATGTGTAATGAAAAAAATTTTATTGTGTTTAGTTTCTTTATTTGTTTTCTATTCTGCATCATACTCACAAGATTTCACTTTCAAAAGATTAGATCCTAACGTTAGTTTACCTATTGGTTTTCCAGATACTGCTATTCAAATGAGAGCTATAGTTACTAATAACACATCCAATACTTATAATTTTAGATTTGCCAGAATAGAAAATACAATGGCACCCGGATGGTCTACATCAATGTGTTATGACCTTTGCTATACTTCCACTATTGATACAATTCCACCACCTCCATCGCCCGCATACAACTTAGATCCGAATCAAGTTGATACTAATTTTTATATAGACTTTGATTGTCATGGGAATGGTTTTGGAACTGCAATTGTAAGGATGTATGTAGAAGGAAATCCGGGTAATTATTCGCAAGACACGTTTATTGTAGAAATAGGTGCAGTCGGGATTCAGAATATTTCTTCAATCGCAGATGATTATGAATTAAAACAAAATTATCCAAATCCGTTTAATCCAGGCACGATTATCACATTCTCTATTCCCAAAAAGGAAAATGTTAGTTTGATTGTGTATGATGTTCTTGGAAATGAGGTTGCAAGTTTGTTAAAGAACGAAACTTTAAATACGGGTAGTTATAGTTATGAGTTTAATGCTGATAAATACAACCTATCATCCGGAGTTTATTTTTACAAATTAAGCACATCTGATTTTTCTACACTGAAGAAAATGATGTTCATTAAATAAGAAAGGTTTTATGCCGTTAGTAAAGAACAAAGATTTAACGTTATTTGAAAAAACATATTTACCACAAATTGCAAAAGGTCTGACAATTACTCTAAAGAATTTTATCAGACCTAAGTTTACACGTCAATACCCTGAAGAAGTATGGGAATCACCACCTTCCTTCAGAGGTAGACCTGTGTTAGTTCTTGAAGATAATAATGAAGAGAGATGTGTGGCATGCGGGTTGTGTTCAAGAGTCTGTCCTGCTTTAGCAATCGAGGTACAGGCTGATGAAACAGACAGGGAAAAAGAGCGTTACCCGGAAAAATTCGAAATAAATATGGTAAGATGTATTTTTTGTGGATTTTGTGAAGAAGTGTGTCCCGAAGAGGCTATAGTTATGAGTAACGAGTATGAACTCGTTTTTAATTCACAGGAGGAAGCATTATTTGGCAAAGATAAATTATTGATTCCAAGAAAAAAATTGGAACCAAGATTACAATTTTTAAAAGCAAACAGATAAATTTTGTGTATAACTAAGAAATTTACTTTATTAATTTTATTTCTTTGTGCCTCTTTGACAAAAGCCCAGACTGTTGAAGAAATCTCAAATCAGTTAGTCAATTTCTCAGCGAAGATTTCCAAAGGTCAGGTAAACCTGCAATGGAAAGTTGTTAATCCTGTTGATGTTAAGAGTATCATTCTTAAAATGAAAAAAGCAGGTGTCGGTGATTTTCAATTATTAAGCGAAGTTAACGTTTCTAACTTTGATAGAAAAGAGGTTCGCGATTCTTTAAATTACTATTATTATTCATACAGAAATAAACCAAAGGAAAATGGAGTTTATTATTACAAAATAATATTAATGGATAATAAATTTAATAAGATCAATTCGAATCAAATAAAAGTTGGAATTTCGGAAATTGAAGAATTTACACTTTATCAGAATAACCCAAATCCTTTCAATCCTTCCACAGTAATTAGCTACGATTTATTTACACCATCAAATGTAACTTTGAAAATATATACATTAAATGGAAAGCAAGTTGCTGTATTGGTTGATGAATTTCAGAATCCAGGAACGTTCAGGATTAATTTTGATATTAATGAATTTAAAGAGCTATCAAGCGGGATATATTTTTATAAATTGCAAACTAATTATTCTTCTGATATTAAGAAGATGATTTTCACGAAATAATCAATATCAGGCTCTCTTCTTATTATCTGCATAATGTAAAACTCATTAAAATATTTTCTATTTCATTTATTGTGATGAAAGTTACTATTATTCAATGTTTTTAAATTGAAGATGGGATTTGATTTAATTAATTTACATGCACTAAAGTATGGACGAATTTAAGGAACTTTTTTTTGATATTTTTTTACTACTACTATTTGTTTTATTAAATGCTTTTTTTGTTGCTGCAGAATTTGCAATTGTTAAAGTTAGAAAAACACAGATTCAACCTTTAGCGGAAAAAGAAAATAAAAAAGCAAAAATTGCAGTCAAGTTAATTACTCACTTAGACGAATATTTATCAGCAACTCAACTCGGAATAACAATTTCTTCATTGGGACTCGGTTGGATAGGTGAGCCTGTTACAGCTCGTTTATTAGAACCCTTTTTTAAAATGTCAAGCATTTCAAATCCGGAAACAATTTCAACAATTTCAATTACAGTTGGATTTCTAATTATAACATTTCTCCATATTATATTAGGTGAATTAGCACCAAAGTCTATTGCGATTCGACACCCGATAGTTACATCTTTGTTTGTTTCTATCCCATTAAATTTATTTTATAAGATTTTTAATCCTGTAATAAGAGCTTTGAACGGAACAGCAAACTTAATTCTTAAATTATTCGGAATTAAACCTGTTACAGAATCAGAAAGATTCCACTCTGAAGAGGAACTAAGGTTATTAATTACAGAAGGTTCAAAATCAGGAGTAATAGATTCAACGGAATACCAACTTATCGAAAAGATTTTTGAGTTTAACGATAAGTCAGCAAGTGACATCATGATACCAAGAAATAACATAGTTGCTTTGAATGTTGATGATAACAGAGAAAAAATCATAAAGACGGTTATAGAATCCGGTTACTCAAGAATTCCTGTTTTCAAAGAAACAATTGATAACATAGTTGGAATAATATATGCAAAAGATCTAATTAGTGTTACTGAACACAGAGAAATCATACTTTTGCATGATGTTTTAAGACCAGTATATTTTATTCCAGAAACGAAGCATATTGGTGAAATACTTAAAGAGTTTCAGAGAAAACGAATACATCTTGGCATTGTTGTGAACGAGCATGGTGGTGTTGAGGGTTTGGTAACTTTAGAAGATATAATTGAAGAAATCGTTGGTGAAATAGAGGATGAGTATGACGTTGAAACGCGTACTATTCAAAAAGATAAATTGGGTATATATCTTATAAACCCGATTATACCAATAGAAGAGTTTAATAAAAAATTCAACGCAAATATACCAATTGATCCGGATGAATATCTTACATTAAGCGGATTTTTACAGAAGGTTACGGGACACGTTCCTGAAATTTATGAGAGAGTAGATTATAAAGGATTTGTATTTACTATTATGAAAAAAATTGGTAATAAGCTTCTGCAAGTAAAGATTCAAAGAATGACAACTTAAAATTTATTAATTTTTTACTAACGGATTTGTTAAAATTCCTGATTAAAAAAATAACTACGTTTCTTACTGATCTTGAGGAATACACATTATTATTCTTCGGTATCACTAAGAGTTTACCAAGGATGTTTCGCGATAGAAAACTTATTTTCGAACAAATGGTTCACGTGGGTGTTAATTCAATTGTGCTGATATCAATAATTGGTTTTTTTACAGGAGCTGTATCGAGCTGGCAAGTTGCTTATCAGATTAAAGGTCTTGTTCCGATTAGTTTTCTCGGCTCAGGAACACCTAAAGCAATAATTTTAGAGATGGGTCCCGTTCTTGCAGCAATCGTTCTTGCAGGTAGAGTAGGGGCTTCTATTTCTGCGGAACTCGGAACAATGAAAGTAACTGAACAAATCGATGCTCTTGAATCAATGGCTATCAATCCTATCAGATATTTAGCAATGCCGCGAGTTGTGGCAACAACATTGATGTTACCAGTGCTTGTCGTGTATGCAAGTACTATCGCCATTATAGGCTCTTATTTAGTTGCAACAATATTTCTTGATGTACCTGGTAGTACTTTTATGAGGGGATTTAGAAATACTTTTGAAGTAAAGGATTTAGTCTCTGCAGCTATTAAGTCTTTATTTTTTGGATTAAGTATTTCATCGATTGGGTGCTTTGTAGGTTTCCAAACAAAAGGTGGTGCTCAAGGTGTAGGATTGTCGACCATTAAATCATTTGTTATATGTGCTGCAATGATACTTATTCTTGATGCATTACTGTGGAATTTCCTGATTGGCTGATTTTTCAAAGGGCAATTGGCTCAGTTGGTTAGCGCGCTTCCCTCACACGGAAGAGGTCACTGGTTCGAATCCAGTATTGCCCACAAAACAATTATTAACATAATTATTTATCTTATTGAATTTACTTTTAAAGAACATTAACATTGTTTCACCCTCCGATAAACTAAATGAAAGTAACGATATTCTTATAGTTGATGGTATCATTGAGAAAATAGGAAAATTCAAAGGAGCATTACCTTCCGACATAATAATCATTAAATCTAATGACCTGACATGTGTTCCAGGATTATTCGATATACATGTTCACTTCAGAGATCCCGGTTTTACGGAAAGAGAGGATATTTCATCCGGTATTAGTGCAGCAGAAAACGGAGGTTTTACGGGTGTATTGTGTATGCCTAATACTAAACCCCCAATAGATTCTAAAAAAGTAATAGATGATATTCTTCATAAAGCGAAAGATTCATTAACAGACCTCTATTTATCCGCATGTGTAACAGAAGCACAGCTAGGTGATGAGTTGAGTGATATTGATGCATTATTTAAAGCAGGGGCAATAGCGTTTACGGATGACGGAAGACCTGTTTCAGATCCTTACATCATGCGAAAAGCTCTTGAGAAAACCTCGAAATTGAAATCGCTTATTATTCAACATGCCGAGGACATGAAACTTACCAATAGAGGAGTTATGAATGAAGGCGAGGTTTCTAAGAAATTAAAAATGAAAGGTATTCCATGCGTTAGTGAAACGACGATTATAGCCAGGGATATATTGCTAACAGAATTTATAAAGAATTCCAGGTACCATGTTCAACATGTTTCTTGCGGCAGGGGAATTGATATAATTCGTAAAGCTAAAGAAAAAAATATTAAAGTAACTTGTGAAGTTTGCCCTCATCATTTTATTTTAACTGATGAAGAATGCAAAACTCAAAATACGAATGCAAAGATGAACCCTCCATTAAGAACTCCTTTTGATGTAAAATCAATTCTCGAGGGTTTAGCAGATGATACGATTGATGTTATCTGTACTGACCATGCACCTCATACAATCACAGATAAATCCAAAAAATTTAGTAAAGCACCATTTGGTGTTGTAGGATTAGAGACTTGCGTTGGTTTAACCTATACATATTTAGTTCAAAAGGGGATAATAACATTTGAAAAGATGATAGAAAAATTATCAGTTAATCCCAGGAGAATTTTAAATCTGAAAGAAATAAAAATCCGGGAAGGTGAAAAGGCTAATATGACATTACTAAATGCAAATAAGAATTGGGTCATAAATAAATCTAAATTTAAATCGAAAAGCAGAAATACACCTTTTGATGGTTATAAAGTAACCTGTAAACCGTATGCAGTAATTAATAACAACAAATTATCTTATTCAAAATTGTAACATGAAACAATTAATAAAAATAAAAAATAGTAACGATTTTTTTGAAGTTAATAATATTTATTGTATAGGGAAAAATTATTTAGAGCATATAAATGAATTTGACAACAAAGAGATACCAAAAGATCCTGTAGTTTTTCTTAAACCTAATTCTGCAATTTTAGATAACCATGAAAAAATAATAATTCCTGCTATTAACGGTAAGAATATTTCCGAGAATTTACAGAATGAAGTTGAATTTGTAATTGCAATCTCAAAAGATGGAGAGAACATACATGAGGATAAAACTGAGGAATATATACTTGGTTATGCTATTGGTCTAGATATGACATTAAGGGATGTACAATCCAAAGCAAAAGAAAAGGGTTTACCCTGGTCTGTATCAAAAGGATTCAAAACTTCAGCTCCGATATCGGAAATCATACCTAAAGAATTAGTAAAAAATCCAATGAATTTAGATTTTGATTTATATGTAAACGATAAAAGAATACAATTTACAAATACAAGTTTAATGATATTTAATATATATAAGTTAATATCATATATATCGAGCATATTCTCCATAGCAAAAGGAGATTTAATTTTTACTGGAACACCTGCTGGAATCTCAAAACTAAAATCCGGAGACAAGCTTAAAGCCAAATTAGAAGATTATTTAACTCTTGAAATCCAGGTAGAATAATATGGGAAAAGTAATATCAATATGTATTCCCAAAGGTGGAGTTGGTAAGACAACTACTGCTGTTAATCTTGCTGCATCACTTGCGATTGCAGAAAAGAAAACATTATTAATAGATAGTGACCCTTTTGGTTCATCTTCAATTGCTTTGGGCTTCACGCCAGACAAAATTAAAGCTGGTATTTCAGAAATTTTTGATTTTTCAATGTCACTCGAGCATGCTATTCATAAGACTGATATGCAATATCTCAATTTTGTTCCTGCGAATATTAACTCAATTAAGTTAGATGAAAAATTTTCTAAATCTTCAGAAAACAGAGTCATTTTAAGAAATGCAGTAAGAAGTGTAAAGAAAAATTATGAATATATTATTATAGATTGCCCTCCGGTTCTGAGAGGAATAACATTAAATGCATTAACAGCGTCATCTTCAATATTAATACCGTTAAAATGCGGACATTTATCACTCGATGCAATCGATAGATTGTTTGATTATATAAAATGGATAAGAGAAATATCTAATCCCTCGCTGCTTGTAGAAGGAATTGTTCGCACGATGTATGAAAGAGAGTCCAAAGTAACCGAAATCGCAGAAAAAGAATTGAAATTAAAATATAAAAGATATTTATTAGAAACTGTGATTCCCGTTACAAATTTGCTAACTGAGGCAACCTTTTTTGGAAAACCATTGTGCTTATACAAAATAAACTCTAAAGGTGCAACAGCATACCTTGATTTGGCGTATGAGCTTATAAATAAAAACATTGAATCATTAAACAATTAAAAAAAAATATAGATTATTAATGACTGATCTTCCGCATAAATACGATGCTAAATCAATTGAAACAAAATGGGAAAAATTCTGGGAAGAAAATGAAATTTATAAATCAGAGGTAAATCCTGAGAAAGAGAAATATTGTGTCGTAATTCCACCTCCCAATGTTACTGGTATTCTGCATATAGGGCATATTTTAAACAACACAATCCAGGATCTTTATTGTAGATGGAAAAGAATGAAAGGATTCGAGGTCTGCTGGGTTCCAGGAATGGACCATGCTGGAATCTCGACTCAAATTATGGTGGAAAAAGATATAGCAAAAAAAGGTAAATCAAAATATGACCTTGGTAGAAAAGCATTTGTGGATTTGGTTTGGGAATGGAAAGAAAAACATGGAGGACATATTCTCAAGCAGCTAAGAAAATTGGGTGCTTCCGTGGATTGGTCAAAGGAAAGGTTTACACTTGATGATGGGTTATCCCAAGCTGTAAAAGAAGTTTTTGTTGACCTGTATAAAAAAGGATATATTTACAGGGGAAAGAGAATAATTAACTGGGATACCAAAACTCAAACTGCTTTGAGCGATGACGAAATTTTCTATAAAGAACAAAAAGATAAACTATACTATATCAAATATCATTTGAAAAATTCGAATGAATTCATAACGATTGCAACTACACGACCTGAAACGATGCTTGGTGATACAGCTATCGCAGTAAACTCTAAAGATAAAAGATATAAACAGTATATAAATAAAACAGTTATACTTCCTCTTGTAAATAAAGAAATACCTATAATAGTTGATGATTATGTAGACGTTGAATTTGGTACAGGAGCATTAAAAATTACACCTGCACATGATTTAAACGATTTTGAAGTTGGGGAAAGGCACAAACTCGATATTGTTAATGTCATTACCAAAGATGGAAAAATGAATGAAAATGGATTAGAATTTGAAGGACTTGATATTTATACAGCCCGTAATAAAATAATTACCAAATTAGAAGAATTGAAGTTAATAGATAAAATTGAGGATTATTCTCATAATGTTGCTTTTGGAGATAAATCTGAATCAATTATAGAACCGTATTTATCTGACCAGTGGTTTGTTTCGATGAAAAAGCTCGCTGAACCTGCCAAGAAAGTTGTCAAAGAAGGTAAAATAAAATTCCACCCGGAACGATGGACAAAAACTTATTTTCACTGGATGAATAACATAAGGGATTGGTGTATTTCGAGACAGCTATGGTGGGGGCATCAAATTCCGATATGGTATCATAATGATAACGGTGAAATTTATTGTGATGTTAATCCTCCTCAAGATATTGAAAACTGGACACAGGACCAGGATGTATTAGATACATGGTTTTCATCCTGGTTATGGCCCTTTAGTGTTTTCGGATGGGAAAATTCGGAAAAAGATAAATTAAACAAGAATCTCAATTATTATTATCCGACAGATTTTCTTGTAACCGCAGCTGATATTATTTTTCTTTGGGTAGCAAGAATGATTATGGCAGGGATGGAATATATGGAGGATATACCCTTCAAAGATGTCTATTTTAATGCACTCGTTCGTGATGGAAAGGGTAAGAAGATGTCAAAAACACTCGGTAATTCTCCTGATCCTCTCGATGTTATGGATAAATACGGAACAGATGCATTAAGGTTTACGATTGTATATTTAGCTCCCCTTGGTAATGATGTTTTATATGATGAAGAAAAAACTGAGATAGGCAGAAATTTCATTACGAAGTTGTGGAATGCCGGAAGATTTTTGATGATGAATAAGAAGAAGGTTTATTCAAGCGATGAGTATGGGAATAAAGAAGTGGAATATGATCTTGTTGAGAAATGGATAAACAGCAGGTATAATTCTACCATACGAGATATAGAAAACAATTTGAATGATTATAAATTGGATGATTATACAAAATACATATACAATTTTGTATGGAGTGATTTTTGCGATTGGTACATCGAGTTATTAAAAATAAAAATTAATGAAGATAAAGATTCTGCAAGGTCGATAATTGATAAAGCTTTAAATCATTATGAAGATATTGTTAAAATATTACATCCCGTAATACCGTTTGTGACCGAAGAGTTGTGGCATATACTGGATGATAGCAGAAAAGATGACAGTATATCATTATCTGAATTTCCTGAAGTAAATAAATCTCAAATAAATTTAGACACTGAGGAAAACTTTGAAAAGCTAAAAGAGGTCGTTACCGGAATTAGAAATCTTAAAGCTGAAAATGATATTGCTTTCTCTCAAAAATGTAAAGTTGATATAAAATGTATTGATAAACATTCGGAAAAAATCATCTCTAAGTATAATAATTACATGATATCATTGTGTAATCTTAAAGAACTAAATTACGGTGTTCAACTGATAACAATTTCAGAGAATAAAGTTAGCAAAATCTTAAATGATTATGAATTACATTTATCATTAATTGATGCAGCTGATATAAATAAACTAAAAGAAAAATATAATAAGGAAATAGAAAAGCTCGAGAAGTATATTTACTCACTTAACAGAAAATTATCGAACACTGATTTTATAGAAAAAGCTGCTACAGAAATAGTCGAACAGGAAAAGATAAAGTATACCGAAGCATTTGAGAAGTTGAAAAAACTGAAGAACCTTATCCAATAGTCTTTAATGAAAGTATAAATAAAAAAGCCCGCAGGTAACTACTTATTGCTTTAGGAAACAAGCTTGTAGACAAACGAGCTTTTCAATAATTTTAAATAATCATTTCTTCAAGAAATCTGTTATAATATTTGTTAAGTCAGGCTTCCCGATTTCCTGAAGGTCGTATCTTATCCTTACAGATGGTTTATTGATTTTGATCAATCTGGTAAGATCAATCGGTGTTCCAATTACAACACTATCGCAAGGAACTTTGTTGATGGTAGTTTCAAGGTCCTTGATTTGTTTTGAACCATATCCCATTGCCGGTAGCAATGTTCCGATGTTCGGATATTTATCATAAGTTTCTTTTATACTTTTAACAGCATACTTTCGCGGATCGATAATTTCTTTTGCACCATACTTTTGAGCGGCTAGTGTCCCGGCGCCGAATTTCATTTCTCCGTGTGTTAAAGTAGGTCCATCCTCGACTACCAAAACCTTTTTACCCTGTATCAATTTTGCATCCTCTGGTTTACTCAATGAAATAGGGGAGGCTGCTTCTATTATAATTGCCTTAGGATTATGCTTTAAAATATTTTCTCTCACAATTGATACATTCTCCGGAGGTGCTGATCCAACTTTGTTAATCACGACAACATCAGCAATTAGAAGATTTGTCATACCCGGGTAATACCCCAGTTCATGTCCTGGTCTATGCGGATCAACCACTGTTATAACCAGGTCAGCTTTATAGAATGGCATGTCATTGTTTCCGCCGTCCCAAAGTATAACATCTGCTTCTTTTTCTGCTTCACGAAGAATCTCTCCATAATCAACTCCTGAATAAATAACATGTCCTTGCGATACGTATGGTTCGTATTCTTCCATCTCTTCGATTGTGCATTTGTTTTTCTTTAGGTCACTGATTGTTCCGAATCGCTGTGTTTTTTGTTTTGCTAAATCTCCATAAGGCATAGGATGTCTTATAGCAACGGTTTTTTTATTGAGTCCTTTTAGTATTTCTGTAATCTTCCTTGAAGTCTGGCTTTTTCCAGCACCTGTTCTTGCAGCAACGACTGCTATAACAGGCTTTTTAGATTTTATCGCAGTTTGATCATAACCCAACATTTTAAACGAAGCACCCGCAGCCATAACTTCCGCAGATTTTGACATTACATAATTGAATGTTACGTCAGAATAGGAAAATACAACTTCATCTGCTTTATGCTTTTTTATTAGCTTGAGCAATTCTGTTTCCGGGTATATTGGAATTCCTTTCGGATAAAGTTTTCCACTCAATGCTGCCGGATACTTCCTGTCATCGATATATGGAATCTGAGTTGCAGTGAATGCAACTACTTCGTATTTTGGATTTTCTCTGTAATAAACATTGAAATTATGAAAATCACGACCTGCAGCACCCATAATAATAACTTTAATTTTTGACATAAACAAAATTTTAATTATGAAATAATATTTACATTTTGAATTTATTTACTAATCTTGCATAAGTTTCCTGATGCAAAGCTTCATTATACAATTTTATTCAGATTTAGCCAAAATCAATCTTGTATACAGGTTTAGTGAAACTTGATTTCAAGGATGGCATATTTCGGAAGGTCATCTGGCTAATATCTTTCTTCTGTTTCAATTGTAATTACGATTAGCTATTCTGTTTTTAAATGATAATCTTTTATCTCTTATATTGTTTACAAATATAGCATTTGGAGAATTAAGTTTTAAGGGAATAGAATTTATCTTACAATTTTAGAAATGATTACTAAATTATAGATTAAGTTTGATGATTACTGGGAATTAAATCTTATTTTGTTTTGAAAAAAATTCAAATTTGTTTTTGCATTTATTTTATTTTCTCAATAATAATTCTATACACTTTTTATTCATGCGAGAAAGACATAATCACAAATGAATCGATAGTTGAATTTCCTGATAGTATCAGTACAATATTCAATTCTCTCTTAGGCACAACAAATCAGACTTGTGTCAGCCCGATATGCCACAGTACTAATGACAGAGCAAGCGGATTCGATCTCGAAAATTGGACGAATGCAATGAATGGTTCGGATAATGGAACAATGATAATTCCTTATAATGCTTTTTGGTCCTACCTAATAGCTGCTGTTAATAATGATACAAACGTCGCACCCGTCATTCTTTTAAATCCTCCTGTTCTTAGCAATCTTCATAAATTATCAGGTGATAAAGTGCATACCATAATGCACTGGATTAATAACGGTGCAAAGAATAAAAACGGGGGAGTCGCTTTTGAAGTATTTCAGCCAAAAGCATACATTACAAATAAGGCATCGGATTATGTTGCATTAATTCACACAGAGTACCAACTTGTTGCAAGACTTATACCGGTAGGAGGAAGCAGCCAGAATGATGCACCTTATTGCGTCACTATAGATCATCTAAAGAAATATTTCTATGTAAGTTTAATTCAAGAGGGATATATTGAGAAATATAATATGCTAAGCAATACACGAGTAGCGAGAATGCCTGCTGGAAATAATCCAGCCCAAATAGTTATATCACCCGACAACTTTTATGGATATATATCCAATTACGAAAACGGTCTCAATACAGAAAGAAGTATTAGAAAATTTCAAACGAGTATGATGACAGTTTTGGATACAATAACAGATCAACTATTGAATGCGCCTAACGGTATGGCGTTATCTAACGATGGTCAATTCCTATATGTTGCATCACAGCAAGGAGAATATTTATTTAAGATAGAAACCAATAGTTTTAAAATTATTCTGAAAATACCTATCGACCCATCTGTACCACCAACAGGAAACGGTACTGGAAATTATCTGCCGTTCCAGGTGGAACTATCACCTGATAATTCTTTTCTTTCTGTAACTTGCACCGGTCCTCCTGACAATCAAGCTCCGGATTTTGTAAAAGTTTTCAATTCAAATGACCTTTCACTTACAAAAAATATAACAGTAGAAGACAATCCTCTGCTGTTAAAATTCACACCCGATGGAAGATATGTATATGTTTGTAACAGGAATTCAAATTCGGTTTCTGTAATAAGTGCAATTAGTCAAACAGTTATAAGAACAATTCAGGGTGTTGGAATACAACCTCATGGAATCGATTTTATACGTGATGGCAAGTATGCAATAGTATCGTGTGAATCACAATCAGGTTATAATGGTCATCATCCACAAGTGGGAAGCGTTAAATTAGGTGTTTCAAGAATTATCAGAACAATCGATTTTACAGTACTCAACAAGAGATACGAAACAGCGTCATTCCCGACTGGTATTGTTGTTGCTCGTTAAAACTTTCAAATAAAACAAATCAATAATAAAAATCCCCTATTGATTCATCATCAATAGGGGATAATGTTACAAACTTTTGAATGAAATTATTTTGCGAGTATCATTTTTTTGACTTCTGTATTTTCATTTGTTTTAATCCTGTAGAAATAAATCCCACTCGGTAAACTTGAACCGTCAAATTCAACACTGTGTGTACCTGCGGATTGGTTTTCAGTAACAAGGTTTTTCACTTCTCTTCCTAATCTGTCATATACTGTTAGATTAACAAAAGTCGATTCACGCAGCGTGTATGTTATAGTTGTAATCGGATTGAAAGGATTCGGAAAGTTTTTAGCATCGAAATAAGACTCTTCATCTTTCTGATCATCTTTTTCACTGACTAAGTTTTCTTTGTTAACAATTTCTGAAATCAGTGCTATACCGGATTCAAATTTCGATTCTTTATATTTTTTCCCAGCTTCGAACTCTAACTGAATTCCCAAAGCTTCCTCTTCTGTCACAGAAAAATCTTCTTCTGTTTCAGTTATAATTGCAAAATTATCTTGATCGAGTTTTAATTTTATCTGCTTCCAGCCTTCGAAATTCATAGAAACAGGAATAGATTCAAACATCAAATCCTTATCTTTGCTGTAAGATTTATTATTATCCAAATCATATAAAATTTGCAATTTGGCAGTTACATCATTAGAAACACCCATAAGCATCACGTTTAAAAAATTCCCTGCTGTCATTAATACGGGACTTATCTTTGTAATTTTACCAATGTATGAATTGGATTTTACAATGTCTTTTGTAAATATTTCTCCGTATCCGTTTTCTTTATTATCTTCGTTATGGGAATACTTCATGTCTACTCCTCCCCATACCCAGCCGGGCATTGCTTTTACCGAGAAATCATCATAGATAACACCCTGTGCATAAGTCTTGTTTGAAAAAGATATTATAATTCCTAACAGTAAAACTAGTATGAAATTTTTCATAAAAATCTTTACTTTTAAAAAACAATTTAATCGACAAATTATTTGATTAAAGTCATTCGCTTGACAGATGTAAAATCGTTTATCTCTAACTTGTAAAGATAAACACCAGTCGAAAAATCAGAAGCATCAAACACAACTGAATATTTTCCGGGTTCCTGATTTTCATCTACCATGACTCTTATGACCTGACCGACCAAGTTATAAACTTTCAAAGAAACGTAACCTTCTTTTTCGATTTTATAACTTATTTTAGTGACAGGATTGAATGGGTTTGGAAAATTCTGATATAATTTATAATCATCAGAAGTTATTGTAGATATACCCGAACCAATTCCATCAGTAGGTTTGTTGAAATGTTTATTATTAGCATTATCAGCAAAAACATTTATTACGCTAATAAGAAACACCAAAACAAAAACAATATTTATTATGGTCCTTGTCATATTGCTCAACTTATGTATAATAATTCAAAATATCAAGAATTAAATTTATTATTGACTTATAGCTAAAAAACCATAAGTCAATATTATATTTTTAGTATGATTATAGTTCAACAGCTATTAATCGTATATCTTTTTGCTGTGTCATAACTTTCAATACAACTATATCACCTTTATCTTTCTTAGAAATAATCGATTCAAGCTGACCTACACTTTCAATTCTTTCTTTATCAGCTTCTAATATAACATTGCCAGATCTCATACCCCTATTAAAAGCTTCGGAAAAATGTTTAACATCATTAACATAAACACCATGGTCAACACCAAATTCTTTCATTAAAGAACCCGAAAGATCTGTTACAGTTAAGCCAATACTTTCGAAAGATGTTAAATTAAGATCTTTATTTTTTTCGGGATCTGTTTTATTCTCAGCTATTGTTTGTTCATTATCTGAGCGAGGTTTTAACTTTACAGTTTTATCAAAAGTTTTACCATCTCTGAAAACAGACAACACAACCTCTGTTCCCGGGCGTTTAGAACCAATAATAGTCTGCAGTTGATTTGCAGCATTAACTTCTGTACCATCGACTTTTAAAATTACATCGCCCGTTTGTAAACCAGCCTCTTCACCTGCACTTCCTTTCAAAACATTCTGAACTAAAACTCCCTTTGCTTCGCTTAGTCCGAGTCCTTTAGCCTCTTTTATATCGACATCTTTAATCGATACTCCAATATATCCACGTTCAACTTTTCCATTTTTAATTAATTCTGATGCTACATTCTTTGCCATGTTAATCGGAATTGCAAAACCATATCCCTGGTAGTAACCACTCGTTGTTTTTATCGCGGAGTTAATTCCGATTACTAAACCATTAATATCAACTAAAGCACCACCACTATTACCAGGATTGATTGCTGCATCAGTTTGTATGAAATTATTTATTGCATAACTATCACCGGTAATTTGAATATTACGACCTAAAGCTGAAACGATTCCTGATGTAACAGTATTATTTAAACCCAATGGATTACCTATTGCAAGAACCCATTGACCAACCTGAACATCATCTGAATTACCAACTGAAGCAACCGTAAGATTGTCAGCATCGATTTTTACAACAGCAATATCAGTGTTAGGGTCAGTGCCAATTAACTTTGCTGTGAACTCTCTCTTATCCATCAATACAACTTTTATACCTTTGTCCTTTGCATCTTTGACTACATGGTTATTTGTCATTATATACCCGTCCTCACTAATGATCACACCCGAACCCGAACCAAAGCTTGGCATTTCATCCATTTTAAAATCTGGTCCAAAGAAGAATTCAAAATTATCCTTGTTATAATTTTGGCTTGATGATTCGTTCACAACTTCTATGTAAACAACAGAAGGTGTAACAGCTTTTGCAATTTCGACAAAAGCATTATTAAGGTCTTTTAAATTTTCGTTTGTAGTTTGGATTGGTGGGGTGGTTTTAAAATCAATCTGAGAGTTTGCTATAAGAGTTTTGATATTGCTGAAGTTTGCTATTAATAATGCAGCTATTGATATTATTAATACTAATATGACTGCTCCTGCGAATATTGGTTTTTTTGACATTTTAAATATTACTCCTTAAAAAATTTATAATCTTTTTGTTTGTTAAAAGCTTTAACAATTAATCATGTATTTTTGTTTATCTCGTTAATTATTTTTTTTGTTTTTAAGTAACCAAAGTTCTGCAAATTATTTGACAGAATGTAGTCAAAATTAGATTGCAGATTTTGTATATCAACATTATCATAGTTTAAATCCTGAAGCTGTTCTATGTTAGTCGAATTTATTTCATCTATCATAAGATAATGTCTTTCATTCAATTTAAATGCTAAATTTTTGTAAAAAGTTTCTTTTACACAATCATTATTTTCAAAAATCTGGTTTTGATTTTCTTCTATCAGCGTTCCCAACCCGAGTAATTTTGCAAGATTAATCTGGAAATAAAGTATAAAATAATTGAAATTTCTGATTGAGTTCTCTAAAGTTTCGAAAGTGTGCTTTAATAATAAAAATATTTTTTCATTCACATAATAATCGAGAGTCGATTTGTTCAATAATTCCAATATTCTATATGCAGTATTAATCTTGTCTAAACTTGATTTAATTTTAGGAAACGAGTTCCTGAATTCCGCCTTCGATATAAGCTGCAATTCTCTGTTATCTTTTTTATTAAAGAACACATTTATATAATTCATATTCTCAAAAATACCACTGAAACGAGACTTGAAATTCCTTGCTCCCTTTACGATTGCATTAAATTTTCCGTACTCGTTCGTAAACAAAGTTACAATTTTACTTGTATCTCCGTATCGAAATCCTTTTAATACAAATGCCTCTGTGTTCGTAAAAGACATACGTTAATAATTTAATTCAGTTTCAATTAATCTATTCATCTAAATGCTTACCGTTTCAAAATGTGTTAGCTTTATAAATTCATCAAACCGATTCATAATAGTTTTTTTATCGAGGTCTCTGATACCATCAAGTGAAAATTTCTCAACTGCCAAAGATGCCATCGTGCTTCCATAAATGACCGCAAGTTTAAGATTGTCGTCCGATAAATTTTCTGTCTTGCTTATCCAGCCCATAAATCCTCCTGCAAAAGTATCGCCGGCACCTGTTGGGTCGAACACCTGTTCAAGAGGGAAGGCGGGAGCCGAAAAAATTGTGTTCTCGGTAAAAAGTAACGCCCCATGTTCTCCTTTTTTAATAATAATAATTCTCGGACCCAATTCCATAATTTTCTTTGCAGCAGAAACCAGGTTAAACTCTTTTGATAGATCTCTCGCTTCGGAATCATTTATCACTATCAAATCAACGAGCGTGAGTGTCTCCTTTAATTCATCCGGTGTTCCGTCTATCCAAAAGTTCATCGTGTCTATCATGATTAACTTCGGTTTATCTATCTGCTCGATGACTTTTTTCTGCAAGCCCGGGTGAATGTTACCAAGACAGACGTAATCGCTGTTCTTAAATTTTTCCGATATAACAGGATTGAAATGCTCGAATGCATTCAGATCTGTTGTGATTGTTTCTCTAGTATTAAGATCAAAGTCATACTTACCGTGCCAGTGGAACGTCTTTTCATCTTTTGATATTTCCAAACCAGAAATGTCTATTTTTTTTGACCTCAAGAAGTCGATTTCCTTTTTAGGGAAATCATAACCCACTACACCGACTAATCTGATATTGTCTGTGAAATAGCTTGCCGCGGTTGTTATGAAAGTTGCTGAACCACCGAGCGTATATTCTTCTTTTCCAAAAGGTGTTTCGATTGTATCTAATGCTAACGAACCTACTACCAATAAACTCATAAAGATTTTTCCTTTTAATTCTTAAAACGGTATAAAAATTATGTATAATACTTCCTTAATTCAAGATTATAAACTTAGTATTTGAAAAGAATTTTAGGATGTGATTGATTTTAGGATAAAAATATAGGGCGGGACATTATTCTAATCGGAAAGATTATTTGGA
>JADHVP010000024.1 GCA_016783945.1 Ignavibacteria bacterium
TATTAGTCGATAATCCTGCTTTGATGCCGGACACCAGTGTGTTGAATTACATTGAAGAACCGTACATTACAGCACAAATTATTACTCCAACTGAATATATCGGGAACATCATGAGCCTGGCAAAAGACAAACGCGGAATTTATAAAACAACTAATTATCTCGATCCCAAGAGAGTCGATCTCTTATTCGAATTTCCATTAGCGGAAATCATTTTCGATTTTTACGATAAACTAAAATCAACTACAAGAGGTTATGCTTCATTTGACTATGATTTCAAAGATTACAGACAAACTGATCTGGTTAAGCTCGATATTTTACTTAATAGTGAATCCGTAGACGCTTTGTCTACAATCGTGCACCGGGATAAAGCTTTTACATGGGGTAAAAAATTATGCACTAAACTGCGAACTCTCATCCCAAGACAAATGTTTGAAGTAGCAATACAGGCTGCTATCGGTTCAAAAATCATATCAAGAGAAACCGTAACAGCAACAAGAAAGAATGTTCTTGCGAAATGTTACGGCGGTGACATAACAAGAAAAAGAAAACTGTTGGAAAAACAAAAAGAGGGTAAGAAACGTATGAAACAAGTAGGCTCGGTTGAGATACCGCAGGAAGCATTTTTAGCAGTTCTTTCATTGGATAAATAGAATATTATATAAATATAAAATATTAAAGCATTGTTTAAAAAGAAATCATCTGTCTCAACAAAAGGAAAAGACGACAAAAAGATAAAAAAGTCAAAACCACGGGAGTATTTTGATGCTCTGCTGTATGCAGCAATAGTTGCGTTTATCATAAAGATTTTACTATTCGAAGCATACAGAATTCCAACAGGTTCGATGGAAAATACACTGCTTGTTGGAGATTTTCTACTGGTTACCAAATTTACTTACGGAGCTACATCTCCAAGAAATATACCATTCACCGATGTTAGGCTTCCCTATTTTCAATTGCCCGGTTTTAAAGACCCAAAAGTAGGAGATATAATAGTTTTTGATTTTCCGGGAAACCGTGATGAATTAATATCACCTGAGGTATTGAATTATATTAAGAGATGTGTGGCATTACCCGGTGATACAATACTTATCGTTAATAGAACACTTTATAATAATGGTAAAATTGTTCCTAATCCACCCGAATCAAAATTTCTCGGTAGTCCTCGCTCAGACAACATTGCAAATCCACGGATATTTCCCGAAGGTTCAGGCTGGAATGAAGACAACTACGGACCGCTGATCATACCTAAGATTGGTAACAAGATAAAAATTGATTCCTCAAATTTTCAGGCGTGGGAAATGTTTGTGAAGCGTGAAGGTCATACAATAAGTATGAGACTGGATAATAAAGTCCTTGTCGATGACAAAGAGTTAGTCAATGGTGAATACACAGTAGAAAGGGATTACCTATTTATGATGGGTGATAACAGGAACAATTCTCTTGACAGCAGGTTCTGGGGATTCATGCCAATGGAGAACGTTGTCGGTGAAGCATTTATGCTGTACTGGTCCTGGGATGCAAACATTCCGTTTTCTCAATTTTTCGATCTGATAGGTTCGATAAGATGGAACCGCGTTGGAAAGTTAATTGACTAAAAAAGAAAATGTATCATTCTGAGGAGTCCGCTCTACCTGCTCAGAATGATACATATAATTGCTGTAATTATTTACTCACAACCTGGAATACACTGTCCAATACAGTCCCGTCGACCCATTTAATTATTGCCACAACCTTATTCTTATTCACTTTGGGTTTCTGCGGTTCACCGCAAATCTTGTATACTTCTTCTTGAATATCTTTAATCGATTTAATTGGAAGTCCGGAATTTTTGACAGCGTGAATTAAATCTTTTCTTTTGGGATTAATAGCTATTCCCCTCTCTGTAATTATAACATCGATTAACTCACCGGGTCCGCAAAGAGTTGTTACTTCCTTTACAATCACAGGAATACGGTCTCTGAATGAAGGAACTGCGAGAATTGTGCACTTAGAAAATAAACAATTTTGCCATCCACCTATTCCATGAAGCAAATAACCATCCGAATGTGTAACAACATTAGCATTAAAATTAATGTCAACTTCTGTCGCTCCTAAAACTGCCGTATCAACCATCGTTGAAAAATTTCCTTTACCGTGATAGTTATAACTTGTAAAAGGACTCGTATTAATGTGGTTTGGGTTATCTCTCATCGAACGCACACCCTCTAAATCGAAAGTCTGACCATCTAAAATGTAATCAGCATAACCCTCTTCCAACATATCAACTAAATATTTTGTACTACCTCCTCTTATAAACCTTGCTTTTATGTTTTTCTCTTTCATCCTTTCATGTAAATACACAGCGAAAGCAAGATTAGTACCTCCGGCACCTGCCTGCATAGAAAATCCTTCTTTCATAATCCCGGCTTCTTCGATGAATCGTGCAACGTATTCAGCGATTAGAAGCCTGTCCGGACTTTTGGTAACCTGCGTTGTTCCTGAAACAATCTTTGTCGGATCCCCTATCGAATCTATTTTAACGACAAAATCAACATTGTTTCCCTGAATTTGCCATGGGACACATGGAAACGGAATTAAATTATCTGTAACTGCTATCACTCTATCTGCATATTCAGAATCCCCCAATGCAAATCCAAGTAACCCGCAGGCAGCAGGTCCCGTCACACCGTTCGCATTACCAAATGGATCAGCAGTGGGTGCAGAAATTACAGCAATATCTATATGAACTTCACCATCCTGAACTGATTGGTATCTTCCGCCATGAGACCTTAAAACACCTACACCTTTCATTTTTCCTAACGATGTGAACCTTCCCAATGGTCCATTCATGCTTCCTTCTATATGATGAATTGTTCCGTCTTCAAGATATTTTATTAAATGTTTATGACATGGAAATGAAGCGCTCGGAAACCAGCGTATGTTTCTTATTCCCATCGATTTGATCGTATCGAATAAAAGATTTGTCATTGCATCACCGTCCCGCAAATGGTGGTGAGTTGATATTGTCATTCCATTCTTAATTCCGCATCTTTTCAATGCCTCTCGAAGATTTTTCACAACTTTGTTTCCATCTGCCGGGTAATCAGTACAACTTCGTATTGGAGGTTTTGCTTTGAATCCTTTAGGTTTATATTTTCCAACTCCTTTGTATGGAATTTGCTTTAGCCCGTTTACAGTAGTAGGAATCAATCGACCTGCAGCATTTTTTACTAATTTCATAATTCTAAAAATAAAATTTGAATGATTTAAATTAAATTAGTCAACATTAATCCTTGTCTTAAAGAATTTCTTTTCTCCAATTTCCTTTTATAAGATTATTTAATAACGCAAGATGTATAACCCTCTGTGCTCTTTTTACAACGGGTGCATCGATCATCTTACTTCCCAGCGATACAACACCAAGACCTTTCGCCTCAGCTTTCTCAAATGCGACAACAATTCTTTGAGCTTTCTCAATTTCTTTTTCAGTAGGAGCAAAAGAATCATTAATTACTTTAATTTGTCTTGGATGAATACAACCCTTCCCTTCAAATCCAAGACCTTTTGCTTCGATTACACTTTCTCTTAATCCTTCCATATCGCTTACATCAGAAAAGACTGTGTCAATAGGTTGAATACCAGCCGCTTTAGCTGCATTAACTACCAAACTCCTTGCAACATAACTCTCCCTGCCTTCTAACGTCCTTTCAACTCCGATATCTGCCGTATAATCTTCCAAACCGACTGCTAATGCACAATTCATTTTAGAAGCTGTAGCAATCTCGTAAGATTTAATAACTCCCAGAGCACTTTCAATAATTGGCATGAAATAAATATCATTCCTAATCTGATTTTCGAATTTTAATTGTTCCATTTCCAATTCTACCTGTATAACCTGCTCTGCGGATTCACATTTAGGAATTAGTATCACATGAACGTTATGAGGGATGATATATTTCAAATCATCGAGACCTCTTGGAAGTTGATTAATACGTACCATTCTTTCAGCACCGTAGAAATTTACGCTTCTCAATGCATTTCGAACTATTAATTGAGCAGCATCTTTCTCCGAATGTGATACACTATCTTCCAAATCAAGAATGATGCCGTCCGGGTTATGCAATCCGGCATTTATAAAATATTTCGACTCATTACCGGGAAGATATAAACGGCTTCTCCTTAATTTGTCTTTTGTTGTCTTGTAATTGTTAGCATTAATAAACTCCGATAAATATTCTTTTGTAACATCGGGAAACAATCTTTTCACAGTTAATTCGAAACGAGCCTGAATCGTAAACGGTAATGCACCTCCATCTTCGAATATAATATGCGCATTCTTTAAATCAAAAAATCTACACATCTCTAATAATAATTCTCTGGTGCTTGAACCAAACATGGACTCAACTCTGCTAACCGTTTCCAACTTTATTCCACCGGATGTTTTCGGAATAATCTCAACAAGACAATCCGACCTAACATCGAAGTTTTCTTTTTTATTAATAGGTTTTCCCATTATTGTAAATATTTATTGATGAATTATTTATACAATTAGACTATTAACTCTGTCATAAAATCTCTTGTCTTCAAATCATCGCAGTTAAATATCACATCTTTAATACTTTTCTGTTTCTCTTCATTTAACAATGAACTCGATAATGCCTTAAACTTATTCTCTATATCGTCCGTTGTCATTGGTTCACGTGGATCCCCTTTTGGATATTCTAAATATTCGGAAAATTCTTTTCCGTCTTTTGTTTTGATTACAACTTTCGAGGGCTGTTTTGCCGGAAACATCTTTTCGAATTCCTCCGAAGCTTCTCCTTTAATCTTATCGATCACATCCCAGATTCTTGGGTCTTTCATTTTTTCATCTGAAAATGTATTCGTTGTAATCTTGTGATCGACCAAAGCTGCTGCAACACAATAAGGCAAAGAATGGTCTGCTGTTTCTCTCGATTCAGGTCTGTATTTATGAGAATCGAAAAGTATATCGCATGCTCGTGCAATCGTTGTTATTGTAACAGATTCAATTTGATCATAACTGATATTATTATTAACTACAACCTTCAAAGCTGCTGTAATATGTGTATGCGTCAATGCTTCTGTTGGAAATGCTTTCATACTGCATTCAAGAATTTTAAATTTATCTCCCAACCCCCCTAACAGTTTTTCCAGATTCCAATCAGGTCCAAAGACATCCATTAATCCTTCCTTTCCTTCAAAGACCTGTTCTGTCCCTGAATAACCCTTTTGAGCCATGAGTGCTGCAAACACTCCTTCCTGCACTGCCATCGGATCAACGGTATTTTTCATCATCGTTAACTTTCCAGCGGTTGGACAGCCAATTGTATGGTTATGTGATCCGTTAATTCCAATTGCATTGACCATTTGATCTTCGTTCAATCCCAATAATTTCCCCGCAACAATAGGTGAAACGAATTGTGTAATCGTTGCGTGATGCCATTTACGCTCACGAACTCCCGGTACGGCAAATTCACACATCCGCTGCTCAAATTCATAAGCTAATACTATTGCTACAATTACATTTTTCATAGACAGGTTTGCCAACTCACCAACAGATAACGCAGCAGGAATCAGGTCAGAAGGATGAGACGGGTCCTCTTTCCAGTAAATATCATTAAAATCCAGTGCTCTTACCATCAACGAATTTACAAGTGTCGCATTAACTGCCGGTATCTTATCACCAAATCCAATTAATGTTGCTTCTTCTTTTCCGCCCATCGTCATGTAAATATCTCTTAATATGTTAACGTCCTTTGTGTGATACCCTCCGTATGCGCAGCCAATTGAATCATAAAGATATCTTTTCACTTCATTAACAACCTCAGCTGGTAAGTCTTCATATTTGAGTTTTAACGCAAACTCACTTATTTGACGTGATATTGATTTTTCCATATTATAAAAACTTAAATTTAAAATTTACTTAAAATTTTTCGATTATAAATTTTCCTTCACCCAGTTTTCAAGTCCACCGGTTATGATTAACTCTTGAGCAGCCGTACCAACAGGACTGAACGAATACTCATCACCATTTACAGTTATTTTGGAGTTCTTGAAATCCAGCTTCGCTTTCAATCCTGTCAAAACAGTATGACTCTCAGTACCAAAGTCTTTTTTTAATTTATCAATGAGTTCGGGTATTTCTATTACCAAATAACCGTTATTCAAAGCGTTTCTTAAATAGGTTGCACTAAAAGACCCTGCAATAACTAATTGAATGCCTTTATATTTTAAAGCCGTTGCTGCCTGTTCCCTTGAACTTCCTGAACCAAAGTTATATCCGCCAACTAAAATATCACCTTTCTTAACCATTTCCTTAAATTTGGGATCATAATTTTCCATCACTACTCCAGCCTGGTCTTCAGGGGTGAACTCATCTATGTATGTGTACTTTCCGGGATATATTCCGTCTGTATTCAAATTATCCTGATGACAAAAAACTAAATCACCTTCTGCGATTTCAGGAAATCCATCTAAAATTTTCACTTCTTCTTCCTTGCTCACTTCTTTCTTTTTTATCTGAATCGATGCAGTAATATCCGATGCCTCTCCTTCCCAGGCATAATCAATTTTTCCTGATACAGCGGAAGATGCAACAACGAAAGGTGAAGCAAGATATGCCTTCGCCGAAGGTGAACCCATCCTCCCCTTGAAATTTCTATTAGTCGCTGAAATTCCGACTTCATTGTCCCCGAGCAGTCCTGCTCCTAAACCAATACAGGGACCACATCCCGGGGGGAGAGGAATTGCTCCTGCATCCAACAGGGCTTTCCAGTCACCGTTTTGTTTACTTTTTTTCTGAACTTCATTCGAAGCTGCTGCTATATAAAATTCAATACCGTCAGCAACCTTCTTTCCTTTTATAACTTTCGCTGCTTCTGCGATATCGTCTACCCTGCTGTTCACACACGAAACGAGGTATGCCTTATTGATTTTTACATTCTGCTTTTTAATATCAAATATAGATGTCATATCTTTAACAGTATTTGGACCTGATACATAAGGAACAACTGTTGCTAAATTCAATGTTAAAACTTTCGAATAAAAAGCATCGTCATCCGGTGTAAGAGTATCCAACTCTTTTTCTAATTTCATAATATTTTCATCATTAATTCTCGGATGAACACCTTTACCGTCAGCATCGGACGGAACGCCTGCTAGTCCCCTCTTTTTGATAAAATCAGCTCTTTCTTTTAACCAATCAATTGTTATATCATCCATAGGAAATACTCCAGCTAATGCACCCCATTCTGTCGTCATGTTTGCAATGGTAATTCTCTGGTCGATACCGATTTGAGATAAACCGTCACCTGAAAATTCAATTGCATAGTTTAACACTTCATCTTTATTGAAGAATCCACAAAGTGCAATTATGACGTCCTTTCCCGTAACTCCCGGTTTCAATTTCCCGTTAAGCTCAACCTTTGCAATTGGTGGAATCTGCCACCATGTCCTTCCTGTTGCCCAAATCGCTGCTGCATCGGTTCTTACAATAGGTGTTCCGAGAACTCCTAACCCACCGTACATATTCGAATGACTGTCCGATGCAACAACCAAAGTTCCGGGCCAGGCATATCCTTCTTCACACATTATCTGATGTCCGATTCCCCGACCGGCTGGATAAAAATCAGCTCCTATCGAATTTGAGAATTCTTCTATACTTTTGTACTTAGCTAAATTCTTCTCGCTTGTATCCTGAATGTTATGATCTAATGTATGAACCACCTGACGTGGATTAGCTAATTTGTGAGCACCGATGCTTTTGAACTTCGGAATAACAGCACCGGTATTGTCATGCGTCATTACGTACGCAGGACGAATTGATATAAAATCACCGCTCTTAACCTTTTGATCCTTTTCAATTCCAACAGCATACTTTTGAGCAATTTTTTCTATGATATTCTGAGCCATGGAAATTCCCTTATGAAATAATTTATAAATTATATTGTTACTTCAGGTCTGAACGGATCGAAACTTACAAAATCAGCATGATTCACGACAATGGATTCAACAGTTCTCTTGCCAAGATCGCCTTCCTTCGAGTGAGTCCCTACAATATGCTGTATCTCCGGTGAGAGATCAAATTTAGCAGCAATAGCAAGACCGCTAAATGGATGTCTCACTAATTTACCCGCAGAACTCGTAGTCAATTTTCCATCGACAATTTCGTATTCAAGCAGCTTACCGATGTCTATAAGTATTGCTCCGGCTATCAGTGTATCCATGTCAATTTTAATTTCATCACCGAAATTCTTCTTCATTATGTTCGCCATTTCTACCGCGAGTTGAACGCAAGTTCGCTTATGATTCATGAATGAGATTTTACAATCTTTAATCAAAAGTGAAAATGGAATTTTCTCGAGGTCTTCGGCTGTGAGAACACTGTTTTCAATTGCATAGATCCATGAGTTGGTTACCTTCTCTCTTAGTTCATCATCTTTGATCCAATTTATTTCAGGCCAGATTTCTAATATTTTTTCTTTCATGTTATTCTTAATTAAATTTTTAAGAAATTTTCAGCACTAAATAAAATATTTTAAGGAGAGATTAATAAAGTTTTCTATCTCAAAAAATAGTTTTGAAAATTTATATCTGAATGTTTTACACAATTATATTTTTGAAGCTACAGCCTCAGCCATGTCGAGTGATGTATTGTCACCACCCATATCATACGTTCTTACTTCCCCCTCTTTAATAACATCTGCAACTGCGGATTCAAGTATATCACCTTTGTCTTTTTCTCCTAACCAATCGAGCATCATTTTAACTGCGAGTATAGTAGCAATAGGATTTACTTTATACAGACCGGCATATTTCGGGGCGGAGCCATGCGAAGGTTCGAATACTGCAAGATCTTTTCCAATATTACCGGAACATCCAAAACCAAGACCCCCGACTAATTGTGCTGAAAGGTCGGATATTATATCACCGTATAAATTCGGAGCGACCAACACATCATAGCTCAAAGGATTTTTTAACAACCACATTGTCATCGCATCGATGTTTGCATCATCTAACTCAATACCAGGATATTCCTTCGCAACATCCTTAGCTATTTCCAAAAATAAACCATCTGTTGCCCGAACTACGTTCGCCTTATGTACAACAGTTACCTTTTTACGATTGAATTTCTTAGCATAATCAAATGCAGCCCTTATAATTCTTTCTGAACCATGATGTGTGTTTATTTTACAGGAGATCGCATACTGGTCATTCGGAACATCCTTAAACTTAGCAAATGGTTTTGACAACTCCGTTAATACATCTGATAACTTTTCAGGGACAGGATTAAACTCAACCCCGGAATATAAATCCTCAGTGTTTTCACGAAAGATAACAAGGTCTATTGTATCCTTAAAATTAAGAGGATTTCCCGGATACGCTTTACATGGACGAAGACAAATATAAAGATCGAATAATTGTCTCATCCTGACGATCGGTGATCTGTAAAGCAGGTTTTGATTTTGAAGTTCGGGAATTAATTCTGCTGCTGCTTCTTTGACAGGTTTGGAAGTAATTGCTCCGAATAAAGCTGCGTCTACATTCTTTAATAACTCAACGGTTCTTTCGGGAAATGCCTCACCTTCTTTACACCAGAATTCCCAACCGATATCACCATGAATATATTCTGCATCGAGACCTATTTTATCGAGAACAATTTTGGCTGCATCTAAAACATCGATTCCGCATCCATCGCCCGGTAACCAGGCTATTTTATACTTTGCCATACATACTCCTTGATTTTTTAAAGTTTTGAATGAATACAAAAGTACTCAAACGTTATATATCTCTCAATGAATATATTTTTATTTCATACGATTTTATAGCAATATTTCTTTTCAATTTATACATATAATATTGTAAACTTGAGATTTTAAACCCTCTCGAAAATCATTTTTTATTTTGGTATTTTGTGTGATTCTTAAAACCTAAAAATCTATTCTTATGAATACACAAGACTATATAAAGATCGAAGAGCAATACGGAGCTCATAATTATCATCCATTAGATGTAGTAATAAATAAAGCCGAAGGAGTTTGGGTATGGGATGTCAATGGGAACAAGTACCTGGATTGCCTCGCAGCATACTCCGCCGTTAACCAGGGACACTGCCACCCGCGAATTATAAAAGCAATGAAAGAGCAAGCAGATAAAGTAACACTCACATCCCGTGCTTTCAGGAATGACCAGCTACCTCTCTTATGCAAAGAGTTATGTGAGCTCACAGGATATGAAATGATGCTCCCCATGAACTCAGGTGCCGAAGCTGTCGAGACAGCGATTAAAGCTTCCCGTAAATGGGGATACAAAGTAAAAGGTGTTCAGGAAAACTCAGCTGAAATCATCGCATGTGAAAACAATTTTGCAGGAAGAACCATTACTGTGATTAGTTTTTCAACTGAAGAACAATACAAAGATGGATTCGGACCATTGACACCGGGTTTCAAGACTATTCCTTACAATGATGCAGAAGCTTTAGGAAAAGCAATAACACCTAATACCGTTGCTTTCATTGTAGAGCCAATCCAGGGAGAAGGCGGCGTTATAATTCCATCGGAAGGATACTTAAAAAAGGTATACGACATTTGCAAAAAAAATAACGTACTATTTATCGCCGATGAGATACAATCCGGACTGGGAAGAAGCGGAAAGTTATTCGCTTTCGAATACGCTGGTATTAAACCAGATATAGTAACGATCGGAAAGGCGCTTTCGGGAGGATGTTATCCTGTGTCTGTTGTACTATCGAGTAAAGAAGTACTCGGTGTTTTTAATCCGGGGGATCATGGTTCTACATTCGGCGGTAATCCGCTCGGTGCAGCAATCGCAAGAGAAAGTATCAAGGTTTTAATTGAAGAAAATTTGATAGAGAATTCGTACAGGCTTGGTAAATATTTTATGGAAAGGTTGCACGAAATAAAATCTCCTCATATACATGAAATAAGAGGAAAAGGTCTATTCATCGGAATTGAATTGAATGATAATGCTAACGGTGCAAGAAGGTTTTGCGAAGCATTGATGAATAAAGGAATACTTAGTAAAGAGACACATGTAAATGTAATTCGCTTTGCACCACCGCTTGTTATTACAAAGGAAGAAATTGACTGGGCACTGGAAAGAATAAAAGAAGTTTTAATGATGGATTGAATTTTGTTTTAGATTGAAAGATAGTAACAGAATTAGTTAAATTAATCGTGTCAGATATTTTATGACACGATTTTTTTAATAGAATTATATGAACAAAGCCGGAATTTATATACATATCCCCTTTTGTCAAAGGAGATGCATATATTGTGATTTTTATTTTACGACTAACCTAAAATTACTTGATGGTTACATCGAAAGCTTAACGAAAGAAATCACTTTAGCTTCTCCCAATTATAATAACGTGGAATTTGACACGATATTTTTCGGAGGAGGAACACCATCTTTACTTTCAACAAAACAAATTGAAAGTATTCTAAACACCGTATACAAAGAATATAATATCAGTTCCAAAAGTGAGATAAGTATAGAATGCAATCCCGAGGATCTCGATAACTATAATCTAAAAGAATTAAAGCAAGTCGGGATTAACAGGTTGAGCATTGGTATTCAGTCTTTCGTCGATTCGGAACTTAAATTTCTCACAAGAGAACATTCAGCTAAGCAAGCAGAAAACGTCATCCTAAAAGCAAATGACAACTTTAAAAACATCAGTGTGGATTTCATTTATTCTCTTCCGAAACAAACTAAGGATGAAGTAGAGTATTCTTTAGATAAATTAATAGAGTTTAACATTCCACACATCTCTGCCTACACATTAATTTTTGAAGAGAAAACGCTGTTGTATAAACAATTTATGAAAAAAATTGTTACACCGAACCGTGATGAACATGAATCAGAACTTTATGAATTTGTATCAAATAAACTCATTACCGAAGGTTACCAGCATTATGAAATCTCTAATTTTGCAAAAGAGGGATACGAATCAAAACATAATTTGAAATACTGGGAGTACGATAACTACCTGGGCTTTGGTCCTTCATCGCATTCATACTTTGAAAATAAAAGATGGGAAAATTTCAGAAGTATACAGAAATACAAAGAAAGCTTAGAAAATAATCAACTGCCAATCGCTAAAAAAGAGATACTTAACAAAAATGAAATGAGAATAGAGTACATTATGCTTGCACTGAGAAGTAAAGGAATAAACCTTAAGAAATATAAAAAAATATTCGAAGAAGATTTTCATGCGAAATATGAAAAAGCAATTAAAGAGCTAATGCTTAACGATTATGCTGTAATGAATGCAGGTGAATTTAAATTGAATGAGAAAGGTTATGCAATTGCTGATGAGATTATTGCAAAGTATTTTTGATTTTTATAAAGTAGTTAAATGAAATTTAAAAAAACCTAATAATGAAAGAACTAACAAAATTTTCAATTGAAGTCAGGGAATCAACATTAAAAAGATTAAGAGCAGTTCCTATAGGTTCTGAAGATTGGAGAGTAGATAAGGATTCGATGAGCTTCGCTGATATTGCACAGCACATTATAGATTGTGACCTTGCTTTGATAGAATCATTCCACACTAAAAATATTGGTTCAAATCTTGGAAAAGCACATTCGGCATTGACAGACAAATATAATGCATTAAAAGATTTAATCGAAAAATTAGAAGAGACCAAGAACAAACGAGCTGTTTTCATCGAAGGGTTGAATCAGAATGATCTCTCAGAAATTGTTTCAACCGATAGAAAAGAGGGAGAACAACAATTGACAATGGAATTGCTAATCCTCACAATGCTCGACCATGAAACACATCATCGTGGACAGTTATCTGTTTATCTCAAAATGATTGGTAAATAATATAGATTTTATAAATTATATTTTACTTTTCTTTGGAGAAATGTTTGACGCTTTTTCAATTACATAAACAACAACAAATCCAATCACTATAAAACCTATTATATAGAAAAACATCTGATTTACTTCTAATGGAAAAATATTTTCCTGAATCTTTTGTTGGACACCATGAGGATCGATGAAAGTACCAACGGTTTTTTTCCAGGGCCAGATAATATTTAGTGAACCGAACATAAAACCTGCAAGGACAGTTATAGTAGCATCATGAAACTTCTTAAACAACCAGTTTAGTAATTTTGAAAACACCACCAATCCCAATACACAACCTACTACAAAAATCGCAGCAAGTCCAAACTCAGATGCGGGAAATAGAGAGAGGACATTAGAAAAATTACCTTTGAGTATTCCAGCGAGAGCATCTTTGAAATAGCTCGTCATGCTCGAAACCAGACCAATTGCAAATTTGTACTTCCCTATTATTAAAAGAATATACGAACCGGATATTCCGGGAAGTATCATGGCTATAATAGCAATAAAACCAGAAAGAAATATGTATAAAGGTGTGTGAGGAGTATCGATGGATTTCGTTGATGTTATAAGATATGCGGCAACAGTACCAATGATAAACCAAAATATAATAAACAAATTCCACTTTTTTATTCTCTTCATCACTACTAAAATCGAAGCCAAAATCAATCCAAAGAAAAAAGACCAGAGCAAAGTCTCATGGTATTCAAGTAAATACTTCATCAATTTGGCAAGTGTGAATGTTGAAACAACAACACCAAGAAGCAGGGCAGTTAAAAAGCCTCCATCAACCTTATCAAAAAGTTTCTTAAATTTAAACTTGAAAAATAATTTAACCGCAACATAATCAATGTTATGAAGAGCTGCTATTAATCTCTCATAGATACCCGTGATTAATGCAATCGTACCTCCCGAAACACCAGGAATTATGTTTGCAGCTCCCATTCCGAAACCTTTTAAGAACAATAATATTTTTTCTTTCATATACGATTATTATACAAAATAATTTTTGAATTACTTCCCAATCCCGTAATATATAAAACCTTGCCTTTTTAAATGATCAGGGTTGTAAATATTTCTTCCGTCAAATATTACGGGTGTCTTCATTAATGATTTCATCCTGTTAAAATCTGGTCTTCTGAATTCATTCCACTCGGTTACAAGTATCATTGCATCTGTATCTTTTAGTGAATCATAATTAATTTCGAAGAATTTTACTTTATCGAGCTTGTCTTTAAAATAAACCTTACCTCTCTCAATTGCAGCAGGATCGCATACATTAACATACCCGCCTTCATCCAATATCATTTCTATCAAAGTTATTGCTGGAGCCTCTCTGATATCGTCTGTTCGCGGCTTATAAGATAGACCCCATACAGCAAACGTCTTTCCTTTAAGATTAGATTCAAAATGCTTTTTAATCTTGTTAAAAATTAACTGCCTTTGATTTATATTAATCTCTTCAACAGCCTTTAGAATTTTAAAATCTACATTACATTCTTCACCTGTTTTTATCAAAGCTTTCACATCTTTTGGAAAACAACTCCCACCGTATCCGATACCTGCAAACAAAAATTTATCGCCTATTCTTGAGTCCGTACTCATTCCCAACCTAACACTGTCTATATCAGCATTTACTTTTTCACATAATAACGCTATATCATTCATGAAAGAGATCCTGGTTGCAAGCATTGAATTAGCTGCATATTTCGTAATCTCAGAACTTCTCTCATCCATTACGATAAACCTGTCTGATGTTCTCATGAAAGCCGAATATAATTCCTCCATAGCTTCAATAGCTGTTTCTGATTTGGAGCCTACGACGACTCTATCGGGTGACATAAAATCATTTACTGCTGCACCTTCTTTTAGAAACTCGGGATTAAAAGCGTAATTAATTTCATGCTTTGAATATTTTTTAAAAATATCTTTAATCTTATCACTCGTTCCAACGGGAACTGTACTCTTAGCAACAATAATTTTTCTTTCCTTCAATAGTTTTGCAATATTTTCCGAAACATTTAGCACATGTGTGAGATCGGCAGAACCGTCTTCATTAGGTGGAGTAGGTAAACATAAAAATATAATTTGAGTTTTTTCCACAGTTTCTTCCAAACTGTTAGTAAAAAGCAAACGATTTTCTTTTATATTTTTTTGAATAAGCTCTTCTAACTGTGGTTCATAAATAGTGCTGATTCCTTTTTTTAAGGTTTCAACAACTTTCGGATTATTATCCATGCAGTAGACATCATTTCCACTTTCAGCAAAACAAGTTCCTGTAACAAGTCCGACGTAACCTGTTCCAATAATTCCAATTTTCATATATGATTTATTGGTTTAGTTTTTGATTTAACTTTATATTTTCTTTCATTGAGTAGTAAAAACCTATTATAAGTAAAGAGATGAGTCCTAATAAATGAAGAACACTTACATATCCTATAGCTAATTCCGGGTCAATTCCGAAAACACTTACTAATACAGTTTTACCAAAGAAATGGAATGAACCGGCTGAGTTACCCGGAAGAGGTATCATCATAGCAAATGCCATCATTGTTTGAACAAGATTAGCATCTAAGAAACTCAAATCTATCTTGAATGCAAACATAGTAACATAAGCTGAGAGTACATAAGAACCCCATATTAAAACCGACAATACGAAAATCTTTAGATACTCTTTTGGGTATTTTATAAATAAAAAACCATTTATTAATGAAATAAAAATATCGTGTATCTTTTCATTATACTTCTTTGGTAAGAACTTCTTTGTTAATTTTCCAATAAGTACTTCGGTTTTTTCAAGATTAAGAATCATGAGTATCATTACCACAACTACAATTAATATTGCAATTGATGCATATAAAGCTATACTTATTATATCATACTCTCCGAATGCTTCGGAGATTTTTTCTCTGTATAAAAATAAACAAAATCCAAACATAATTAGCATTGTTAAAACATCAATAATCCTTTCAACAACTATTGTTCCGAAGGTTGCTGCACGTGATATATCTTCCTTCTTAGCCAATAATAATGGTCTCGATACTTCTCCCGAACGAGGAATAAGTGCATTCATCATATAGCCTACCATAATTGCTGAAAATAAATTTTTGATATGTATACCCTTTTTTAACGGATCGAGAAAATACTTCCAACGCAACGCCCTGAAATAACTGCCGATGAAAATACCTATTAATGAACCCCCTATAGCGTAAAGATAATTTGTCTTTTTCAACTCTTCAAAAAGTTTATCGAAATCAATTCCTTTAAACGCAAGGTACATAAAGAATACCAGCAATGCGGATAATATGATGAATCTCAGGACATGTTTAAGTTTGGTCGACAATATACCTGTAGTTTTTGAAATAAAAAAAGTTAAGTATTCAAATACCTAACTTTTAAAACTTATCAAATATAAAAAATCAATTTAACGAAGGTCAATAATATCAGCTCCGCTTGGTGGTGAAAAAGTAAACTTCGATGAACTTATTCCAGCATCAAGTGTAACACTCTTAAGCGTATACGTATTTGTTGAACCTTTTGATACAATTCTTATTTTTCTAATAATATCATCATCTTTACCAATCCATATCTTAGCAGATTTAACAGAACCTTTTCTTCGTGGGGTTAATTTCAAAACATAGCATACATTCCCTGATATAGTTTCTTCGCCTTCAAGATCCGAATAAAAATTAACAGGGTAATCGAACAAGTATTTATTCGGAGAGAAAGAGTTTGCATTGTCTTTATAATTATCGATTACAACCTGGTCTTTTGAAGTATTATATGTCCATGATGTTACTCCATCAGTCACAACTATCTGACCCTTCGTCTCTATTCTATACTTGTTTTTTTTCTTTATGTAAATTGTACCCGAAGCAGTCGTGGAACTTCCTGATGATGGCTTATATGTTTGTGTAAATGTAGCTTTACCATCGGAGATGCTGCTGTATTTATCTTGCACAGCTTTAATAATATCCTGCGCATCCGGTTGTGCATTCAAAATATTCGCACAGAAAAACAATACAAAAATGGAAATATACTTTATACTTTTCATCTAAAGATTTAAATTTTGAATAAACTTAGCAATTAAAAGATTTCTGTTCAATTACAAAATTAAAAGCAATTTACTTTTCAAATTTTGGTGGTTTCCAGTTTTTCTTTTTGTAAGAAGACAACTCAAGTAATATACTCCCTATCTTCACGTTAAATTGAGCTTTTATGGGAATCCGGGAATCGTCATCAGAGAACCAGCCAACAAACTCTCCTGTTAATCCAAAAATACCAACAAAATCCGCAACACCAGCGATTTTTATAACAGACATATCATAATCAGTCAAATCACTTGAAACAACATCTTTATTAATATTAAAAGAGTACCTAACTGAGGATTCACGTTCGTTTATATAAACGGGAGTAATATAATTCTTATTTGAAAACGATTGTAATCTTGCATGATAAAAAATCGAAAGTCCATCCTGGAACCTTGTATTCTCATCGATTACAATCTTCTTTTCATTTTCAACATTGCCATCTGTCTCTTTTTTAACAGTGATAACTTTATCGTTATATCTAAATTTATACTCAATCCTTGTTAAAGATTTATCCTCTTTAAATTCGGTCGAATAGAATTTCTGTGAAAACAATCCATCTATTTCCCTCTCCATTGTTGTCTCAAAAATAAAGTTGACGTACACTAACGGTATCCCTTCATAACTTTTGATCGTAGCCGTTGCATTATAAATATCCTTATCATCTTCCGTATAACTGCTCGTAATCCTGAATTTTACTTCGCCTAATTTAATAAATCCGAAGTAAGCTTTATAATTTAGCTCTTCGCCAACATCCAAAATCTTCGAAGATGAGTATCCATTAATCGAAAAAAGTAAGATTACTATCGATATGTAACAGTATATTTTCAACTCAAATTATCACCACTTAAATTTAAATTGGTTTATCCGCCTTAGATAATACGACAAATAAACCAATCATAATCATACATTGTTTTATATTATTTATTCAGTTCTGATAACTGAATTGCTTCATCAAATAATGTTATCGCTTTTAGAAACTGCTCGTCAAAATTCACAAAAACAGCATAGCTCCCTTCATTACCCCAAAGGTCTCTTGCAATCTGCGATTTAATTGCAATCTCAAGATAAGCGAGATCCTTTTGATAAGCATCATAGTTAAACACAATATCTTTATTGATTGCCAGATCTCTTAAACCGCTCACCATACTTTCATCCACCACAAAATTATCCCTGAAATTTTTATAAGTCTTATATTCATTTTCAATTCTTTTTCGATTGTCTTTCATATATGTTTCCACATATTGATAGATGAGATTCAAACGTCTTATCTGCACTGTGTAAGATGTCAATGTATCGAGTTTATATATGAAATCGGGTGTTATTCCACCTCCGCCAAAGACCGTTCTTCCTCCGAAAGTTTTATGTTCCGGTCGTGTTGTATCCTTAGCATCATTTTGATGTTCGAAATTCTCTCCATTTACTTCTTCATTATCTGTATCGTTATATTTTCCTCCGACGTAGGGCTTTTGAATTAATCTTCCGGCAGGTGTATAATATCTTGCAGTCGTAACTCTGAACGCTGAACCATCAGAAAGGTCGAATTGTCTTTGAACCAGCCCTTTACCAAAAGTTGTTTCACCGACTATCAACCCCCTATCCCAATCCTGAATAGCACCGGCTACAATCTCACTCGCCGAAGCAGAACCTGAATTCACAAGAAGCACTAATGGAACGTCCGTATACTGTCCGCCCTGTGATTTGTATTCATCATCAAACTCTTTTAAACGACCTTTTGTATAAACAATCTTTCTGCCTTCAGGAATAAAAAGACTTGCCATTTTGAAAGCCTGGTCTAAATACCCGCCGGGATTTCCGCGGAGATCGAGAACCAGTTTCTTCATCCCCTGACCTTTTAATTTATTCAATGCTTCTACGAACTCATCATAAGTAGTTGCAGAAAACCTCGATACCTTTATGTATCCAATTTCATTATCATGCATAAAAGAAGCATCGACACTGTACAACGGAATTTTATCTCTCGTTATTTCAAATTCTAAAAGATCAGGCACTCCGCTTCTAAAAATAGTTACATTAACTTTTGTTCCTTTAGGACCCTTTAGTTTTTTGGGAACATCTTCTCTTGAAATCTTAATACATGACTTACCGTCAATCTTTACGATTTTATCACCCGCGAGTATTCCCAACTTTTCAGAAGGTCCACCGCTTATCGGGGAAACAACTGTTAATGTGTCATTCACAACGTCAAACTCTACTCCAATGCCTTCAAAACTTCCCTGGAAATCTTCATTGACTCTTTTCAATTGCTCTTCCGTAATATATACCGAATGAGGATCGAGTTCAGCAAGAAGACCTCTTATGGCAGCTTCTGTTAATTTCTGTGTATCAACATCATCAACGTAATACCTTGAAGTTACATCGAGGACATCTTTATACTTTCTTACCTGCTCTGAAACTTTATCATCAGATACAGCATCCTGAATCTTCATCCCGATAAAAACACCTACTATTATGAGTATTATCGAAATGGGAATAAAAAACTTTTTGTTAAACATTTGTTATACTTTTTTATTTATTAATACAATTTAAACCTTTATAAGTTCCTCATTTTAGAACAATATATTTAATCAGAGAGTAATCTATCAAACAATAAGTATACATTAAATATTTGTAAAATAATATCAAATAAATATATAAAAAAAACAATCTATTCTTTGATAGAGTTAAGAACTGATGAATTCATTATGAATACTCTTATTAACTTATTTCAATAGCATCATCTTTTTCACTTCAAAAAACTCTTCCGTAACCAATTTATAAAAGTAAACTCCGCTTGAATATTTATCTGCATACCACTTTGTTTCATAAATCCCGGGATATAATCGCTCATTTACTAATACATCTATCTCTCTCCCAAGATTATCATACACAATCAATCTCACCTGTGACGACTTTGGCAAATCAAACCTAATGTTTGTCATCGGATTAAACGGGTTTGGATAATTTTGCTCAAGGGAATATCCATCAGGAATCACATTACCAATCGGCTTTATTCCGACAGGTTCACCACCAGTTGTAGTTTTCAAAATTACTCCTACATACGTTGGAGGACTTGCGATGTAATATCCACCTGGTATATAACCGGTGCTGTCATTTACAAACTGAATGCTTCCTAAAAAATATGAATTTCCACTCGATTGTGAATACCAGTTCTCCCCACCGTTCGTAGTTTTCTGTATAACATTGCCACCTCCTGAATAATAATTTCCTATTGCCCAGCCGGTATTCTGATTAACGAATGTAACTTCTTTTAATGTGAATGATTGCAGAAACTGTTTGTTTACCCAATCCTCCCCACCGTTTGTTGTCTTCATAATTCTTCCTTCCTGTCCGACTGTCCAACCTGTGTTATCATCAATAAAGAATATGGAGAACAATTTTACCGTTGTGCCCGAAACTTGGCTGATCCAGTTTTCACCGCCATTTGTAGATTTTATTATGCGGGCTTGATCTCCAACAACCCAGCCGGTGTTTTGATTTACAAAGTAAATCGATGAGAAACTAAATATACTGCTTGAATATACGGTATACCAGTTCTCTCCCGAATTCGTTGTCTTTATAATTGTCAAATCCTCCCCGGTAGCCCAGCCTGTGTTTGAATTGACAAACTGCACTGATGCCAACCATTTATTCGGATGACCACTTTGTATAAACCAGTTGTCACCTCCGTTTGTTGTTTTAATAATCTTATCTCCCTGCTCACCAACCGCCCAGCCTGTGTTTTCATTGACAAACCAGATTGAATGCAGGAATGTTGTAACTCCTGTCGTTTGCGGAATCCAATTGTTTCCGCCGTCAGTAGTTTTTACCATTACACCCTGGTAACCGCCAACCCAGCCAGTGTTTTCATTAAGAAAATATACGGATGCAAAATATCTTGCCGAATCGTTATACGAAACAAACCATCCGCTTTGCGGATAAGCTTTCATAACTAACAATGATGATATGATGAACGAAAGAAGTAATACTTTTTTCATAATACACTCGCATTTAATGTTTTAAGGAAAATCTTATGTATTAAGAATTGATATGTGAAATATGGAAACATTGATGAATCCTTCCCGATATTTGAAAAAATTTAAGAATAAGTTTTGATAATAACAATGAAGTATTTAAGAGATTCAATGTTTATTTTTTGTGGTTGCGTCTGTAGTGCTGTCTGCCCTGATTTGATGAGAACTTCTAACGACACTATTGTTATTTAATAAGTGTCATCCTTTTTGTTTCCGAAAAATCGCCCGCAGTTATTCTGTAAAAATATATTCCGCTTGCAAGTTTGCTTCCGTCTAATTCTGCTTCGTAGTAACCCTCCTTTTTAATCTCATTATTTATTAATCTTATTACTTCCCTTCCCGTTATATCAAAAATTATTAAATTTACTTTGCTTTCGTAAGGTATTGCGAAACTGATTCTTGTTCTAGGATTAAACGGGTTGGGATAGTTCTGAGAAAGACTGAATTCAGCAGGTATTCCAACTTCAACCTGTCCGCTTAGATTATGATATTTTATGTTTCCGTTATAATCAATTTGTTTGAGTCTGTATTGATATTTTCCTGTTTGTAAGTTTCTATCTACAAAAGAATAGTTAGATGGAGTAGTAACCGTTCCCTTCCCTTGTATAAAACCAATCTTTATAAAGTTACCAGTAACTATTTTTCTTTCAATATCAAATCCGTAATTATTTTGCTCAGATGCAGTAACCCAGTCTATTTTAACATTTCGTCCAATCACAGTTGATATAAAAGACGAAAGCACAACCGGTAAAGCTGCTTCTATATCGGTTTCCCATAATCCACGCCCGAATGTTCCGGCTCTTAGTTTATCAGTAACCCCCCCATAAAATATTTCTAACTCTGTAACTACAACATTCGGTAAACCGGCATTGTAAGATGTCCAGACATCAGTTCCATCTTTTACGTAAACACCGACATCTGTTCCGACAAATAAAACATTTCTATCTGTAGCGCGTTTATTATAAACTATACACATTACAGGAAGATTAGGCAGACCTGTAGAAATATTAGTCCAGCTTGTACCTCCATTAGTTGATTCATAAACTTTTAAACCGTTCGTATACCCGCCAAAAGTTATCCAGAGAGTGTTAGGGTCAGTATCTTTTACAGCAATGTAAGTCAAATAATCAGACGTTACAGGTAGCGTAATAGAAGTCCAGTTTGTTGCACCGCCATTAGTAGTCTTCCACATATTAGTTTGATCTGCAGCGTAAAGCACATTTGTATTGGATGGGGCAATTGCAAGCGAACGCAATTTAGCACTTGAACTTAACACTTGAGATGCACTTGTCCAGCTATTACCTCTGTTTACAGTTTTCCAGACTCTATCATATCCCGCAAAAAGAATGGCGGCATCAGTTGGGTCCATTATGTAAGGTGTAACCCAGAAGCCCGTCGGCTGACCACCGGGAATATTAGCGCTAATTGTGGTTCTTGATGTAGTAGTAAATCCATTAGTGTTTCTGTAAATTGTACCATTAACATAAGTTGCATACATATAAGAAGTAGCATTATTGAAATCTATTATACATTCCATCCCATCACCGCCTGTTGCATCAAACCACGTATTCAATGCACCGCGATATTTTTTTGAGCCGTTATCTTGCAAGCCGGTTAATACTACGTCGGCATCGGTCTGCGAAACTCCAATCCTGTATATTTGACTAATAACAATTCCATTTGTCAAATCCGTCCAGGTAGTTCCTCCGTTTATTGTTTTATATATTCCGCCGTCGTTTCCCTCAAAAAGTGTTGTACCATTTTGAAAAGCGAAAACATGCTTATCGGCATGTGCAACAGGTGCACCAACAAAATTATAAGTTCCGGAACTAGTCCACATGTTATTAATAGTCCATGCAACACCTCCATTAATGGATTTCCAGGTATTAATGCCACCGAGAAAAACCGTATTTGCGTCTGTAGGTGAGGCGGCAATACATAAGTCATATGTCCCTTGTCCGACGTTAGCGCCGGAACCATCACTATAATAATATAACATACTTTTAGCAGGGCTATCCACCCGTGAAAAACTTGCTCCGCTATTTGTTGATTTATAAACACCATTTAATCCACCGGAAATGTTTGAGCTAAGCATATAGACTACAGTTGCATCATCAGGAGTTACAGCTAATTCATTACGATATCCACCCGATGCAACTATAAAATACGACCAGTTTTCGCCATTGTTAGTAGAACGATTAATATATGAGGAACCGTATCCAACACTTGATGCACAAATAATATTGGGATCGGCAGGGTTAAATTCCATATCAATCCATTGATTAATTGTTTTAAGAGTCCAGTTTGTTCCTCCGTTTGTTGTTTTATAAATACCATCTGAAGTTGAAGCTAAAAGAATAGAGTTATCAGTAGGATGAATTAAAAGTTTATAAACCAATTTACCATCACTTGTCGAATATGAAAGTTCTGTTAAATTCCACGTTGCTCCGCCGTCTGTTGATTTCAATACTCCAATGCTGTTGTTATCATTATACTGCCCACCTCCAAGAGACCACATACTCCCGCCGTCGCGGTCCCCTGTTGCTATGTATATAGTGTTTGATGTTGCGTAATCACTCGACACAATAATATCACTAACACCAAGAACGGATAGATTATCATTTAGTATCGTCCAGTTTGTTCCGCCATTCGTCGTTTTCCATATACCACCCGATGGACTGCCAACCCAAACCGTGTTATTATCTGTAGGATGGAACGCAACACAGTTTATTCTCCCCAGTCCTGCATAACCGCCACTCGACGTATTTGTCCCGAGGTTAACCCAGTTTTCGGAATAATCGGATTCGTCTGTAAAATTGTTCGGCTTCTTTCTATAATTGTCATATTCGATGATAGAATTAGTCCTGGGAAATTCTCCCGTTGTCTGATTTACCCTTTGTTCCCAGTAATACTCCCAGCGTTTATATATTTTCCAGTTAGGGACTTTGGTTTCTTCACCGTTCTTTATTGTATAACCATCTTTTACGTTTTGTGATGACCAATATTCGTTCATCGCTCTTTGTATTTCAAAAAAATTGTTTGTACTTTTGAGATGATATGGATTTATGTCAGATAGTTGTATGATTTGTGCATTTAAAGAATTGCTAAAAACTAAAAAAGAAATCATAATGAATAATTTCTTTATAGTATAAATCATAAGATTTGTCTTCTTTTTTTTCATTAAATATTCATCGAAATTAAGAGACTATCATTATTGTACAGTTTTTTTAGAATAAAAAAAATGACAATATTATCTTTTCTCCTCGTTCCAACGTTTATCCTGTGAAATGCGAAGCAATCTGCCGCAGGCGGATTATTTCACAGGGTTCATTAAACCTCCGGCTTCTCATCCCCGTAACCTATCCTGTACTGCGTCTTTGTCTCAACGTCCTTTTCAAACTCCTTCAAAACCATATCATATTCATAGTTCACCTTAAACTCCGCAAGCACTGCCTCCACCGCCTGCTTCGGGTCGAAGCCCGTCCCGTTGCAGTAATGCATAAAGACCTGGCACCCGACTCCTACTCTTGAGTCAATTATCCTCTGCTCTTCCCTGTCAAAACTGAAGTCCACATGATTTTCATCTCTCGGTGTTATTATATCATCCCCCTTGCTTACCATATCACCCGTTACTGTTAAAAGTCTCGCTTCCCATTTGTGCAAAAAAAAAAGCTAAATGGTATACCCTCACCGATACGGTAAAGCCACTTCTGAATTTTTTTATCCGCTTGCCATTCACCTTCGGCGTATGTTAACTCGCTGTCTGCAATTTTAATGAAGCTGAACTCTACTGAGAAAAGCAGAAGCTCTATCCATTTCCTGTTATGCTCTGCAACCCCTATCAATTCTCCCCACATCGTGTTATCTTTCGAGTCTGCAACCTCTGGCGGAATACTGATCATAAGATTCTTACCCTTTGCACTCTCTACCGTTTCGAAAACGCCTTTATACCTTTCCATAAGAGACGGAAACTTCTTATGCTCCTTTGGTATTAAATAATTTGTCTTTTGCATTTGTACATAAAATTTTTGTGTGGTTACGTCTGTAGTGCTGCCTGCCCGCCAAAGTTTTTTGGCGGGTCGTAACCTGTTTCTGCTTCCCGTGCACGGTACAAACCTGTGGCGTGTTATGCCTAACATTGTAAAAGATAATTCACTTTTCAAAAGATTCTACGGGCAGGAAGAACATACAGGTAGTCTAGGAGTAGCCTTTTTGTAAAATACAATTTTTGCTATCTCTCAATTAACTTTTCACCATCTTTAATATTTTCTTTAACCTTAATTTCTAGTTCAGCTGCTGTATAATAATCTTCTGGTAAGGTAACAAGGGCGAAATGGTCTTTAATTTTCTTTTTAAAAATAGGATCTTTTTTACTATAAATTTTTGTTTCTGAATTCTTTTTTTCTAATTTGTAAATTAATCCTAATGAAGGTTTTGAAAAAACTGATGAATGTGATGATAAAATAATTTGCTGTAGTGAATCGTTTGAAAGTAAATTATTCAAAGCACGAAATGCATAATATTGCATATCTGGAGAAAGGTTTTGCTCTAATTCCTCTATGCAAACTATTTTACTTTTAGTATAAATAATAGCGGAAATAATAAATAAAATTTGCAAAACACCGGAGCCAAGATATTTAATAGGTAATCTTTCATTATTCTCTTTAACCATTATTTCTAATTCTTCATCCTCTTTTGAGAATGATATTTTTCCAAAATTGAAACGATCACTATTAAATAAGTCAGATATTTTTTCAAACATTTCGTGATTATCTACACTTAAATACAAAGAATACAAAAACTCTTTAAAATTTCTTGAATTTATTTCAGTTAGTTTATCATTTACTTTTGCTTCTTCAAATTTAATATTTAACATATCTCTTGCACTTGGAATTAAAAACACACAATCATTAAACGGTTCTATCAACTTTTCAAAAATCGGTACCATTATATTTGCTGACAATTTCTTAGGATCTAAAGTTGGGAAATAGTGAATTTCATCTGAATACGAATAAATAATCACTTTATTTAAAATTACTCGCTCTAACTTTTGCAAACCAGAATCATCTTTTTTATTATTACGATTTATTTTACCTGAAAATTCTATATTATAAGTATTATCATTTAATGCTTTTTTAAGAATTCTTTTAGCATAAGTTTTATCTAATAATAATTCATTTTTATTAATTTCCATTACAACGTTATACTTGATTTCATTACAAGAATTATTATAAAAGTCATGCTTGATATTTTCAACAATCCCGCTATAAAAATTTTTAACTTCAACTTTAGGTGGTGGTGTACCTAGTAAACCTTTATCTTCGGTAAATTCTTTTTTCCTTTTAAAAATCAGATTTAAGGCATTCAAAATATTAGATTTTCCAGCATTATTTAACCCGTAAAAAATTGTAGTAGTATCAAAATCATCAATCTTAATATCATTGAGACTTCTATAATTATGTATTGAAAACTTTTTAATTTTCATAATTTATTTTATTAAGTTTTATAATCTTCAAATTCATTTAAAAAATTATTGATTATCTTACTATACATATCTTCAGATGTTTTTGAAGAGGTTTTGGATATGAGTAATAACAAATGAATTTTCTTGAATAAATTCCCATACTGTCTGGATTTGAATAATGGATAATCTTCGTTTATTTCGATTTTATTATCGTTCGTGAGAATAACTGGGGCTTTATTTTTTTTAATATCCCACTTTTTATAAACAACATTAAATTTCCTTTCTAATATTATTTCTTCATCATTTTCAAAATGTTCTGAATTAATTATAGTTATTGTTTTTTTTGATTTATCAATTATAATAGGAGGAAAAATATCCTCTCCTGATTCTTTCACAATTTTTTTAAAAGAATCACTAGCTTCTTTTATTTTAAATCCTTTTTCTTTTAATTTTGTTAATTTTGATTCAATAATGTCTTTCTTTGATTTCACATCAGAGACGGTTTTATATGAAGATAAAGCATTTTCTATTCCTTTTTCTGCTTCAGCAATAGTTTCAATTAAGTTCGCTTGCTGACGTAATAAAATACTTACTGCTTCATATAAATCTTTTATCGTTGATTCATTCAGTAAAGAATCACGATTGATACTAAGAAATTTCTTAATATTGCTAGATAGCATTATTTCTCCATTCAACCAATGAAGTCTTGAAAATCCTCTATCTCTTTTTAATCCGAAATCTGTTCTTTCACCTATCCCAACATTATTAATTCTTAATTTTATACCTCTCAATTCAAGTGGATGAATAGAAACATAATTTGTAGATATTAATATTTTATAATTGATATCTTCAACTTTTCCCGCAACATTTAATAAAATATTACTACAAGGTTCGTGCCTATATACAGGTTTTTTATTCAAAAAAACTTTTATCCCAATCGGTTCTTCATATTTTAGGATATTGTTAAATTTAGAATCCGGTTTATAGGAAATCGGTAAATCTTCTTCTAACTCCCATTCAAATTTATCAAATGGATCATAGTTTCTTATAGTAGCTCGCTTTTTAGTGTCTTCTTTAGAAAAATACTGTTTTAAATAATAAGTGGGATTAATGAGCCTTAACAGAGTATAGTGTTGTGTTTTTATTGAATCATTATAAGTGATCTCAACAGGAAATCCTATATCTTGAATATCTATCGCATCATCATCGATGAAATATTGATTTGTTGGAATTGTTGCTTTTAAAACTTCATTGGAATTTTCAACCGTAGATATAATTTCTAATATTTCGCAAAAGGGGAATATAGAAAGAAACCCAATTCCAAATTGACCTATTCGTCTTCTTTTGAATTTTCGAGAAAAATTTATATCTCTTTTTTGTCCTGCGATTGTACAAAAATATTTAAACTCCTCATGAGACATTCCATTTCCATCGTCCTCAATAATAATTCTTTTTAAATTTTTATCAATACTAATTTTAACTGAAAGAGCATCTGCGTCGTATGCATTACTGACCATTTCTCTAATAGCATTTGCAAAATTTTTGATATAAGTTGATTTACTCAATAATGAGATGATTTTTTTATCAACTTTTAAATACTCAATATGTTGCTCGGTTTTCATTTTAAATTAATAACCTATAATTAAAACTTCACGATTATTTTTTGCATTACCATTTTGCTTATTTAATGCATAGTTATATTCAATGGATTTAGTATATACTTTTCTTTTTATCTTTTTTAGTTTTTTTACTATTGTTTCAATAGAAGGAACCCCACCCTTTTTATAAGATAATACAATAATGCTTTTTTTGAACATATCGAATATGTTTTCAAAACTATTTTTAATGTTGTTAAAATTGAAATCATCTTCTATGTAAAAATTCTTAAATCTCAAATTAATTGTATTGTAATCAATTAATTTATTCCAATCTAAATAATTAGATATGCCCTCAAGAAAATGATAACATTTTAAATAGTCACTTGTTTCATTCGAACTGTTTTTTCTTATGTAAGGAGGATCTAAATAAACTAATTCGAAGCCATAAGGATCAATATTAAAGATAGATTGATTAGTTGAATAACAGTTTTTCTCATTATTGATAATCAAAGAATTTAATTCGTTAATAAAACAGAGGAAACTTTCTTTAAAATCTTTCTCCCAAGTCTTTTTATTGCCAAAATTTCTATGGATATCCTTATTTCTTAAATATAGATTTTTCCTGTGGAATAAATTAAACGGGCGTTTCTGTAAAGATGATTGAAATAATGCGTTAAAAGCAATTGCTTTTTTATATTTTAATACATTAGTATCATAGGTATTCAAAGAACAAATATTATTTGTTATGAGGTCTATAAATTTATTTTCTTTTTTTGAGTAATAGATATTTTTAAAATTGTCTTCAGTAAACTTTGAATAGACAATCTCATTATGTTTGTTTACTAGGTATAATAAATCTGATTCATTAATTTTAACAGCAGGGTTTTCAATTAAAGATAAACCAATTAAATAATTAAATTTAAGAATATCGTTGTAAGTTACACTTTTATTCATTTTTTTAAATAAATAACTAACCACACCAGTTCCTCCAAATCCATCCAAACATGTTTCGAATTTCAAGTCTTTTACTCCTTCATAAATCCATGCAATAATTTTTCGTTTACTTCCTTGAAATCTTGTTGAAGGGAATTTTGTTAAAAAAGCATTATTTTGTGTTTTATTTGAAATCATTTACTTATGTGAACCAATTACTCTTTTCTCCCATTAATTTACTCATATTTTTATTTTCTTTCACTACAAAAGAATAAAACAAAAAACCCTCCAAAATCCCTTTACTCTAATTCATCTAATCCCCAAACTCATCCTCTATTCGCTTAACTATATCAGGAAATTCATGTTTCATATCTTCATAAATTACTCTTGCTTCTTCATTGCCTTCCTCAGCAAGTTTCTTCCAATGAAGAAATAATTGAAAAGATTTGCTCTCCAACCTTACATCAATAAAGTCCATTATAATTTTCATATAATTCCGTAGCTTTTTAAATATGTTCATAAATTCCACCATCTCCATAGTGTATTGCCTCAATACGTCTTGAGTTTTCATCTGTGCATATTCTTTGGGAATCTTCTCACTTACTTTTTTACATAAATCAGCTATCATTTCTTTTTCATCAGGCTGGAATGATGTTTCATCAAGTTTTCAAAATCCGGATCTGTCTTCGGTATTAAATAATTTTCTTTTGTCATAATCTTATAGTTTAAATTTATTAATTTCCCTCTAATAATGAAAACCCAAAGGCTGAACATATCATTTTAATAATAACATTTTCTTAACCGCAACAAAGTTTTCCGTTTCTCCGTAGGAGTCCTTTACGACTATACTGTAGAAATAAACACCGCTTACATTATGCGTCCCGTCCCAATCAACGGTATAGCTTCCTGCATTCAAATTCTCATTCACAAGAACGGCTACCTCTTTTCCGAGTATATCATAAATTGTCAGCTTAACGTTCGAAGCCTTTGGAATATCAAATATAATAGTAGTAGTTGGATTAAAAGGGTTTGGGTAGTTTTGCTTAAGTAAATATTCAGTTGGGATTTCTGTATTTACTTTTTTAAAGGAAGTTACTCCCCCCGTCGTAGTATGTAATATTGTACCATACGAACCTGCTGCCCAACCGTATAATGTAGTAGCAAAGAATACTGAGTTTAAATTATTGGTTATACTACTCACCTGTAATTTCCAGGTTAATCCCCCGTCTGTGGTTTGCAATATTTTACCACCGTCTCCAACTACCCATCCTTCATTAGTATTTTTAAAATCAACAGACGAGAGTTTAGAATTCGTACCGCTGTTTTGAAACGCCCAGTTAAGTCCCCCATTCGTCGATTTTATAATCGTACCGGTATCCCCAACAGCCCAACCTTGATGCATATCAGGGAAACTAACTCCATACAGGTTTTTATTTATTGCACAAGGAATTAATGTCCAGTTTGCGCCAGCATTTATTGTTTTTAATATAATACTTAATTGCATACCACCTCCTACTGCGTATCCAGTAAACGAAGTACCCGAATAAGGAAAGAACACTGAATATAATGTGCCAGGCATGGTTTGAACCTGCACTTCCCAGTTATTTCCACCGTCTGTTGTTCGCATCCTTAGTCGTGAATCTCCAACAATGTATCCTCTATTAATATCCGTGAACATAACTGAATACAAATCAAAAGTAACACCACTTGTTAACGCAAACCAATTGACACCACTGTTTGTTGTCTTTTTAACAGTACCTCCCTCTCCGACAATCCATCCGGTATTCAAATCAATGAAAAACACCGAATGCAAGTCCCCTGTTGCCCCTGCGTTTTGTTCAACCCAGTTTGCCCCTCCATCTGCTGTGTGAAGAACGGTATTGTTATCACCAACTGCCCAACCAACATTAAGACATGTAAAATATATCGAGTTCAGATCATTATTCATGCCACTGTTTTGCGTATACCAACCTGATTGTGCAAGAAGGTATTTACTATTCAACAATATTAGTACAATTAAAATATTTTTTAAAGCTTTCATAATTTTATTTTCGTCAAAAGTTCTTACCAAATTTTATTATATTAAAATTAAGTTATCGTTCCCAAATTCCATTTGGGAACTCCATTGCATAGAAGCTTTGCTTCCATTCAAAGGATCCTGTCTATTTTAATTATCGAATGGTTATCAATAATATAATTTCTTGCTGACGAGTATAACCAATATTCCGGATGCGTAACAAATCCACGTTTTACCGGATTATAATGAATATACTCAATTTTTTGTTTAAGCATTTTCTCATTCTGTATTTGATCTGGATGAAATCCTTCCTGCCAGATTTGGAAATCACTATCTGTCTTATATTTTTTCTTGAAATAAGCTAATTGATTAAGCAACCATTCTTTATTATCTTTCTTTAATAAATTAATGATTTGTTTCGCAGAGTGCCTTTTTATAGATTGAATAACTTTAGATAATTCGGGTGCTTTTGCAATTAAATGAAAATGATTATCTAAAATAACATATGCATATAATTCGAGGTCTTTATTTGTCTGGCAATATTTAAGTGATTCTATGATAGCTAAAAAATATTCTGTATTTATGAAAATAGGTATCCATTCAATTATTGTATTGGTAATGAAATAGATTTTTTCCTTATCAATAATTTTGTAGCGTGTTCTCATTGCTATATAATAAGGTAATAGAAGTAAAACTTCTTCAGTAATTGTGTCCCCAAGTGCAACTTGGGAACAAGTTAATTAAAAAAAACTTTCATAATTTTATTTTCCTCTAAAGTTCTTGCCGAATTTTATTATATCAAAATTATACTTCTGTCTTATCTCATCCATTTTTTCCGATACAATTTCAAACCTGTCATCATCGAAGAATATACTTTCCTGTATAGAGCTGTCAACCTTGAGTTCAGAAAATTTTACTCCGAGCAATCTTATCTTCTTTCCATTTGCCAAGAGTTTGTTCAATAAAATATGAGCATCATCATAAAAATCCTGCTCTAAGCAGGAATACTTTTTTCTTGTAAAAGCTGTTTGATTCACTTTAAAATCATAATACTTTACCTTAACCGTCAAGGTCTTCCCTTTCAGCTTATGCCTTCTTAACCTGGTACAAGCTCTCTCTAACAGCGAGTACAACTCCTTTTCAAGAAAATCCATATCGTTAGTATCTTCATAAAAAGTATGCTCATGCGATAAAGATTTCCTCTCATCCCCATCTGAATGTACTTCCCTGTCGTCTTCACCATTAGCAACTCTCATTAAATAATCCGTGTGCATATGAATTTCCTTATCATAAAAAGACCTGTCAAACTTGAGAATATCCTCGATTAAATTTATACCATATTTTTTTAAAACCTTTTGTGTGGATTTGCCCACACCCGGAATTACTTCTATCGGGAGTTTACCAAGAAAATCTTTTTCTTTTCCGAACGGGACTAATGTAACACCATCCGGCTTATTCAATTCAGATGCGATCTTAGCACATACTTTATTTGATGCAATTCCAATCGAACAGGTTATACGCAATGTTTTCTTAACATCGTTCTTTATTTTCAAAGCTAAATTTTTATAATCTCCTTTATAATCATAAAGAACATCCGAAACGTCGAGATAAGCTTCGTCTATGCTGACCTGCTGTATTAAAGGTGAGTATTTTTGAAGGACTTTCAAAACCCTTTTTGAAAAATCGGAATATAAACCTCTTGTGCCTCTTATGAAATTAGCTTCTGGGACAAGCTGAAGAGCTTTTGAGAGCGGCATTGCAGTTCGAACACCTTTAGCCCTTGCAAGATAATTAGGACAGGAAACAATTCCTCGTTTGTCATTTTTAGTACCGCCAACAACAAGAGGTTTTCCTTTTAAGGAGGGATTTAATGCTTCTTCACAGGACGCAAAGAATGCATCCATATCCACGTGAAATATGATGCGTTCTTTCATAAATTTTTACCTCCACATTTGTTCCTGTGAGAAGTTGCATAAAATTAATTAAAGATTCACTGGCTTTTCTTCAATCCAAAATAGAAAGCATCTTCAGGGCAATCTTCCAAACAAGAACCGCAAATATGACAATCAGAAATAATCTTTTTGCCATCGACAAGGTCGCTTACAGCATTACATGGAGATAGCGTTTTGCAAATATCACAATGAGTGCACTTGTTCATATCCAATCTTATCTTTAAAATCGGAAGCCGTTCAAAAATCCAGGTAACCAGACCAATCGGGCAAATAAAATAACAAAATGGTCTGTACGAGAAAAAGCTTGCTATGAGTATTGCCCCGATGACAACTGCAAAAAGAATTAAATCAATCAATGGTATATCAAAATACCACTGAAAAAGCTCGAAGAAATTTAGATAACCATAAATGTTGAATCCAATTGTAAAAACTAATATGAAGAATAAGACAAAAATAAAAATCCTGATTGTGTTAGATATTACAAACGGAACCTTCTTTCTTTTGATTTTCTTAAATGCAGGGACCTTATAAAATAATTCCTGTAATGCTCCGGCAGGACATATGGTTCCGCAAAAACCTTTAGCACTAATTAACGAGAGAACCCCGATAAAAATAATTGCAGCTAAGAATGGAGTCCTTAAACCGAATATAAATGGTTTAGTTATTGCACAGACCGGAGATGGATGTAAACCGAACCCTGCTGCGAACGGCATCAATTCTTGAAACAATGCAAATACAGCAAATAGAAAGAATGCAATTATTAAAAAGGTAATACGCATTGTGTTATCCAGTTTCTTTGCCCAAATCAAACCTATACCGATTAAAGCTATGATAAAACCTACCATGTATTTAGAGCTAAGGAGCAGGTCAAAAACTGTTTTTGCTCTTTTCATATTCTGACCATCATCTGCAAAAACCAGTAATGGAAGAAGTAATATAATTAAGGACAGAAAAATCTTTTTCTTATTACTCATACTTTTTATGAAATCATTAAATTTAATATATACAAAACTATTATGAAGGGGGGATTAAAACAATTTAGAAAGATATAATAATTTAAAATGTCTTTTTAATCTCAAAACAAATAAAAAAAGGAATGAATATTTTTCACTCCTTTACCAAAATAGATATTTATACTATTTCAAAAACTTAACGCTTTGCCGTCACCTCTCTTATCCGAATGTCCTACTACTTTACCATCTTCTAAAAACATAATTCCATCTACTCTGCCAAAATCTTCTATATATCGAATATTATAACCCATATTCTTAAGTCTTTCTTCGGAAATATCATTTAATAATGTATTTTCAACCTGTATTTCATCGGGATACCATTGGTGATGAAATCTGGGCATATCGATAGCAGTTTTTAAATCCATATCAAAGTCTATTATGTTTACAATCGTTTGTAAAACAGTGGTAATAATCCTTCCCCCACCCGGAGAACCAACAATTAGAAAAGGTTTTTTATTTTTCAGAACAATAGTTGGCGTCATAGAACTAAGCATTCTCTTTTTTGGTTCGATTGAATTTACTTCACTGCCAAGAAGTCCATAAATATTTGGAACACCCGGTTTTGAAACAAAATCATCCATCTCGTTATTAAGAAAGAATCCCGTTCCGTCTATAATTACTTTGCTTCCAAAACTTGAATTCAAGGTTGTTGTAACCGATACAACATTACCA
>JADHVP010000101.1 GCA_016783945.1 Ignavibacteria bacterium
AGAGAATGTTAAAACCAAAATTGATAGAAGGATTTACATAAGGTAAAAATCGTCGATAAGAAAGGCGATTAAATATTAATTATACAAACATCCTGTAAAAACACTAAATTTTTGTTGTGTCTAAATCTAGTGAGTAAACATGCGTAGAGAGAGAATTTCCATTCTTCAATAACAAATATGATCTCTCGCTACAGGGATGTATTCCCTGACTTAAGAAAAAGTATATCTTCTTTTTCTTAATGAACTACTAACAAACACTTTTATACTGTAATAAGATCTAATCAAATAAATCTTTTTAACGTCTTTGTTAGCGAGGTAGTGTAAGGTTAACAGGTTTATTGGTTACCTTCAAATTTGAATGAGACCTTCACTTTTGCACGGTATGCTTCAATCTTTCCATCCTTGAGTTGCATATCAAGTTCGCTTATCTCTGCTATTCTAAGATCGCGTAGCGTTTCTGCTGCTTTGTTAATGGCATTTGCTGCTGCCTTTTCCCAGGATTCATTGCTAGTGCCAATTAACTCGATTATTTTGTAAACGTTGTTAGCCATTTGTTTCCCCTGTTATTTATTAAATTTTGTATAGACTAACGATTAATTAAACTGACAGACTATGTATAATTATTCGTGCTTAAATAATATTAATATATGTTATTAAATATTCAAGTATAAAAAGATTTTTGAAAAGTGCTTTATATTTTTGACACCTTTTTTCTGAAGCAACTTCTTTTACAGTCTCCTTCTCATTCCATTATAAAAGATTGAGAGGTAAGGGCTGCTTTCCTACCGCTGCATTCATCACTTATAGCCATAAGAGTTACTTCATTATCCTTTATTTTCCACCTGTATGTAGCTGTTGGATTATCCAGGCAAGCGTGAGATCCCTTTTTATCGGTTATGATAAGCCGGTTGTCTTTTATTTCATAGATCCCCTCGACCACGGTTTCTCCTTCCATGAGAACTTTATATTTGTTGCCACCATATAATCTAATACTTAAATCTACGGATTTTTCGGTAGAGGTGTATGTGCCCTCTTTTAATTCCTGAGAAGCATTGCAGCTAATTAATATTACAGTTAAAAGAATAAGAGGTAAATTAAGTAAAACTTGTTTGTAGTTATTCATTTTTAAATTTTGGATTAGATTATAAAATATATTTGATTCATAATTATATTACGTATTCGTATCGGGTTTAGTCAATTCTTTTCCGCCACTAATATCAACCTTTTTCCAAAGAAAACATCATCCTTTATATTATATGAACCATAAGGTTTAAAATTTCCAAAGCCATATTTTGTTAAAAGTTTTGTTAGCTCTTTGTACGTATAAAGTTGAATTGAACTTGTTTGTATTATCTCCTTGCCATCTTTGAAAAATGTCCAGTCAACAACAATTCTACTATTAACAGGATCAAATCTTCTGTCCTGAATCACTTTCACGTCGCCAAAGTTTTCCCATCCCTTTGGCTCGTACTGTGGTAATAATGTCTCCATTATGTGCGTGTCTATAATAAATTTCCCTCCTTTCTTAAGGGATGAACTGACAGCTTTTATATAATTGATATTACCCTTATCATCAAAGTACCCATAACTTCCCCACCAGCATATTACAGCATTGAATCTGTTCTTCCAGGGGATCTTTCTCATATCACCGATGTGAAAATCAATTTCAAGTTTTCTTTTCTTCGATTCGTTAATTGCTCTTTTTATCATGTTTTCATTGAAATCAATTCCCGTAACGCTACACCCTTTCCTGGCAAGTTCAATTCCTATGCGTCCGTTACCGCAGGGAACATCGAGAACTTTTGAACCTTTCTTAAGTTTAAGGGCTTTCGTGATAAAAGCTGCCTGTTTCTTCGTCTGTTCTGACGAATAAAAGCTTGGTTGTACAACATCCCAGGTTTTAAAAAAAGCATTGTACCATTCTTTATTCTTTTTCACTTTATTTTTCATATTATTTTTGAAATCCGAACTAACACGTATTTTCACTAATACTTTTTCCATTTGTGCCGATTCGTGTTAATTTTGATTAATTCTTTTTAGCGCGAATAAGCATGAATTTATTTATTCATCAGGTAAGTCTAATTGTTTTCTCAGGATTGGCTTTAATAATTTCATTGCTTTTACTGCCCGTTTAGCTTGATCCCGATTAGCCAATTCTCCGGGATAGCGAAAAGCAACTGCAAATAGGTTTAAATAGGCAAGCAGTCCCTTATGAAACTCTAATTCGGGAAAGATTGGGAGACACATTTCCATTAAAGCTAGTAAATCGTGAATCTTTTGAAAAGGGATATTATACATTTGGAGTATGGCTTTAAGATATTTTTCAATACATTGTTGTGCATGAAAACCGGCTGCATCATAGTTGGGTAATTTACGCGCTCTGTATTCTCGTACGGCGCTGTTAAAATCTCCCTCGGCTTTTCGAATCCATTCATTAATGATTTCGTTCATAAAGAATCTTTCCGTTTTCTATAATATCTTTAATAAAATAATCTCCGTGATTCAATCTTTTATTAATTTCCTTTGGAGTTCTCACAACAATGTCTATTGGAAATGAATGTTTCAGCATAATAGAAATCTCTACGCTAATATCCCAGGTGGATTTTTTAGTTTCTATGATTACCAGTAAATCCACATCACTATCGGGTTCAGGATTACCTTTTGCATAAGACCCAAATAAAATTATCTTTTCTGGTTGAAAATATTTTACAATCTTAAGTATTTCAACTTTGATATTTTTTATATCAACATAGTGCGAGTTTTTATTTAGTTCTGTTTGGGTCATTTTGTTATTGCCTTTATTACAAGAGTAAGAAAAATTTTACCGCTAATAATATTCTCTCCTGATATTTTTCTTGTTGAAGTTCTTTTCCTTAAAGGAACGTTTTACTAAACCACTTTTGATAAGAACGTTTACGTTAATTTCTTCTATAAATTTAATTTATATTTGCTTCTAACATAATAACGTATAAATTGATAGAATAAAACATAAAATGGTATAGGCTCTTAGGGCAAAACCTCTACCAACATGTTGTCGATAATTAAATTTCTAATTGCTCTAATTACTCTAATTGACCTAAATAAATCCCAAACCCCAATTTCTAATGAAAAAAAATTGGCATGACAAGTCTCAATAACCAATTATCAAAGTATTGTTTTAGACATTGGGTGTTTTATATTGGTGATTGCTTAGGTCAATTAGGTCAATTAGACCTGCCGGACGCAGGCAGGAATTAGGTCAATTAATTTAGCAAGATTTTCCCCGAAGGGCTTTTATTTTAAGCGATGTCTTTAAATTAATTTAGGTACTTACTTATGAATTTCCTTGCAACTTTTTTGATACGAATAAAAACCTCTAAAGAAAACAGACGGACAGGCGTATTTTCACTAATATTATTTTCTGCTATTTATTCGTGTTCGTTCGTGTAAATTTGTGTATAAAAGTTTTTATCCGAATCTCTCAAACTTAATGTTTTTATTATCAACTCCAAATTTAGATAGTATATCTAACATTGCATCGACCATTGCAGGGGGTCCAACAACATAGTAAATTGGTATGCTTGTATCTTTAATATGTTTCTTGATCATTTCTTCGTTAATGAATCCGTAATCGTATTTCCAATTTTTATCACTTTCATCATCGATTGTCGGGAAGAGCTTGAAATTTGGATTCTCAACAGCCCACTTTTCGAACTCATTGAGGAATACAGCACTCGAGTTTTTTGGGCTCGAATAAAAAAGATAGATTTCATAAGGTAACTTTTCGTTTGTAACATACTCGACAATACATCTGACAGGTGTTATACCGATGCCGCCTATCAGGAATACAGCAGGTATTGAAGAATCTTTATGTAGAAGGGTGTTTCCCCCTGTATTTCCTAATTTAGCTTTTGCTCCTAAAGGCATTTCTAAAATGTTTTTATTAAATGCCGAGTCGAGTGCACGGGTAGCGAATAAAAGTGTCTCTTTATTTGTAGGGGAGCTTGCAATAGAAAATAATCTGGAATTTCCCTCGTCATCTGTATGAATAGGCTCTAATAATGTAATCTGTGTATATTGACCGGGTTCGAAATCATATTCTATATTCGAGTAATTGAACCACATTCCGATGGTATTTTCACAGAGCATTTTTCTTTCTTTAAGTGTAATTATATTTTCTTCCATTTTGAGATTAATTGTTTAAGATTCATTGTCAAAATAATGAAAATTATTAAACAATAATATTTCATATTTAATGCAAAAAATAAAGGGTACCTTTCTCAAAGCACCCTTTTTGTCGGTTATTAGACTTGTACCAGACGAACTTTTTGAAAAGTTCATCTAATAATTCCCATACTTATTATTTTATTAATACTCTTTTAAAAACTCACCCCCGTCGTAAGCCTTCCCGATAATTCGTCATAATTCCCAATATTCAATACAGTTTCCCTATAAGTATTATGCTCTATTCTGAAATCAACATTTAAAATATTCCATAACAGTGCGGAGGAATTTAGGAAAAACCCGTATTTGTTATTTTTTCCTTTATCCGTTGTTAATGTTACCCCCGCAGAATTCTGCCAGATATCAAAAAATGTATAGCTGCAATTCAAGTCAAAATTCATTAAATGACTATCATCGCCGCCTTTATATGAGGAGTTAACAAATCCTATACTCGCAGATAAATTCAAAGGAATTTGAAATCCAAATGATTGAGTAAGGTTAATACTATTTGTACTGGCATCATATAATCCAAATAAGGTTCTTGTATCCTGTAAAGAGAACATTAAGTTTGTTTGTGAAATAATATTTCTAAATCTTTTTGTATAACCTGTTATAATATTTAAAATATGAGTATTGTTATCAATCTTGTTACTGTCGGTTGTTGTTATTTCCTTATCGTTCGATTGGAAATAAGGCATATATATAATTCTAAGATAAGGATATTTTATTATGTTGATTCCCAGATTTATACGGAAAGAAGATAGAGTTGTTGATGATGATTTTGAATTAATCAGGTTATCGTTGCTTCTTTTAAAATTCACCGAAAGACTAATTTGTCTTTCTAAAAATTTCTGGTCAACTTTTACTTCAAAACCAAGTTTATCATTTCTTATGGTCGGTGCACCCAATGAATAATATCCCGGACCAATCATAATCATACTTGCCATCACTTTAGTATTACTCTTTTCATTATCGAATTCCGTTTTAAAAGTGTACATATAGTCCAGATTGCTGCTGATTTTAGGATTGAACATATCCACCATAAATTTTGGTATATCCTCTGCTGTCATGCTCGCCGCAGTAACATCTCGTGTAAAGAGTGACGCATTTCCCTCTGCTTCAATACGAAGGCGGTTATTGAACAATGATAATTTTCCCACAACACCAAACAAATGGTTTGAAGCCGGGGTAAGCGTTTTTATAACTGCGGTATCTACTGTCATAGAACTTTCATCGTCTTTAGCGTACATATAAGTAAAAATAAAATGTGATAAGTCTTTTTCACCAATACCTATACGAGCTGCAAATAAATTTCTCTTGAAGGATTCATTAGGAATTGCTTTTTGCGTCCTGTACCCTGTAGTAGCCAGATAAAGCAACCCGGGATTAAACTCTATATTATAACCTGTAGAACTAATCCCTGTCACGGTATATTTCGTATAATCAGGATACGTTGTTCCTAACTCCAATGACTTTATGTATGAAACCCATTTCAAGGCTCCTTTAAGCAGCTTCTTACCATCTTTTATTTCGCTAATTTGTTTTTCTTTATTTGTTAAAAGATTCTTCTCAAGTTTATCTTTTTCATCGTATAATTTTTTCTCTGCATTTTCTTTTTCCTGAATCAGTTTTTGTTCAAGCTCTGCTTTTTCACTTTCAATCATTTCTTTTATCTTATCTTTTTCATCGTTAAACTTATTTACGATTTTATCCTTTTCCATTAACATTCTTTGTTCAAGTTTTGTTTTTTCATCCTCTATTCTTTTTGTTATTTTATCCTTTTCGTCATTTATCATTGATTCGATTTTCTTTCTCCAATGGTCTTTATCGAACATTAAACCAAATGTATTAATTCTTTGTTTATCGGGATTGCCCTGTGAAGAGAGGAACAAGGGCATTGAAAAAGGCACACCGTAAATTTTCAGCGTTGGTACCAATTCAATATTTCCCAGAATACGAGGTTTTTCGTTTCCTAAAGTACGTGAACTACTGAACTCTCCGTATGTCTTAGAATACATATTGAATTCAAAAGGTTTAGACTTTAAAGTTGTCATTAAATTCATACTCGCACACGAAAGTCTTTCTTCACGAAGAGATTTTAAAATATCTTTTGGGGACATACCAAGGCAGGAGAAACTTATGTTTCCTTTTAAAGAGGGTTCCATACCCCAGCTTCTAAAGTTTAAGTATGTAAATTCCCAGATTTCACTTTTTGAAATCTGAATATTATTAACATAAGCCGTTACCTGCCATGCATAGCTCTTGCCCGTATTAAAAGAACTTGCAGATAGCGGATACTGAAATGTCGAAGTGGTTATTTTGCTGTTTGTATAGAAATACGGATTTGTTTTCATAGCATCATAAGCAGTTTGCCTGGCAAGAACTTCGACTACATTCAATTTGTACTTCAAACGATAGTTTATTGGCACCGGGGATGGAGGTATCCAATTAAATACAATGAATTGACCTTCGCCTACAGAAACTTCTTCAGCATTTTTGATTTTTTCGATTGTGTATTTATCAAATGTACCAAAAGGTGAATCGGGTATTTTCAGAACCGGAAAAGGATTATCCGACATATTTGTTTTTTTAGTATATATTGTACTATTTACATCATCAACCTCAAAATACTCATTTGAAATTACAGAATTATTTACCGGTGAAAGTAATTCTACCTCTGTAAAGTTTTGTACCTCGTGGTCAATGCAGTCAACAGCAAGAGTTTGATTTGAAGCAGCATCTCTTACGTACACACAAATCTGATAAAAACCCGAAGGCAGACCTCCAAATTTCTTAACAATATCACTGTATGTTTGATTTCGCTTATTTACATCTATTGGACCAATTTCATGAGCTTTTACCATTCTTACACCCTGATTCACTGTAAATACAGCGGTTGTAGCATCGACAATAGGTCCTTCGGTATTACTTGTAGCAATACCATAAAGGTAAACACGAACAGGTGACGGCGATGTATTTGTAATAGTAACCTTCCAAAAGTCTTCTACGTGGAACTGGTAGGGTGGTGGTTGTCGAAGTTGTATAAAAATGTTCTGTGCTTGTGCATTTATTAAATTAATAAATCCCGTTAAAATCAAAATAATAATAAAATTTTTTTTCATATTGATTTTCCTATTAAATTATTTTTTATGTATTTCAGTATAATGATTATTATTGTTTACACTCTTACTTTTTCAAAAATACCATTTTTTTCTTCTACAAATCCCTCATGATACATTTTTATATCTTTTCCCGAGGTATTTGTTAGGTTTGCTTTCCAGAGATGCGATGCATTCAAATTACTTATTGGAGGTTGATGCAATCGAATCATTAATGTTTTTCATCTTATAGTTTAAACACAATGAAATATTATTATTTATTTCCTGTGCTTCACACGAGGAGAATAACACAATAAACACTACTATTAAAAACTTACACATAATCTTTCCTATCTATTTAATCTATCATTGACCCTACCAGTATTATATGATGGTGTTTGAATATAAATCTTCAATTGATTACCAGTTGCATGTTTAAACTTGATATTGTGATAGGTCTCTCCCCTTAGGGGTATATCGGGGCTAATCGAATTTGGTCTATTTTGAATAGGATTATTCCAGTATATATCTGCATCAAAATATGATACTTCATAATTTGTATTGTCAATTCTTATCTTTACATTCTTGCCTGTTAGACCGCCTACCCCTGTCCATGGGTTTACCAATGCCGACTTTTTGGAAAAATAATCAAGTGGATTAAATGATTCCTTCCCTGATACCTTTGAATAATCCATAGCAAATATTAACTGATCAAACTTTCTTTGTGATGTCGCTAATGTAGATGATAAGTCCAACTTAAGTATTTCACTACCAGTAGATTTTTTCACACTTTCTCCTGAAATCTTAATCTTATTGCCTTCTCCCACTAAGGATTCTTCGATTCCTTTTCCCTTATCAAAATAACCACTTCTTGAAAATATTTCTTTAGTTTCTTTTAGAGACAAACCATATTGCTCACTAAAAGATTTCTTTGTGTCTCTTTTCTCTGCGATATAATTAACATTTCCTTCATCATCAACTTCCGATTTCCAAAGATCATCTCCTTGAGGATCATTGAACCAAATCGGATTTCCATCCATATATGAATATGGACTTTGCCAAGGTTGTTCGTTTGCTTTTGGATCTGTACTCCACCATCTTAGTGTTCTCGTATCTCCCTCTCTAAATAATGTAGTAAAGTTAGCACCGGTAACCCCTGTAATCTCATCGTCTTTTTCGCTACCTTGGTATCCATACCTATAGCTGTTAGCTGAAAATGACCTATCCTGTTGCAACATCCCGCCGGGATAATAATCCTGCCCGCTTTTTATATCGGCAGTGTATAATTCAACTGTTCCGTTATTGATTACAGGTAGTTTCCTATCTGTAATTGTAGCAAGCACATTTCCAAGATGATTCGTAAGTTCATATTGTTTATAACCCCGGGTTTCAGAATAGTACGGCTCTGTTGGTCTTTTTGATAAATATTCTTTTTTTGATAAATTAATATTATAAATAATATTACCGAACAGATTTTTATTAAACATAATTATTCCTGCCTCTTCAGGACTTCTTCTATCATTTTCAATTCCGATTTTCCCTTCAGGGATCTTAATTTCAGGTTTATATAATCCAATCCGGCTGCTTCCGTATAGATGGGCTTCATCCCAGTACAGCAATGGGGTGTTCCCTTCATTTTCATGAACTTTATATGAGTACGTTGTTAATATATTACCCTGTGCATCTCTTACATAAAATGTTATATTCTCTTCACTTCCACCAACAAGTTTCATTATTCGGTTTCCAAGTGCATCGTATTCGAACCCTATTCCGGGTCCATTGAGTTTATCTATTTTAATTACTTTGTTTTGCAAGTTCCAATGTATATGTTCAATATTCCCCTTATTATCGCTTATTAAATTTCCGATGAGGTTGTAATTGTAATTACCAGGTCCCTGTTTGTCGATATCTTCTGTATATTCACCGTCGGGGATATAATCATTTACAAATGAGAGCTTATTGGTTGCATCAGGCGGTATTAAAATTTCAGGGTTGTAAATAGCACCGTTTTGAGTGTAATAGTTGTAATGAAGATTGTCCATTTTGGGTTTATCGAAAGTACCATTACGCCGAAGGGTTAATATATTTCCGTCGGCATCATATTTTAATTTCACAGAATAAGCATTGCCAATTGATTGCATATTATTATTTTCAAGTTTCCATCCCTTTTGTGTTATCAAACGATTAAGTTGGTCATATTTATAATTAAAACCTGTATTACCGAGTTCTTGTATCTGCGTGTACATACGTGCAATATTACCGTTAAACAGGGAATTTACAGAACCCACTTTTTGCTGCAATGCATTCAGGCAGGAATTAC
>JADHVP010000102.1 GCA_016783945.1 Ignavibacteria bacterium
TTCGTTGATGCAAAAAGGACAAAGAATCCTAAGGTTGTGAAAACTGTCGCGGGAATTAAACTGAAAAATAAGCACATGGGTTTTCCTTCCTTCGTTGTTAAAATTTAAGATAAAAGTTTTTATATCGATTATCAACTATTTTATTGAAATGTCATTTCAAGACAGGTCTTCTTGTCTTATCCGCCAAGAGCACCGGGAATCCCCGATAGAGCCCCATAGGGACAGGCGGACTGACGGGCACGAAATGACTTGTGCAGTTGGTGAGAACTCCAACAGCGGGTGAAATTTTTCATCGTTGCTAATAATTCTTCAAACGTCCAAGTATTGTATCAAGAGAAGATTTTAACTTATCAACTGCCCCTATTACCGCCTGTTCAAGTGTATTTGCCTGGTTTTTAACAGCAATTGGCTGCCTGCCTTCAAGACGGGCTTCAAGCAAACATCGTTTGTCGTTCAGCCCATCCTTGTGGCTGTTTTCATCTGAAAGATGAACTTCCAACCGGGATATCTGATCACTAAATCTGCTTAATCCTTCTGATATTAAAGCGATTAATGAATCTCTAAGTTCTTTGCTTTCTGTTATATTACTGTCTGTATTAAATTGAATTTTCATTATTATTAAATTTGTTAATTAATAAAGAACGAGTTTATTTTTTTATTGCAGGCTGGTCTTATTATCTAATTTAAATTAACCACAAAGACACAAAGACGCAAAGTAAATCTTTTGGGAGTCCCGTGAACTCCCCGATAGAGCCCCATCGGGACTGACGGGCTTGAAATTAGGATAAAAAAATAGGGCGGGACATTATTCTAATCGGAAAGAATTTATGACTTGGAATAGTTAAAGCACAGGACTCTATTCCAATGGAACCTATCTGCAAAGGTTGTCGCCGCCCTATATTTAAAAACTTTATATATAATGAAAAGAACTGCGTTACATTATTTTGATAGTTAATATTAATATAAATTTTCAATTAAAAAATACAATACAAAAATTTTTGGTGCGTCAGGTCTTTGTGACCGGAAGCGTGTCGGATGAGAAACATCTGACACAGCATTAAAGATACCTGTTCCTGATCTTATCATAATCGTCTTTAATGTAATCACTGAAAAAGTGCTGAATATTCCAATGAAGAGCTTTCATAGCGTTTAATGCATGATCACCCCAATGATATTCCCAATTAAATTGCCAATCCCAAATAGCGTCTTCTTTCATCTTGGGATTATCCTGCTTCCACAAATCTAAACCCCCTTTTAAGTCTTGACATATTTCTCCTAGATCACCAGATATACGATATTTATAAGGATTCTTTCCATCTTTCTTGTCTAGTGGATTAAATACAAACCAATAATAGTCTTTTTTACCAAGTAGTTTATTCATTCTTCTCATTCTTTTGAAGAATAACTTAGTTGCTTTAGATAGTTCCTTTTTTTCTTTTTTATATTGCTTAGAAGATACTTTTTTTATTTTAATTCCCTTAACACCCGGTAATTCAGAAGCAGTATAATATATTTTGCTTAGAAGTCTGTGAGTTATCAACATGAAGTCGATGCGTTTCAAATCTAACTTGTTATCAACTGTATCAATTAACTCCTCAGCTAATTTTGAAAATTCTTCGCCTTTTTTATAATACTTTTTTTTCATAATTATTTTGTTGCACGCCTGACGGACTCTTATTAATTTCATCTTGTGGAACTAATTCTCTCATAGCACCAGGTAAGTATCCTTCCTTTGCACAGTGTGCTATTATAAAAAATAAGAGGATAATTAAAAACAAGAAAATTACTTTCTTAGTATAAACGTATTCTGCTTCTCCTAAAGAAATAATACCAATTAAAGCTAAAAAGGTGGAAATAATATTAAGAATAGTACTTATTACAAGTATAGTGAAAATATACCAAATAATAAAAAATACAAATCTTCTTATACGAGAAGGATATTTGTAATGTTTTTCTATCACATCTTCTTTTATTCTTTATACTGCTAATTCAGTTTGGTCTTCTTGTTTTACCCGCTAGACTTTTATTGCGTCAGGTCTTCTTGACCTGACGCGTGTCAGATGAATAACATCTGACACAACACTTACTATTACCTGAAATTTTCAATTGACAATTTTGAATGGCAATCTTTATCAATAAATAACTTATCTTTCAAACTAACTTTTTCTTCTTCTACTCCCCCAGTATAATAAAGAGCTAAATTAATATAAAAATTATCTAAATTCATAAATGTGTTTTTACTAAAATTAATTATTTGCTCATGCACTTTATATAATTCTCCTGGATAAATCGGGTCTTTAACAGAAACTAAAAATTTATGATTATTGCCATCTTTTCCCAAAAAAAAATCAGAAGGTTCAAAGGATGTTTGAAAAATAATAGAACTAGGTATTGAAAACATAAATTTAAAATTAGGTTCTGTATTATTACTAATATTTTTAACGTGAAACATTAATTTATAACCAATGGTATTGAATTTATGCTGAGTACCCCCATAAGAATCTACCTGTATTACCAATTCTTCAATTTTAAGCTTTGTTTTTGATACTCTACTATAGCTATCTCTAACTTCATATTCCTCCATTGCAATACTTTGAAAGTTATTTCTTTTATAATATTTCTTATATCCACACATATGTGGGGAATTAATACTTTGACTAATTTTTATTACGTAAATCGTTTTATTAAAATCATCATCAAATCTAATCGGTATAATTTCTACACCGGTTAATCTTCGCTCGATATTACCATATATTATATCTTCAATCCATTCTTTAGTTATTTCATTACCATCAATAAAGGAAAATTCTTTCGCTACATGATCTTCTTCCTTTATACCATAAATTATTATACCACCTGTAGAATTCGCAAAAGCTGAAATATCTTTCGATATTTCCATTTTTTGGTTCCTTTTTAAAGAGTCCTTATCTTTAAATTCTAAATGCAAATTCTCTTCTTCACCAATTAAATTTTCAATATCATTTTGAGTATAATTGGATTTATCATAAAAACTATTCATTTACTTACCCTCATTTAATTTATGATTTTATTAAAATTGATGATTTAAACGATTTCTGTTTGGATCTTTCTATGTTAAATCAGAACTTCTTAACCTGACATGTGTTAAGATCAACTAATATAATAATACAATATAACCATCCTCCCCAACAATCTCCCCTCAAAAATCCCCCGCCCCCTAACTATTAAAGAGGGCAGAGGTAATTTATAATATGGGAATCGATTTCTAATTTTTAATTTTCAATTTCTAATGAATTCTCAATTTACAATTCTCAAAGTATGATTAAATATAAATTGAGTCTTGAAAATTGATTGCAAACTGTAAATTGCAAAATTGCAAATTGTTCTCTATCTCCTACACTATCGTCACCTTATAGCTCCCTTCAGTATCGGGGCTGAGGTTTGTTACGTTCAGATACATGTTAGACGGGTCGCCGAGGTCGGAGGCGGAGACGGTACTGCTTCCGCCCGCATTCACCTGCACTCCCGAACCGCATGCCGTAGTCTCGTCTGTGGTTATGCAGAACATGAGGTCAGTTTTGTACCCGTCAAGAGTTACGCCTGACGGATGAATACCAATATAGGGCATATCACACTACAGGTTCCCCATTGGAGCAGGCATACCGCGCGCAGCCCTGTCACGTAGTGACCCTTCAGTTTACGAGTAGGCGGTAAGACAATGAAAGGTATAACATGATAAGGTTTGTGCCGCAAGCGGGAAGTAGAAACATGTCACGATAGCACTTCAAATATCACACAAAGAATTATACAGCAAATCCTAATGCAATTTCCTTTCAATTTAATTAGTATACGATATTTAGTATATTGATTTTTTAAAATTAGAAGCAAAGCAAAATCAAATTAGACGTATTATTTTTCGGAACTCATCCCGATGATATAGAAATTACGTGCGGAGGTACGGTTATAAAGCTTGTGCAGTCGGGCAAAAAAGTCGGGATAGCAGACCTCACAAAGGGAGAGCTGAGTACGAGAGGTTCATTGTCAGTCAGGGAAAAGGAAAGAAAGAATGCAGCGAAAGTCCTGGGAATAGAAAAGAGAATAGTATTGGACCTCGAGGATGGGAATATTGAAAACACCGTTAGGAACAGGGCAAAGCTAATCCGCTTAATCAGAAAATACAAGCCTGAACTGGTTTTTGCTCCTTTCGCATCCGACAGGCACCCCGACCATATTAATGCGAGTGTGCTAATAAGGGAGTCGGTTTTTTATTCAGGATTGAGAAAGATTGTAACCGGTAACGAGAGTGCTTACAGACCACGCAGGGTTGTGTATTACCGTCATGCGTATGATATACCATTCAGCTTTATTTTTGATATAAGTGATGTTTTCGATAAGAAGTTATCGGCAATACTTTGCTACGGTTCTCAATTTTATAATGAAAAATCTCCGGTAACGAAACAACCGGAAACGTATATAAGCAGTAAGTTGTTTTTAAAAGATATCGAGAGCAGAGCACGGTTTTTTGGATTTAAGATTGGTGTGGAATACGGAGAGCCATTTTTTTGTTATGAAGATATAAAGATGAATGCGGAAATGATTTTTAAGATATAAGAATTTTAGGCACTAACTTTTTAACAATATTTTTTTTGATTATCTTTAAATGTAATTAATGTTATGATAGATTTAGAAAACAGAAAAACACTCGTCTTCGACCTTGAGGTTGTTGCTCATAATTTTGTTACTCATTTTGATGTAGAAACCAAAGCTTACTTATTGAAGTATGCAAAGACAGATGAGGATAAACAGAATGTAATAGATTCTCTTGTTTTTAATCCGTTCACATCTCGGATAGTTGCAATAGGAATGCTCGATTATAGGGAAGATAAAGGATGTGTGCTGTTGAATACCGGGAAGAAAATGGACATCGAATCCCCGAAAGAAAACATTAATTATATTTGTGATGATGAGGAATCGATTATTAAAACATTCTGGAAAACACTCAAGGAAAAAGAGTATAATCTTTTTGTAACGTTTAACGGGAGGGAGTTCGACTGCCCATTTATAATGCTACGCTCTTTGATATTGAAAATAAAGCCAACATTTAATTTGATGAGAGGTTCGGATTTTACGTTTAAAGATTATCATATAGATTTGCTAAAGGAGCTGACGTTTCACAGGCATTCACCAACAGGGGCGAGAAGGAAGTTTAATCTTGATTTTTATTGCAATCAATTGGGTATAAAGAGTCCTAAAAGTATGGGGGTAAGCGGTGACAAAGTAGGGGAATTGTTCGAGAATAAAGATTATGCAACATTAGCAGATTATTGCATCGGGGATGTTTTCGCCGAAGCGGAATTATTAAAAGTCTGGAATGAAATTTTAAATATATAAATAATATAAATCAAAATTAGTTAAGGAGAAAAAGAAAATGAAACCAAATCAAATGCAAGGTATGCTTAAGCAAGTAAAGAAGATGCAGGATAAGATGGAAGAGATTCAGAATGAACTCGAAAATAAAACTGTTACCGAAGAGTCCGGCGGCGGCATGGTTAAAGTGACCATGAATGGTAAGAACCAGCTTATTAAAATTGAGATTGAGAAAGAGATAATTAATCCTGATGACACAGAAATGTTAGAAGACCTTTTAATTGCTGCAATCAACAAAGGTATAGAAAGTGCACAAAAGATGGCAAACGATGAAATGAGTAAGGCAACTTCCGGGATGATGCCTAACATTCCCGGGTTGAATATTCCAGGATTATGATTAATTTAAAGTGATTTAAAATATGTTAAACATTTCAGATTCATTAGAGTCTCTAATTGATGAGTTTGCCAAGCTTCCGCAGATAGGACGTAAGACAGCACAGCGCCTGGCAATGTATATTATCAGGCAGCCGGTCGAGGATGTTGAAAAACTTTCTAAAGCTCTTGTAGATACGAAAGAAAGAATCAGGTTTTGTAATGTATGCTGTAATATTACTGAAGATGAAATCTGTAAGATTTGTTCCTCCCACAGAAGAAATAAAAATGTAATTTGCGTTGTGGAAGAACCCCAGGATGTTTATGCAATAGAGAAGACAAATGAATATAAAGGATTATATCATGTCCTGCATGGAAGGATATCTCCTTTGGATGGAATCGGTCCCAATGATATTAAAACGAAAGAGCTTCTATTAAGATTGGATGAAAATAAATTTGAAAAAATTGATGAAATTATATTAGCATTAAATCCTACTGTTGAAGGTGAAACTACCATTCTATATTTAAGTAAGCTTATTAGACCTCTTGAGATAAAAATAACAAGGATAGCAAGAGGTATCCCGATAGGTTCCGATCTTGAACTTGCTGATGAAGTAACCCTCGCAAAAGCTCTCGAAGGCAGGATCGTCGTATAAAAATTAGCAGAAAAATAATTGAATAAAAACTGGTACAAAGATTGGTTTAGCAGTAAGCTTTATCTCGAATTGTATAAACACAGAGATGAAGCAGAGGCTAAGGACATTATAAATTTAATTCAAAGGAAAATACCTTTACGAACTGATTCCAGAGTTCTTGATGTTTGCTGTGGTGCAGGAAGGCATTCATTAGAGCTTGCGAAGAGAGGTTACGAAGTTACAGGTTTTGATCTCTCTAAATTTTTAATTTCTGAAGCAAAGAAGAATTTCAACAATTCTAAAGAAAGTTCTCTCAAAATTAAGTTTCTTTTGAAAGATATGCGAAACTTTCATTTTGAAAAGAAATTCGATATTGCAATTAATATTTTCACAAGCTTTGGTTATTTTGAAAGCGATGAAGAGAATTTTAAAGTTTTCGAGAATGTTTCTAATTCTGTACGGAAGAATGGTTACTTCGTTTTTGATTATCTGAATGAAGGTTTTTTGAAAGCAAACCTGGTTGCTAAATCAACAGATGTTGTTAATAGAAAAGCAGTAACACAAAAGAGAAGAATCGAAGGCGATTTTATTGTAAAGGATATAATAATTGGAAAACGAAAATATACGGAAGTTTTAAAATTGTATTCTTTAAAAGAAATAGAATCTGTTTTAAAGAAATACAGATTCATTGTAAAGAATGTTTTTGGTGATTATCTTGGAAATAGATATTTTTCAAAGAATTCTAAAAGACTCATAATCTTTGCTCAAAAGACTTAAAATATTTCTCTTACTTTTTGTATTAATTTCGGGCTGCGGGCTTTTTGATACTCGTGATGTTGAACCACCAACTGATCCAAGGTCGAATTTTACGCCACCAACCTCTCCTGATATTGTCATCGTAAATTTACAATTTGCTGTTGCAGAGAAAAACCTAAACAACTATATGGCATGTTTTGTAGACACGAATTTTTCGTCGCGTAAATTTACTTACCAGGCTGACGTTAGTTCACAGGTTCAATACCCAACAATTTTTTTATTCTGGAATCTTAGCAGTGAAAAATCTTACTATAATACTCTTCTTTCTCTAACAAATGCTCAATCGAATTCACATTTGTTTTTGTCGGATGAAATGTTGAGTATATCATTAGATACAGCAATATACGATGCAGATTATCTATTGAGGTTTGAACATCAAAGAGCAACTGTCGCCCAAACCCTCAAAGGGAAATTAAGATTTTATTTGGCTGCTGATTCAAGAAATCTTTGGTCAATTCATAGCTGGTTTGATTTCAAAGAGAATGCGGATGATACAACATGGAGTGTTTTGAAGGCAATTTTTATTAATTAGAGCTATCCAATTGGTTTATAAAAAATCAAATACAAGACTCAAGTTTACGTTATTAATCATAGCCTGTATTTCATTTTTATTTTACTATTCTTGTGATAATATTTTCTCCCCTACGTTAGATACGACCAGTTCATCATCTATTCTTACAGATCAAAAAACTGTTGAGGGTTTGTTTAAGAATTTTCAGTATTCTTATACATTCAAAGATACAACTGTTTACGGTGAGCTTCTAACCGATGATTTCTTATTCACATACAGAGATTACGAATCAGGATTTGATGTATCCTGGGGCAGACCGACAGAAATGAAGACAACTAGCGGTCTTTTTCAGAATACAGAAAAAGTTGAGGTCATCTGGAATAATATAATATACCAGGCTGGAGACAGTTTAGACCAAAGTGTCAAGAGGAGTTTTAATCTTACTATTACTTTTAATCCAAGTGATATAATCAGGATAAATGGATTCGCCGATATGACACTTACACGACCAACTGCAAATGATAAGTGGCTTATTGAAAAGTGGCGGGATGAGAGTTTCTAATGTTCCATCATAAATTTATCCATCAAATCTTTTAAGTAATACTTTTCGTGTTTCTTAGTTTTGTTTAATAAATAGTCAGCTATGAGATCAAGATTCTCTTTTGATATATCCATTCCTATTTCTTTTCGAAATTCATCTATTATGTTTGCTTTTGTAGTTAAGGTTATCAAATTAACATCATTCCATTGTGTACTAATTCTGCTGGGATTGCTATATCCATAAATATCGTCGAACAGTTCTATATAAGACCCATAATCATCAACGTCTATGTTGAAGGTTTTATAAATTATTCTAACAGGAAATTTGTCCTGTTCTTCCAGAAAATATTCCATACTTTTTTTGCTGTCCAACCAGTAAGTTAAATCATCTGCTTTAACTACCTTTTCGATTATGAACTCTTTCATCTTTTGTATGTTCTCATTCTTATTCCTTACGCATCCATGCGAAAGATTTCTTCTAGCATTATCTAACAAGTGATTCTTGTTTGTACCATGGAAATATCTTAGGGAGTTTTCATCGTAGTGTACGACAAATAATCCCAGGGGATTGTTAGGTCCTGGTGGTTTTGCGGGTAAATGCTCTTTACCTTTTTCAGGGTCTTTCCATGAGGGCCAATTCCTAAGTTTGAAAGCCTCGAAGTATCCTGTATATGTTTTATTGCTTGCAGTACCTACAACGTTGTTCCATGTATCGATGTATATAGTATCACCATTATAAAGTTGATATATCCTTGATTTGAATTCCGGGATGTTTAATTCCCATAATATTTTTGCGGTATCAACGAAAAAGTTTATCGGAACCTCATAACTAACCTCATAAAATTCTACATTGTATGATCCTTCTGAATTGGATGAGCTTAATGGTTCGACTGATTTTTTAGATGCTATATCATTGATTGCTTTTTCTGAAATAAGGGGGAAGTTATCGGTTAAATATTCGGCTAATGTGTTATCGGCTTCTTCTACGGATTCTGTTTGAAGGATAACGGTCTTTATATCCGGTGTGTAATGCTTGCTTAGATCGAATTCACTTGTTAAGTTTACTAAATCAAGACTATCTTTTGCTGTAAGAGCTTCCTCCTGAGCTAATAATGTTCCACTAAAAGTTAGTATCGTGAAAATCAGTAATGTTTTTAAAAATTTGTTAAAACTCATTTACGATTCAGTTTAATTTAAAGATTTGCAAATTAATAAATTCAAAAGTAAGACTCTATAGAAAACAAACGAAAACTTTTACATTCCCATAGTATGCCAGACTGTTTTTATTTCTATAAACTTCTCTATTTCATAAAGGGTTTCATTAATTTTATCATCATACCAGTCCCATTTTGTGT
>JADHVP010000103.1 GCA_016783945.1 Ignavibacteria bacterium
CTGATAGGCATTCGATTCCGGCAAGGTTTTTATCGATACAGAGTTTTACAAAATCGTCCCAATTTTCACCCGCTCCGGCTTTAACGATTACGAAATCATCGTTTGATTTTTCAAATTCGATTCCTTTTATGTCAGTTTTTAAAACAATTCCATTAAAACCCTCGTCGGGAAAAATGATGTTACTTCCACCACCGATTACCTGCACAGGGATGTTTTCGCTCCTGGTGAAAATCAAACATTCTTTTAAATCTTCTGTGGTTTTGCATTCATAAAAGAACATTGCTTTTCCGCCTAATTTGATGGTGGTTAAGTCGGAGAGTAAAATGTTCCGTTGGAAATTAATATTAGTTTCTTTATTGCTCAATAAAAGAATAGTGTATTCATTAAAATTTGTCATTCCGAACTTGACTGCCTACTCAAGCTGTTGCAGAACGTCAAAATTTGTTCCGTAAAAGGGCTTCACGTAGTGATCCCTATGGGAAAAGCCCAAATCCTGGTGACAATTTTTTCCCCGTCATAAATGACGGGGCTACTGAGTAATGTTTTATTATATCATTAGCTCCGTCATTTATGACGGTGTTTAATTATTAGCTATACCCTGGGTTTTAACCCTTAAGAATCATATTTCACAACAGCTTGCTACTGCATGCAGGATTCGGAATCTCAATTATAAAAGTCATTTTAAACAAGATGCTGAAACAAGTTCAGCATGTCAAAGTGCGTTCTCTTCTAATCTAACATTGGCATCTTGATTCCATATTTCCTATGGTTTTCAATTGCCTGTTCATAACCTGCGTCTGAATGCCGTACAATTCCCAGAGCCGGGTCGTAAGTAAGACATCTTTCGAGTTTTATTTCAGCTTCATCTGTTCCATCAGCGACAATAACCATACCAGCATGTATAGAATTTCCAATTCCGACACCGCCCCCATGATGCAGTGAAACCCAACTTGCTCCACCTATACAATGCAAACCAAAATTTAAAATGGGCCAGTCAGCAATTGCATCAGAACCGTCTTTCATTTTTTCTGTTTCCCTGTTTGGTGAAGCAACACTGCCGCAATCAAGGTGGTCTCTTCCAATGACAATAGGTGCAGATACTTTTCCGGATCTTACTAAATCATTGAACACCTTACCTGCTTTCGCTCGTTCTCCATAACCAAGCCAGCAAATCCTTGAAGGCAAACCCTGGAAACGAACTTTTTCTTTGGCAGCTTTTAGCCAGTTATGTAAAGGCTTATCATCAGGGAACATTTCCATAATTGCATCGTCTGTTGCGTAGATGTCATTGGGGTCTCCCGATAGTGCTACCCATCTAAAAGGACCTTTTCCTTCGCAGAACAGAGGACGAATATATTCAGGAACAAAACCAGGGATTTCGAAAGCTTCTTTAAAACCATTGCTTTCTGCTTCACCGCGTAGATTGTTTCCATAGTCAAAAACAATTGAACCTTTCTTCATAAATTTCCACATTGTTCTGCAATGTATAACGGCTGTTTCTCTTGCGAGTTTTTGGTATTTATCGGGATCACTTTTTCTAAGTTCTAAAGCTTTTTCAAGACTCATTCCCATCGGGACATATCCGTTAAGCATATCATGGGCAGACGTCTGGTCTGTGATAACGTCCGGGATAATTCCTCTTTTTAAAATTTCGGGGAGAACCTCTCCTGCATTTCCAACTAAACCAACGGATTTTGCCTGCCTGTTATGCCTTGCTTCAAAAATAATCTTTAAAGCTTTATCGAGGTCATCGGTCATAACGTCGCAATAACCTTTATCGATCCTTTTTTGAATTCTTTTCTTATCAACTTCAACACCAAGAAAGGCAGCACCGTTAAGTGTCGCGGCGAGAGGCTGTGCCCCACCCATTCCACCTAATCCGCATGTTAAAAGAAATCTTCCTGATAGGGAACCTCCAAAATGCTCACTGGCACATGAAGCGAACGTCTCATATGTTCCCTGCAATATTCCCTGCGTTCCGATATAAATCCATGAGCCGGCTGTCATTTGACCGTACATTGTTAATCCAAGTGCTTCAAGTCTTCTGAACTCGTCCCAATTTGCCCATGCGGGTACTATCTGGGAATTTGAAATCATTACACGCGGTGCATTTTTGTGAGTTTTGAATACTGCAACAGGTTTACCTGATTGAACCAGGAGAGTTTCGTCTTCATCGAGTGTTTTTAAAGTCTCGATTATTTTGTCGTAACATTCCCAGTTGCGAGCAGCTTTTCCGCTGCCACCATAAATTATCAATTCTTCCGGGTTTTCAGCAACGTCGGGATTCAGGTTGTTCATTAACATTCTCATAGCTGCTTCGCTTAACCAGTTTTTACAGGTTAATTTATTTCCAGTAGGCGCTTTAACTGTTCGTGACATTGTTCATAATTTGATTAAAAAGAAATGTTTTGTTTTTTAAAAAATAGAAATTAAAAAGTATAAAAAGAATTGATAAATAATTCTTGTTCAATTAAATTAAGTATAATCGATTCAGTAAGCTTATAAATGTTTCCGCTTGGAGTTGAAAACAAATACCAAAATAAATCTATAAATTAAATCTTATAAATAAAAAGTAATGGAAGAAAGACACCAACAATATGTAAAATACTATGAAGCAAGAATGAAGAAATACGAGAAAAGCAAACTATATCCACGCTCTTATGAAACTGAAAAAGCATTATATGATGCTATCTCATTAGCAACTGACCTGAAGGAATTTAAAACCAAACTTGAAGCAGGTAACCTTGCCGTAAAAAATGCAATAGCCCTGACAAAAGACAAAGAGACATCGTTCAAGGAGCTTTATCATAAATTAAAGGAATTTATCCGTGCACAAAGCTCTGAAGAAATTTTAGAAAAGATAGATGAAGCGAAAACGGACCAGGATGTTGTCAAAATTGTAACGGACATCGATCAGAAGAACAGCGTGAAGATTTCTGTTGATTTGTTCACAGATGAGTTCTACAGTGATTTCAAAGTGCTGGAAGATATTGAGGTCTGGGAGAAAGCAAAGGTTCCTGATGATTGGAAAGCAGAAATTAACGAGAGCGTTCAAAAAGACATTGAAAAAGGACGGAAGCAGTGGGAAGAAGATGTTCTTCCGAACAACAGGAACTGGGACGCCGATTGGAATTTTAATTACGATTTAATATGGGAGGAGAGACATAGAAGATTAATTCCTTTTCCGAATGAAATAGTTAAAAAAAGAATTGAACAGCGTAAAAATTACAGGGGACAAAATAATGCCAATAGATAAAACAATGACCGATGCAATGCTTGGCACTTTCCGAAACATGGTGCAGGAATGTAAAGATAAGAACCTTTCGGGAGAGGTGTTTGATAAAATGGTTGAAACTCTTCAGAAGATGGAACGATATGCAGAGGAAATGGATGACTTCGCCGCATACAGTGCGAAACTCTCGACTGAAGGATTGATGAACATCTTTAGTCAGTATTATGGTGAGGTTTTAGCAAATGCAACTAAGGAAGAGTATAAGTCCGAAGATGGTGAAATATCTGATGAAAAGTTAATGGAAAATACATTGAAAGCTTATGAGGATTCTCTTAAAAGTTTAAAGGGAACTGAACAAGGAGAAAAAATTATACCTGCAATAGAGGAAGTTATTGAGCTCGGAAAGTCTGGAATTACTTATCCCGAATTTTTAACAGAAATGGTTAAGAAAGGACTTGACAGGGCATTAGAAGGGCAGGTTGCGATGAGAGATGGTATTATAGAAGACCTTGAATGGGCAAAGGATAGTATGCTTCCTGTGGAAGTTAAAATGCACGAGGAGATTTTAAAAGCATTTGATGAACTGGCAAAGAGTTCTCCTTTTGGATTGCCGGACTCCTTTGAGCACCAGTTGAAAAGAATAGAAATTGAGTGGAAGTATAAGCCTGATATTAATAAATGGTATGCTGTTATATCGCGATGGCAGTATATGCTGGAGATGCTTTATGACTGGCTGGATTCTTATTGCAGCTTTGCACCGTACGATGAGAGATGGAGAACTCCCGGGGCGTCCGAAGCTCAAGTTAAGAAGAATATAAAGTTTACAAAAGAATGTAGCCCTGGATTTTTCAAAGAGCGGGGAAGAATTTTCGCTGAGTCGTTTGGTTTAAAATGGGAGGATATTTTTGGACACGAAACATTTATTAATGAACGTAAGGCGAACAGGTTTGAGTATTCGGATGAAAGGTTTGATTTAATAAAAAGAACTTACGAGAATTGTAAACCATTTAATAATCCTCCGAAAGAATTAATTGACGAAGCTGAGAAATTACATGATGAAAAACGAACTCATAATCCGAACCGTAATAAAATTGGTGATAAAGCTAAGAGGGAATACGAGAAACACTTTGGAAAAATTAAATAAGGTTTAAATATATTTTTTTAATTTATTAAATCAATGAATATGAGAAAACTACTTCAATTGTTGTTTATACTTTCATTTTGTGTTACAATGATTAATTGTAATAATTCCAAACAAAATGGAAGTGATACGAATGTAAGTTTTACAAGTTTTTGGGTGAGTTTTATAAAAGCATTCAATGATAAGAAAGCACCCGAGATAAATAAATATATAAATTCAAAGTACGGTTTTTTTGTGATAGATAATCCCGGTGCATATTCGATCGTTCAGCATTTTAATTCATTCGATGAGATAATGAAAATGGAAGGGGAGCATGATATTGCTCATCTGAAAGTTATGAAGGTTGAGAACGACTTAAAGGACGGTAAGAAACCTTTTTATGACTGTGAGAAAGAGAGTTGGGATAAACAAGGTTGCTTCCTTGAGGTAGCCCCTGAATCTAAAATTACTTATTATTACGAGACAATGATAGAGTATGAATTAGCTGACCCAAGTATCGTGAAGGATGAAATGGTTTTATCAAAAAAGTCGGATTCAATGATTACTCATCTTGTTTATAACACAGAAGCTACCGTAGGATTTTATTTTGGGAAAATCGATGACAGGTGGTATTTACTCTGTATAGATAAAGTAACATCTTGCAGTGCATGATTGGAATCTAATTTTTATATTGCATTAATAATTAAATTTTAAACTCTAAAATGATGAAAAGATTATTAGTCTTATTAATATTCTCATTCTTTTGTACATCTTCGTTTGCACAAATGGGTTCAAAGCCAACTTTCCCTGAAGGTGAATCCTCCCGCCAGGAAAAACTACCTGACACGGTTGTTGTTTTGTGCACCAGCATTAATGAAGAAACGAGAGAAGAATATATTGATACTCTTTGTGGTTTTTATAAGCATCCCAAACTACGGGATGTATCACCGTCGCTGTTCACCAAAGAAAATGTAAAAGATGTATTTGTTTTATTGACGCAGATAGATTCAAACAAGTTACTTGTTACAGATACGGATTATAGTTTGTTAAAATTCTTGAGGTTGAAGACCGCATTGAACAATTTGAGTTTTAGTGTTTTTGATTCAACGGAGTATTTTGTCAATAATGAGAAATACAGAGTTATTAGCTGGGATGAGGGTATTCCTTTAAAGATTTATGAGAATGAAAGTGTGTACAGTACAAAGTTTTATGATTGGCGGGAATTTTGGGAGTGTGGTGAGAAAATGGACTATGCTCCTGCTTTGCCATATGCTATACCTATTCCGACTTCTCTTATAAGAAATCTTGATACTATAAAACTAGGGGAAGATTATTTTATTGTATCAGATACTCTTGAGTGGATTCCTTCGAACTTTGTGTTTTCTATGATACCTTTAAATGATGAAGGTAATGAATGGCTGGATGAATTAAAGGGAAGTACTTTTATTTATTTTCCGTCTTTAAATTTGGGAGATCATATTCTTAGTGGATTGCATATTCAGGGTGAAGGAATTGACTTAAATGGGGATAATATTAGAGATGCATTTTGGTATGTTGAGAAAGGAAGTGGAAATTTAATTGAATGGTATGCACGCTTGTATTTGAACATTGATGGAGAATGGACTCCGATATGGTTTCAATATTTTAATGAGTTTTATTAACTGTATTATGTTTTTGAAATATTTTAAAATTTAGTTGAGGATTTTATTAAAAGAGCTTTTGTGAGATGCTTGCAATTTATCATTTGATTTATTGCCTTCTTGGTTATATATTGGAATAATAAAATAAAGAAAAAAATGGCATCTAATAGTATTAAAGAATCAGAAGTCCTTTCTCAAATCAAGAAATTGAGTGTACCTGAGAAAATACTTATAGTAGAAGATATATGGGATAGTATAACGTTATCCAATGAAGAATTATCTGTAACCGAAAAGCAAAAGAAGGATTTAGATAAACGTCTCACGGACTATGAGAATGCTCAAACCGGCGGTTCCGATTGGTCAGAGGTTAAGAATAGAATTGAATCAAAGCTATGAAATACAAGTTGTTGATTCGTTCTTGTGCTGAGCAGGATATAACCGAGGCTGTGTTATGGTATGAAAAAAGGTTGAAAGGATTAGGTGCACGTTTTCTTTTCAGTGTTGATGCTACTATACAGTCAATCCAGCGTAATCCAAGAGCCTATCCTAAAGTCTACAAAAATTATCGGAGAGCTTTACTTCAAAGATTTCCACACGGTATTTATTATCTCATAAAGAACGAAGTCATAATTGTTATTGCAGTGTATCACGAGAAAAGAAATCCAGAGGATTGGATGAAAAGAACATAATAAATAACAAACAAATCAAACACTACATCTACGTGCTGAAATTATCAGATCCAAAGTTCAAAGAAGAATCTAATTGGACTGAAGAACAAAATAAAATTATTGAAGACCATTTTATATATCTAAAGAAATTAAAGAGCGATAATATTTTAGTAATGGCTGGACGCACAATTGAGAAAGAAACTTTTGGAATAGTTATTTACAAAGCAATGACAAGGATTGAAGCATTAAAGATTATGAATGGTGACCCCGCATTAAAAATAAACTCATGACAGCTGAACTGAGTGAGTTTTTACTTGAGCTATAGGAATTGATAATTATAAACTTGATATACTTTAATTAGAAACTCACCACATTTTTACTTGTAAAATAAAAAACATATATATTTTTAAATATAATTTGTTTATCTTACCTTTGAATTAAAATATCACGGGGATCTTTTCTTATTTGTACCGACCACGATGTTTTTTGAATAGCTCTTTGACAAGCACGCAAGGCAGGTTAAAACAATGTCTGCTTGAAAGTTAAAGGCATTTAAATGAAAAAGACATCCTTAGGTAGAAAGTCATATATATTCATCGATACCCTCATAATACTATTCTGTGTACTTGGTGTTTATCAGATAATTCAGAAAGCCGATCTCACTCAAGGAGAGAATAAGTTAATAGAGGTACACTCTTCCCAATCGGGTATTGTTATAGATTCAATTTTAAATAGCGGTTTAGGATACTTGACTACTGGTGATACAATTGTGTCAATCAACGGGTATAATTTTCTTTCAGGGGAGGAGGTAGAATTATATTTAGACGGAAAACAAATTGGAGATGAAGTCGATATTGAATATTTACACAGCTGTGAAATCAGAAAAGGTAAAATTGCTTTAGTAAGTTACTATTTGAACTTTTATATTATATCGGTTGTAATCGTTGGATTTATATTTATAGTACTTGCAATGTTTGTTTTACTAAGATGCTTTGATAAGAATTATGCACATCTCTTTCATTGGTTGAGTTTTGGAGTTGCAATGATTATGACAATGACCTGGGGAAATTACAAAATTCTCCCTCTGTTGTTAGGTGAAGCAAGTCGAATTGGTTTTCATGTTGGATATTCTTTTGTGCCAACGCTTTTCATTTTCTTTTCATTAAGCTATCCGGGTGAGAAAAAATATAACAAGAAGTTGGTTCTTACTCCTCTGTTTTTAATTTCTTCTCTCTTATCAATCTCTTTGAGTATTAGTTTCCTCTTTTACATTTCAGAACCATCAGTTTACTGGATGAGAAATTATATCGACTTATCTGTATTATGCCGAGTTTATATGGCGGTTGGTATAATAGCCTCTTTAATTCTTTTTCTACACAATTATAGAATAGCAGATACTGGGTCTGACAGGAAGAAAATGGGTTGGATAATATTAGGATTATTAATAGGACCTCTTAGTTATATTGTATTATGGGCATTACCATATTCCATTACTACTCATGGCTTTGTGCCGGAGGAAGTAGTAATTATTTTAATGACAGCTGTTCCCTTAACCTTTTCCATAGCCATTGTAAAATATCGTTTAATGGATATTGATATAATTATTAATAGAAGTATTGTATATACGATAGTCTTGGCTTTCTTATTAATTATTTATATCGTAGTTGTAACAGCAATAACTTCTACAGTTGATGTACTAAATACAGAATTACCTTCAGTAATATCTGTTGTAATAATTGTATTATTATTTCAACCGATTAAAATACTGGTGAAAAAGTTTGTCGATAAAAAGTTTTTTAGAGTTCAATATGATTTTAGAACTGCTATGAAGTCTTTTATCGAAGAAATAAAACAAATAAATGATATTGATTCACTCGCACATAAGATTGTTGAGAGAACCATTGAAATCATTCCGGTAAATAAAATCGGCTTTTTCCATTTGCAGTTACCTGGTAACAGAATCAGGCTTTTAGCGCACAGGAATTTTGATTTTATGGTTGGAAGGAGTGTTCGCTTCGAAGAGGAGAAATTAAAAACTGAGTTGCCCTTCCCTGTTGCTGTTTCTGGTAAAGTGGAGCCGGGAGTTAATGTAGAAACAGCCGATGTGCGAGTTTTTAAACGCTGGGGGGTGGATTTAGTTTTCCCATTAAAATCCGCTTCGAATAGAGTATTTGGATTGTTAGTTTTAGGGGAGAAAAAGAGCGGGAGAAGATTTAGTGCAGAAGATATTGACCTTCTTAATACTGTTACCACAACAGCTGCAGCTACTATTGAAAGATTTCAACTTCAGGAAGAAGTTATAAGAGAACGATTGGAAGCTGAAAGACTGGAAGAATTAAATCAATTAAAATCATATTTCGTGTCGAGTGTATCCCATGATTTGAAAACTCCCTTAACTTCAATTAGGATGTTTGCTGAATTATTGAAAACATCAAAAAGCATTTCTTCGGAAAAAAGCAATGAATATTTTGAAATAATCGAAGGAGAAAGTAATAGATTAACCAGACTTATTGATAATGTACTAAATCATTCGAAGATTGAAAGTGGGGTTAAGGAATATAAATTTGAAGATATAAATTTAACTGATGTTGTACAGAATGTATTAAAGTCAATAGAGTATCAATTCAAAATAAATAAATTTTCTATCAACACTTCTTTTAAGGAAGAATTAATAATGATTAATGCTGATGCAGATGGAGTAGCCGAAGCTTTAATAAATCTATTATCGAATGCATTGAAATATTCCGAAGATGAAAAATTAATTTATGTATCTATTTATCAAAAAGGTGAGTATGCAACAATTGAAGTTAAGGACTATGGTATAGGAATACCAC
>JADHVP010000104.1 GCA_016783945.1 Ignavibacteria bacterium
AATTAATGATAAGCTGTCAAGAATGTTCTGCTCATCATCAACAATTAATATTCTTTGCATTGTGAAAAATTTTATTGATTAATTAATTCTTATACTTCGTATCAATTATTAAAGTTCAACAATGGTCACACCCGTGTCACCCTCATTCCAGTTGCCAAGCCTGTATGATTTAACAATCGAATTGTTCTTCAATTGTTTCTTAACCTCCTCTCTCAGCTTCCCGCTTCCCTTTCCATGTACAATTGTTACATCGTTCAATCCATTAATATGTGCATCATAAATAAATTTTTCCAGTACATCTCTGATTTCATCATAATACATTCCCCGTAAGTCAAGCCGCGTTTCTGCACTTTCCTTTGTAATAAAAAATCCTGAACCGGAACTGTAACTTTTCTTTACATCCTTTTTACTTATCTTTTCCAGATCGTTCAATTTTGTCCGTATAATGATTCCGTTTGCATTTATCGCTGCTGAATCACCTTTTGCTTCTATTAATTCTCCCGTTGTGTTGGTTCCTTTTAGTCTTACAGCATCATTCACCTCAGGTATCTCGGTCGTTACTTCTTCTTTTACTTCCTCTTCCGGCAATTCTGTTAACATAGAAGATTTTTCACTGAATTCTTCTTTTACTTTTTTAGGTGAGAAGTCTTTCTTCTCCCGAATCTCTTTTATCGTTTTTTCAATAAGCTTGTTAGCATCCCTCAATAATTGTTCAGCATCCTTCTTGGCTTTTTTTATAATTTCTTTCTCAGTGCCTTTAAGTCCAGAAACCTTGTCATCATATATCTTTATTAAACCATCAAGCCTTGCATTTTGTACATCATATTTCTTTTTAAACTCACCGTACTTCTGCTTATTCTCATTCAAATCTTTTATCAATTTCTCGAGTGTGTTTTCATTTTTGTCAAGCAAAGATTCTGAATAACTTAGAACATCTTCCGGAAAATCAAATTGACGGGCTATCTCGAATGTAAAGCTTTGACCGGGAATTCCAATCACAAATTTAAAATTTGGAGATAACGTCTCTGTATCAAACTCAAGTGAAGCATTTTCAATTCCATCTGTATTATAAGCAAAACTTTTTAAATCCCCAATGTGTGTTGTTACAATTGATATACAATTCTTAGATGAGAGTAACTTCAAAACAGCAGAGGATAATGCACTCCCAAGTGTAGGATCAGTACCACTACATATCTCATCAACTAATACTATTGAATTGCTATCCGCATTATCGATAATTTCTTTGATTGATTTCAAATGCGAACTGAACGTACTTAAGTTACTTTCAATCGATTGATCGTCACCAATATTCACAAAAATATCTTTAAACAATCTCATACTGCTTGAAGGATCAACAGACGGTAGTATCCCGGATTGAAACATAAGCTGAACTACGCCAACCGTTTTTAATGCAACAGTCTTCCCTCCTGCATTCGGTCCCGTTACAACCAGTGTGTTATATTCCTTGCCAATTTTAAGATCAAGTGGAACTACATTTTTCCTATCCTGGTTTTTAATGAGAATCGGGTGGTATGCTTTCTTAATATCAATCTCGTCATCCACAATGGTTGGCTTCGAAGCAATTATTTCAATGGAATACCTTGCCTTCGCCTGAAGAAAATCTAATTCAGCAAGGATAGAACAATTTAATTTAAGACTTTCGTAATTATACGCAATCTGAGAAGCGAGCTCTATAAGAATTTTTTCAATCTCTCGCTCTTCCCTGAACTGAAGCTCTGTTATCTCGTTGTTTAATTCTATCGTTTCCTTAGGCTCGATAAATACAGAAGCACCCGAACCTGACGTACTGTGAATTATTCCGGACACTTTTCTTTTATTCTCTACTTTTACAGGAATTACAGACCGACCGTCCCTTAGTGTAATAATGTCTTCTTGCGAGAAGTCCTTCTCAGAAACATTCTTCAGTATTCTTGCGAGAAGCTTCCTTAATGTTTCCGCTTTGCTGCGAATCTCTTTACGGATCTTTCGTAGTTCAATTGATGCTGAGTCCTTTACCTCACCGGTCTCATCTATAGTTATCTCAATATTATGCTCCAGTATCTTATTATGAAACAAAGGATGTATAAGTTCATGAAGTAATTCAAATTTACCTTCGTACTCATCATGTTTATTCTTAAGATTGCTTTTGACCGTCCTTGATACTTTAAGAAAATCTAAAATCCATAATAATTTTTCGGCACCTATATAATTTCCTTCTATATTTACCTTTTCAAGAATTCCCCTTATGTCTTTTAATCCGGTAAGTTCCAGATAACTATCAAGGTTTAGAATTTCCTTCATCTCAAGAACTTTGTCAAGCTCTTCTTCAAGTTCCCTGTTATCATCGATGAAAGGAATCTCATTACATTTTTCTATACCGAGTTCTGAATAAGTATAGTTCTTAATTCTCTCGATTATCTTATCAAACTCTAACTTATCTTTTACTTCTTTGATATCCATATTAAATTAAACTCTGCTTTAATTATGACTCAATGTATCTTTTGGGAAAAACGATTCAATTTTATCTATTGTATTTTTAGATTCGGGTAATATATTTACAATGATTTTTAATACAGCGGGTGCAAAATCCACAACATAAGGGTATATTCGTGATGACCTTACCATATCATCTGGTATGAAATTAATATATCTAAATAAGATTAATAATAAACTCACAATGATAAGCCCTTTCAAAGCTCCGAAAAAGAAACCCGCAATTCCATCCACTGTTTTAGTAGCAGCATTAAGCTTCGATATTTTGCCAGCAATGAAATTTCCTAATAAATATATTCCAAGAATTATTAACAGGAACGAAAAAATAGTCGTGATTTTTTCATTGTGAATCACAACTCCAATAAAATCTGCGATAAAGGTATGATACTTAGTAGCAAGATATAAACCGATAAGAATACTTACCAGGGAGAAAACACTTTTCAGGAATCCTTTTTTAAAACCAAATACGGATGGGACTATTACGAGAATTAATATTACTATATCAAGAGCATTCACATTTACTATAATTTAGGAAACACTCATTATATCGAAAGAATGAACAATATTATTTTTTATCAATCACTCTTCTCTAATTTGCTCTTAACAATTTCCTGAACAACCTTTCCATCAATTTTTCCTTTTAACTCCTTCATTGCTGTTCCCATAATTCTTCCAAAGTCTTTTTCTGTAACCTCTCCAAGTTCTGATATAATATCATCAATTTTCTTTTCAGCTTCTTCCCTGGTCATTGGTTTGGGAAGGTATTCATTAATAACTTCGAGTTGACCTTTTTCTTTTGCAACAAGATCATCCCTCCCTGCATCCTCGAACATTTCAATCGCTTCTTTCCTCATCTTAGCTTGTTTTAATAAAAGCTGTATCTCTTCTTCTTCATTCATTTCACGGTTCATTCCGGATTTATCCATCTTGATTATTTCGTTTCGTATCGCTCTCAATGCTTCTAAACGTTTTGTGTCTTTAGCTTTCATCGAAGCTTTTAGGTCTTCATTTATTTTTTCTTTCAGACTCATCTCTTATTTAAGTTTCAAATGACAAATAACAAATAAATTTCAAATTACAAGTTTCCATATCAAATGTAGGTTTCGAATTTGGAGTTTGTTTATTGAAGTTTATTTGATATTTGATGCTTGAGATTTGTCATTTAATTTATTCTTATTACCTTTCATTATTCAATATTCATTAGTCAATAGTCATTATTCAATATCAAAGTCGAACCTCGCCGCTTGCTGAATATATTTTGATTTTGGATATTCCTTCTTTAATTCGTCAACAACTCTTTTGAGGTTTTCATTATCCTTTGCTATAAAATAATTTCTAATGGCATAATATAGGTATTCATCATTGTTGGCAATCGATTTACTAAAATTAGCTGCTTCCTCGTATTTCCCAGCCGCTCCCTTAAAATCTCCCTTTGCTTCTAATACAGCTCCAATACCTGTAATAGATGTAACCTGATATATCTCATTGCTACCGCCATAATCCTTATAATATTTTTCTGCCGAATCAAAATCCCGTAAGTAGTAGTAACTGTTCGCTAATAATATCTTTGCAGTCTCGCCGCTTTCTGTAGAACCATACTCGTTAACTATATACAACAAACCTTGCGATATTCCAAGAGTATCACCACTGATTGCCTGGTCATAAGCTCCACTCAGGTATACGGGTTTGACTTTCGACAATTCAAGTGTCGCAGTTTCTTGCTTCTCACTCAAATTCTTAAAGTAAAGGAACACAACTGCACCTATAACCACTATAATTGTTACTATTGTCCATACTTTATTCTTGTTTTCTTTATAATATTCAATGAACCTGTAATAGTAGTCCATTATCTTATCTTCCTGGTCTCTTCTTAATTTTGCCATATATGATTGCTCAAACTTTTTATTTTTAAAAAACTTATGAAGTTAAACATAAACTAAAACTAATAAAAGTCATATATTGAATAAGTTATGCACGGAAATTGAATTTAGAATTTAAGTTCTAATGAAAGGAAATAAATATTTACTTGTAGCTATGCAACGCTGCAAAATATTTCAAATTAATTCTGCATTTACGTTGCATCTACCTTTGGCTACCATCATTAAATATTTCCGCCATAGGCGGACTCGCCATGCTCTATGGCGAGCATTATTCATTATTCACAATCAACATTCCTATCCTTGCTGCAACTGGTAGTGAAAACACAAAAAATATTAACCAAAGATACAACAATGCTTTAGCTTTCACATATCTGGTTTCTCCATGTCCGTGGCAAGATACAATTATTCCTTTTTCACTCGGTCGGTGGTAGCTTAACTTTACCTTCTCTACTTTCATCTTCATACCGGGTGGACAAACAAAACTCTCAGTTATTCGAATAATATTCGGATAGATTGGAATCACAATAGCAATCCCCATAAGTGAAAAGAAAATTGCCAATCCTAATGTTATTAATATAAAAGAAATTATCATTAGTTATCCCACAATTAATTAATGTTCAATCAATCTCATTTAACATTTAGCATTTAACATTTAGCTTTTTAAAATTTAGAATTATCACCAAGCATACGCTTCCGGCGCATATCCACCCGGGCCTGGCCAAATCTCATCCAACCGCTTCATTGTATCGTCATCAATTTCTAACTCAAGAGCCCTTAAACTGCCGTTCAATTGCCCCATAGTTCTTGGACCAATGATAGGTGCAGTGACTACAGGATTTTTAAGCAGCCATGCTAATGCAACATCAGCAGGTTGTTCACCAATATCTTTACACATCGCTTCATATTGCTCTATTTGTTTATGATGTTTTTCAATTCCTTTTTTGACCAAATCACCTGCTCTTCTACCCTTCTTTACTTTTTGCAAAGCACCACCCAATAAACCCTGCGCCAAAGGACTCCACGGAATAAGTCCTAATCCAAATTCCTTACATGCTGGAATTACTTCAAGTTCAATCGTACGTGCACGCAAATTGTATAGACTTTGTTCCGAAACCAAACCAATAAAATAACACATCTTCGCTTCATACTGTGCCTGTACAATATGCATTGCCGCAAAGTTGCTGCTTCCAACGTAAAGTACTTTCCCTTCAGTTACTAATTGCTGCATCGCCTGCCATATTTCTTCCCAGGGAGTACTTCGGTCAACGTGATGCATTTGATACAGGTCGATATGATCGGTCTGTAAACGTTTCAGACTATCCTCACAAGCTTTACGAATGTGATAAGCAGAAAGTCCCCTGTCGTTTACACCCTCACCCATCTTACCATAGACCTTCGTTGCTAACACAATTTTATCCCGTCTTTCTCCCTGTGCTAACCAACGACCGACAATCTGCTCTGTAATACCTTCCCCGATTTTCCATCCATAAACGTTTGCCGTATCAAAAAAATTAAAACCTAAATCCAGTGCCCTGTCCATTATTATAAAACTATCTTTTTCTGATGTTTCAGGACCGAAATTCATTGTGCCAAGACATAAACGGCTTACCTTTAGACCCGTTCTTCCAAGATTAGTATATTCCATATTAATCTCCTTTAAAATTTTATTTTTCGTTTAATTTTTAATTCCGGTGCAAGGACTATTATTTTAAATCTATCGCCTGATAATCTTTCAGCATCGAAGTTCGTTGAACCAAGACATAAACGGTTACTTTTAATCCCTTCCCTCCAAGATTGGAATATAGCGTGTATATCTCGATTCAAAAATCTATAACTATTTATTAACCGCTTTTTTGTAATTCATTGTAATATCATCCGTGTCATTAATGTTAACATTAAGATTTTAACAATCCATCTTTCAAATTATAAAACCATTTCAAAATAAGAAAACATATCATTCCATACAACCAACTCTTATAAGCAACTCATATCCAATTGACTTTGCCACACGAATTGAAACACTATTATCTTCAGCAACACTATAAATTGGAACCTTATTATGTTTAAGAAGATTTTCTGACATCCAACTAACAAGAGCCTTTGCAAATCCTTTGTCTCTATAAGCTTCAAGGGTGTAAAGCTGCTGTATTACCGCACTCGTCCCAATATCGACAAGTGCTTCCCCGATTGATACTAATTGATCATTCTGGACAATTCCATAAAAAGGTTTTTCATCTTGAAAATCTTCGAATGATCCAAGCATTGAAATTAATTCATTGCCAATTGCTAATTGATTCATATTTTCTGTTGTCAGGTGTATTATTTTAAAATTGTTCTCAAACTTATGAAAATGGGAAGGAATAAGTATATAAAAATGGTCTACAGTAATTTTCCTATTGGGAAACATCTGGCTAACTATATCAAAATGCTGCAGCGGAAAATTGAGACTAACATTCTCCCCATGACGTTCTTTGATGTGATTTAACAAGCCACTTGCAACGCTGGGACTATTAGCAAATAACCAATAAGATGATACGTGCCATATCTTGAAATCTTTTCCAGACACAATTGCCCCTTCAATTATAGAATCATTAATTACCGCGGGAGATGCTTCATTAGGTCTCTCTTTGCATACATAAAGAGGAAAGACCGTTATTAATTCATAAGCTCTTAAATAGTGTTCAATAATTTTGTGTGAAACGTATGAAGATTCCAACGTAACAACTTTATTCACTTTCTGTTTCGCCTTCAATTATTTCCAGTGCTTTTTCAAGGAACTCATCTCTTCCCTCAATAACACCTTGAATCGTTCTTTCAACAGGAACTGTAGGTTGAATTCCAATGAGATGATGCTGCGAACCATCGTGTTTTAAAACTTTCATTCCCGTCCATCTTATTTTAAATCCTCCTGGTAGTAGAAACGGATTTACATTTCCATTGGTACCTGCAGTGGGTTGTCCAACTATCTCTGCAAGTTTATAATGTTCTATAAAACTCATAAATGATTCACAGTAACTTATCGCTCTACCGTCAATAAGAAAAACTACTTTGCCTTGGATATGAGGTTCTTTCGTTTGCATTTCCCATCCATATTCCTCGAAACCTACAATATTCTCCTGGTCTGGATAAATGATCTGAGAGACCCTCATCCAAGCCTTAGATGTGTCAGGTTTTGTTAACAAATAACTTATTATTTCATGATTACTATTCGGGTAACCTCGCAAGTCGAAAATAACACCTTTTGCATCAGCGATGACGTCAATCTTTTCATTAATTTCTTGCATATCAGCTTTACTTAGGTTAATGTAATAAATAGACTCCTCGATTTCTTCAATTCTCTGTCTTCCATTCTTCGAAAGATGACCTTTCCTGTTTCTCCCTGCTTCAATTTCAAAAACCTCCCCGTTTCTCTTTATTTTTATCTTCGCAATGGTTCCTTCTCCACCAAAACTGAACCTATATGTAGATATTTTCCGTTTGTATTGTGGTGATCCCGAAATAAATTCTTCATCGTTTATCAGTATTTGTTCAGCCGGTACACCATCAATTGAAAGTATAATATCACCCAATTTAAAATTATTTGTATCTTTTGATAGAGTTATGACGACTTGATTCTCTATCCAATTTACTACAAACATAAATCCAGCTTGTTTATCATATACTTCATGGATTGCATGACCATGACCATCTTTTAATTTTGCAATCATTCGATTTAGTGAATAATAAAAATCTTTTCCATTTTGGTTTGTCAAAACTTCTTCAAATGTAATCGTTAATTCCTCATTCCAATCTACATCCACTACATCGAAATAAGGGTAAAAGTGTTGAAATACATTCCAGGCTATGACAACATCACCCAAACGCACATATTCATTATCAGTTGTTAATTCATCAATATCAATTTTATTCAGCTCTGACAATAAGTTCTCAAAAGAAGTTTTGTTTTTTTGTCCAAGTGTTCTAGTACTGTCACTATATATTGCTAACGGAATCTGGCAGAATAATCCAGATCCTAATTCTTTATTTACAACCTCTCCAACTTTTGGATACTCATCAAACAGAGTTCCCTTGAAAATATAACCTTCTCCTTTGTTTTCTATTAGTAAACAATTTTTTCCAATTTGAGGATTATCATTCTCGATTTTGTAAGTATATCCCGGACTTTCAGCTGACCACATCTTTGGTTTACCGAGATGTTCTTCCTCAAATCCAGGATTTTCTATTGGAATTGGTTGCCAATCTCCATTTGAATCCTTATATGATAATTGAAATCCATCAACCCAAACCTGACCCAAACCTTTCAAGAAACATCCGAAAACAATATACTCCGCATCATCTGCAACATTGCCAACAATCTCGTATTCTTTCCATTCATTAATTATTATAGGTCGATCATTCATATTATCAAAAAATCCCATATCCTTGTCTTTTCTATCCACTCTCAACCAAAGTTGACCCTGATTTCCTGAACCACTGACATTAGTACGTACATAAGCTTCAAGTTTAATCTCCTTTCCTCTATAATCTTTCGCATTAATAGATTGTGTGACTGTCCCAAAACCATAGTTAGGTTGAGGAATTAAATTCTCTCTGTTTACTCGAATGCTTCTATATATGTTACTGAATGCACCCAGACCCACTCCAAGGTGTTGCCATGCTACAACTTCTAAGTCTGTATTATCTTCCGTAATCACAAATGATTCCGGCTTCTCATCGGAATAATAAATTTGGATAGTCGGTGCAATAGGAAGAAAGAGTTCTTCGAGTATAACTTTCAACTCTTCACTGCTTTTTGCACTCAAAACTCTTTCGACTCCATAAATTGCAAACTTATCCCAATCCACCTCACTTGCTTCATCGCTTGGATGAAAATATTTAACATAACCATAAAGCTTCGTAAAAGATCTAAGGTTTTGTATCTCCTGTTTCTCTTCTGCTTTTAACATAGTAT
>JADHVP010000105.1 GCA_016783945.1 Ignavibacteria bacterium
ATATTTTCGATAAGTTGTTACCTGTAGACAGAGAAACTTTTAAACTGAAACCCTCTGTCGCAAAAGACATGCCCGTTATAAGCGACGATAAACTTACTTATACGTTCGAGTTAAGAGACGACGTACACTTTTCGGACGGACAGCCTGTAACGGGTGAAGATGTTATTTTCTCGATGAAAGTAATTAAAAATCCATTTACCGATGCACAGGCAAAACGTAACTATTTTGTTGATGTAAAAAACGTTGAGCTGGTAGACGGAGATAAATACAAAGTACGGTTTACAATGCATAGACCTTATTATGGAGCAATCTATTCGATTGGTGACTTAGAAATTCTCCCGAAACACATTCTCGATAAAGATGGTGCAACCGATAAATTTTCTTTTGAAGAGATCGAGAATGCAACGAAGACTTTTGACCCTGAAAAATTTCCCGAAATGCAAAAATATGCTGACTTTATAAATTCCCAGGAAGTTTCCAGGGATCCAAAATATGTGGTAGGAAGTGGTCCTTATAAGCTTGAAAAGTGGGTAACAGGGCAGGCTATTACGTTAACAAGAAATGAGAATTACTGGAATAAGGATAATATACCGACCTATCCTAATAAACTGATTTTTAAAACAATTCAAGATCAGACTGCGGCTTTAACTGCTATTAAGAATGGGGAAATAGACAATATGTCGGTAATAAGGAATATGGATTTTGTAGAAAACCTTAAAAATCCTGAGGAATACAAGCTCAAGAAAGCTATCGTTGGACGACCGGTTTATGCATATATAGCATGGAATGAAGAAAGACCATTCTTTGCTGATAAAAAAGTTAGAATGGCATTAAGCCATTGTGTCGACCGTGCATCGATTATCGATAAGTTGTTGTACGGATTAGCCGTTCCGATACAATCTCATGTTTATTATAAAAGTGAATTTTTAAACACAGACCTTCCTCCAATTCCGTATGATCTCGAAAAAGCAAAACAGCTGCTCAAAGAAGCCGGGTGGGAAGATACTAACGGAGATGGAATAGTAGATAAAATAATTGACGGTAAAAAAGTTGATTTTAAATTTACATTCATTAACAACCAGAACCCGATAAGAAAACAGATAATGCTGGTTGTAATTGAATCATTAAGGAAGATAGGAATTGATGCTGACATCCAGGATTTTGAATGGTCGGTTTTTCTCGATAAACAATCGAAACACGACTATGATGCTTGTTACGGTGGATGGGTTCTTTCGGATACTCCACCTGACCCTTATCAAATATTCCATTCTTCTCAATCATCGGATGAAGGAAGTAATTATATAAGTTATAATAATCCGGAAAGTGATAAGATCCTCGTAGATTTAAGAACAGAATTTGATGAAACCAAAAGAAAAGAACTGCTTACAAGATGGCAGGAAATAATTTATGAGGACCAGCCGTATACATTTCTTTGGTCTTCTTCCGGAACATTCGCTACGAGCGATAGATTCAGGAATACAAGATGGTATGCACACCCTTATCCACATAAAACTAACGAATGGTGGGCATCTTCACAGGATCAAAAATATAAAGACAAGTAAGCATTTACTATAGCGGGATAATTAGAATAATTTATGTTTCAATACGTACTAAAAAGGATTTTATTGTTTATACCTACGTTGATTATTATAACGATGATCACCTTTCTTATTTGCAGACTTGCACCTGGCGATCCAACAGAAATGAAGGTTGGCAAAACAACGGAAGGTCAATTAGCCGATAGTAAAAATGTAATTAATGAACAAGCAAAGAAATTTTATAAAATGAAATTCGGTTTGGACAAACCATTGTATGAACAGTATTACATCTGGATGGTAAACATGCTTCAGGGTGATTTTGGAAATTCATTCAAGGATGACAGACCAGTATTAGATAAAATATTAGAAAGATTACCGCTTACATTCAGTATTCAATTAGCTTCTATATTCCTAATATATATTGTTGCTATACCAATAGGTATATACAGTGCTTCGAAGCAATATTCATTCGGAGATAAAGCGTCGACCGTCATACTGTTTATTCTATATTCATTACCAAACTTCTGGATAGCAACACTCGCCATCGTGTTTTTATGTAATGTTGAATACTTGAAAATATTTCCGACATCAGGAGTACAATCGTTAACATATGATTACATGGGTTTTTTCGAACAAATAAAAGATAGGTTTATGCACTTGTTTTTACCGGTCGTGATTTTAAGCCTTGGTAGTTTTGCATTTCTATCTAAACAGATGAGAAGTTCTATGCTGGAAGTTATCAGGCAGGATTACATAAGAACAGCGAGAGCCAAAGGATTATCGGATAGAAAGGTAATCTATAAACATGCGCTGAGGAATTCATTAATTCCAATATTAACTTTGTTAGCAGGCATCCTTCCTGCAATGGTTGGAGGTAGCTTTATAATCGAAACTATATTTTCTTTACCGGGAATAGGACAGCTGGGTATTCAAGCAATATTTGACAGAGATTACCCCTTGATAATGGCACAACTTGTTCTTGTTTCATCACTGACTGTGCTCGGGATTTTAATTGTCGATATACTCTACGCATACGTAGATCCAAGAATAGCATTTGATAAAAAAACTGTATAATATTTTCACTACTGAAATTCTATGGTAAACAAAACACTGGATAACACTACTGAAGTTATTGAAGTAAAGTATAATAAAGATCGTGATGAGATTATTCAACCAGATTTATTTGATAAGGATAGACCTGGCGAATCATATGTTTCTTTAGTAAAAAAACAATTTAAGAAAAACAAATTAGCGGTCATTTCAGTTTATGTAGTTTTCTTTTTCATATTTATTGCATTGTTTGCAGACTTTCTTTCTTATGCAAAACCATTGTACGTGAAATACGAAGGAACAACTTACTTTCCAGTTATAAAAGATTATTTAGTCGGTATCGGTTTGACAAGATGGGATCCGCCTGAACTGATAAACATTAATTGGAAAGAATTAGATAATCAAAATAAAGTTGAATCCATCGTTTGGGCACCGGTTCCTTATGGCCCAGCAGAAGTTGATCTAATGCATAGTCTTTCGAAACCCAGAGGAGATCATTATTTAGGCACCGACCAGGTTGGAAGAGATTTGTTATCGGGATTAATACATGGTTCGCGAATCTCACTTTCAGTTGGATTCGTTGCTGCTGGTATTTCTGCTTTTATCGGAGTTATACTGGGTTCTCTCGCTGGATATTATGGGGGGAAAATGGATATTATTATTTCAAGATTTATAGAGATTATGCTTACATTTCCATTATTCTTTTTAATCATTGTTATAGTCGCAATATACGGTTCCAGTATCTGGTATGTAATGCTTGCGATAGGATTAACATCCTGGACAAGAGAAGCAAGGTTGATACGAGGAGAAATATTAAAAGTAAGAAACATGGAATATGTACTCGCTGCAAGCTCAGTTGGATTGCCAAACAGAAAAATAATTTTCAGGCACGTTTTACCCAATTCCATCGCACCTGTTTTAGTTTCAATTGCTTTTGCGATTTCGGCAGCGATTATCATTGAAGCAGCATTAAGTTTTTTCGGAATGGGAGTAAGTGCTACAACTGTTACATGGGGCTCGTTAATTAATGAAGGTCGAACAGCTCCTAATGCCTGGTGGCTTGCAATTTTTCCGGGTTTAATGATCTTTATCTCTGTAGTTGCTTATAATCTTATTGGAGAGGGTTTAAGAGATGCATTAGATCCACGATTAAGGGATTAAAAATTTTTTATTCAAACAAATAATATTAATTATTAATAATTTTATCGGGAGGATAGATTAAATGGTTTGGACTTTAGAATTAGCATCTTATCTGGATGATGCTCCATGGCCAGCAAATAAAATAGAGCTTCTTGATTACGCAACAAGATCCGGAGCACAAAAAGAAGTCATAAATAATTTGCTCGATCTCGAAGATACGGATGAGCCTTACGAAAGTATAGAAGAAATATGGTTAGATTATCCTACGGATGAAGATTTCTTCTATGATGAAGAAAATAAAGATTTTTAATTTAAATTCTATGGAATTTAAAACCCAATAATATTTTATTATTGGGTTTTTTTGTTGAAAACTAATTGGGAAAAAAAATATTTCAATATTACATCTTAAGTGTAGCATACATTATTTTTATGTCTTCGCTATCACCCGCCCAAAACGAAAACCAATTTGAAATTTTAAATTATGAAATCGATGAGGTTAATATAGAATTCAAGGGTTCTAAGTCTTTTGATACTGACGAGATTATAAGGATAATAAAATCAAGTTCAGAGGAATATTTTGACAGAAGTGAATTTATCCTTGATGCTGAAAGAATTGAAAAATTTTATTTTGATAATGGTTTTTTAGATGCTTACGTCGATACATCTTTAACTTTTGACCATAATGATTTAGAGGTTATAGAAACATTTATAATTCATGAAAACGTTTTGTATAAGATAAATAAGATCGATTATGTTGGTATTGAAAATCTAAGTTCTAATCTAACTCACTTAATATTTTTCGAAAACAATTCTGATTTAGAACCGAATCAATCATATTCAAGAGAGAAGCTTACTCAGGAAATCTCCAAAATATTGACCGTGCTTCAAGATAACGGTTATGCAAATGCAAGTTCAGAACCCCCTGAAATTATCAAAATACTTTCCGGGAATCCTATTTTAAAACATAAATTAAATCTAAAATTAATTTTTCATACAGGAGATAGATTCCGGTTTGGTAAAACTAAAATAAATATTCGAAATAATAAATATGGAATTTCAAAATCCGATCTTGAAAGAGAATTAGTTTACAAAGAAAATGATATATACAGCAAAGAAAAACTTGTTGAAAGCGAAAACAGGATAAGTAAAATTTCGATCGTTGAAAATGGCAGTATCCAAATAGATAATGTTGACACGGTTCATCATCTCATAAACTTTAAGATAGATGCAATACTAAGCAACAAATACGAAGTATCACCTGAGATTTTCGGATATGAAATCAGCAACCGCTTCTACGGTGGAGTTGGTCTTTCCTTTATTGACAGGTATTTCTTCGGAGGCGGAAGGACTCTAATCTCAAATGCAAGAATACTTGTTCACTCTTTAGAAATATATGGATTCGACCTTTCAGCCCGCATTTATCAGCCATACATTTTAAATAATCCCAAGCTAACAGGAAGTTATAAATTAGGTTCAACAATTTTCTCCGAAGACTCTATCAGAATCAGTGGAATATCAAACGAATTTAGTTTCGATTATGAACTGCCTGTTTATACATATATAAACGAATTGATTTTAGATTGGAAATTAGAAAATGTCCGCATAACATTTACTAAAGATATAACAGACACCGATACAAACTTAATAATAATTCCAGCGGATGCTAATATAGATATCTTTTCATCAATCTTAGGGTTTACAGCAGTACATAATAATTCAAACAATTTTTTGTTCCCATCACGTGGAAACATTCAGACATACTCTTTGGAAGAGAGCGGCTTAATTGGGGGATTGTTAAAAAATATATTCAAAGTCTCGACAATCAACTATTTTAAATTTACCAGTTTGAATAGATTTTATTTCAATGTATCAAAAAAGCCTGATGAAATATCGAGTGCTGTACTTGCAACAAAATTTCTCATAGGCTCATTGTTTGAATATGGAGAAAACAAATTACGGTTTAATGGACTTGAACAGGAAGTTGAAGCTGATTTCGTTCCTATAGAAGCGAGATATTTATGCGGTGGGAGTTCAAGCGTAAGAGGATGGGGAGCAATGGAGCTTGGCATAATACCCAATAAAAGAAACGGTGGTAATTTTATCGTAGAGGGTTCCTTCGAGCACAGGACAAAACCGTTCATGGATGTTAAAAGTATTTTCAAAGATTTAGGTTTCGTAACATTCCTGGATTATGGTAATGTATGGGAAAATGCAGGCAAGTTCAAATTGAATGAAATTGCACTTGCAATAGGCGGGGGCATCAGGTACTACACAATAATCGGTCCTGTCAGGTTCGACATTGGGTTTAAACTATACGATCCACAACCCGGACCCGACGGTGGTGCAAAGTGGATACTCGGGAAAGGTGCCCGATTCGAGGATAAATATACATTTCAAATTGGGATAGGGAATACGTTTTAAATTTTATGTAATACGTATTTATTTGCCACTAAGACACAAAGACACAAAGACACAAAGAAATAAAAGAATATGAAAGAAAAAGAAGAATATAATTTCACTAAAGCAAAACAAGGTGCTGTAGCTGATTTGACTTCAAACAAGAAACGTATAACCATTCGGCTTGATGAAAGTATTATAGAATGGTTTCGTAAAAAGGTTCATGACGCTGGAGGTGGAAACTACCAAACATTAATTAATGAAGCATTGAAGGAATATATTAGTTCCTTCGAAGGCACTTTTGAGAATACATTACGAAAGGTCTTAAAAGAGGAGATCAATCCAAAATTCTCAAATCTTGATGAATTTTTAAAAGCATTAAGCAATGATCAAGAAGCGTTATCGACCATTAAAAAAAATGTATTTTTAAAGCTTTCCAGAAAAAAACCTTAATTTCAGGCTGCGAGGAGCATTCGTAATATTGAGAATATGTGTCTAAAGGTTTAGTGGAGCATTCGTAATATTGAGAATGCATGTCTAAAGGTTTAGTGGAGTATTCGTAATATTGAGAATGTATGTCTAAAGGTTTAGTGGAGTATTCGTAATATTGAGAATGCATGTCCAAAGGTTTAGTGGAGCATTCGTAATATTAAGAATATGTGTCTAAAGGTTTAGTGGAGTATTCGTAATATTGAGAATGCATGTCTAAAAGTTTATTCGTGAACGTCAGGAATTATTCTTGATGAAAAGTAAAAAATATTATCTATGTGGTCAAACATAATCGAACAGGAGCATGTAAAAGATATACTAAGGAATATTCATCACAGCACAAAGGTATCGCATGCTTTTATTTTTTATGGAAAAGAAGGTGTGGGTAAAGATGCAACAGCACTCGAGTTTGCAAAACTCGTCAACTGCGAAAATGCCATGCCTGACAGCAGGCAGGTAAATGACAAACAAGAAGCATGTAACGTATGCAAAAGCTGTAAACAGATAAGCTCATTTGTCTCACCTAATATAAAATTCATTACAGCACTCCCAACGGGTAAAAGTGATTCCGACAAGTCGGTGAACCCTCTTGAAAGCCTCGATAAAGAAGACTTTGAAACATATAAGAAAGAAATAGAAAAGAAGGCTAAAGATCACTATTATAATATCAATATTCCTAATGCAAACAACATACGCATTAACAGCATCAGGCAAATCAGAAACGACGTTTACTTAACAGGAGAAACAGGCAAGAAGAAGGTCTTTATTATTTCAAGATGTGAGCAGATGAACCCGCAAAGCTCGAACGCTTTGTTAAAAATTCTCGAAGAGCCTCCGAAAGACACTATACTCATTTTAACAACATCAAAACTAAACTCATTATTACCAACGATAATTGGCAGATGCCAGAAGATTAAATTTGATTCAATCAGCACAGAAGGCATTAAGAAATACTTATTACAGAGTAGAAGCAATTTAACAGAAGAGCAGGCGGATTTCTTTTCAAAGCTTGCAGATGGAAGCATCTCCAAAGCAAAAGAAATATTGGACTCTTACTTCCTCGAACTCAGAGAGAATGTCGTTGAATTACTGAGAGCCGTCGTATCTAACAAAACCTTAAAACTAAACCGTGAAATCGAATCTATAACTAAAAGCAGAGACAAGGAAAAAGTGAAACAGGCTTTGTTGTTTATGATATTATGGTTCAGGGATGTCACCTATAAACTGAACGGGAATGATAAAGAAATAATTAATTCTGATAAGATTGAAAACATAACTAAATTCTGCAACAGGTTCGAATCCAACAACTATAAGATAATTACATTAATCGAAGAAGCTATTAGAGATATTGATATGAATATAAATCTCAATCTGCTTTTATACAATTTAATATACAAAATCAAAACCAACATTGAGATAAAAAGTTAAAAACGAATATAAACGTTATCAACGCTCCATCCACCGTTCAGGTTTATATCGGGATATATAATAAATCTTTCGGAAGGTTTGAAAGGAAAGTAATTTCCCCTATCGAACACCCCATCATTATCCTCGTCGATAAAAGAAAAAAGCCTGTAAACTCCTTCGAACACATCTTCAAAAACAAATAAAGAATCATTCTCAATGTTTCTGGAATAGTTAACCAAAGGATTATCTTTATTGAACAGATCAATATATATTGGAGCGTTTAACGTATCCCTGTCGACAACTTTCCCTGATACTTCCCCGTATTCCTTTTCACCAGCAACTTTAAAAAGCAATTCGAATAAGTATTTTCTTTTGGTATTCTGTAAATCTATTATCAATTTTATGACCGATGAATTCTTAAACTTATCTATAGAAAATATTTCGAGAAGCGAATCCGAGTACCAATTAAATACAGGTTTGTAAGATTTCTCGGAAATCGTATCAACGAGTTGAATATTATTAACCAAATCTAATTTACTCAAATCGTTATTTTTAAAATAAAAATAAAATCTATTATCAACGGGAATCTTTTTATCATTATTTTTTACTGATGAATAAATAAAATCAATACTGTCTTTTACCAGTTGGTTTAAAAACTCATTACTTGTAATATCTGGTTTTAAATCTTCCAATAAAAAATCCGCATTATTAATTTTGATAGTATCGTTTACAAATAAATCCTGGGAAAGAACAGCAATCTCATCGAATCCTTTATCGTATAAAAGATTCCTGTCATAATCTTTCAATGCAAACAATCTAAATTTTTTAGGAGGAAGATTTTCAAAAGCATAATCACCGGTCGAATTCACCTGGATTACATAATCGGCAACCTTTTTAGATGGGTCAATATCATTTTCATTTTCGGAGGTTAAAATGAATGCAAGTATTACTACTTTGTC
>JADHVP010000106.1 GCA_016783945.1 Ignavibacteria bacterium
CAGGTCATGCATGCAAACATGTCCAGTTGAAGCAATACAGCCATCAGAAAGTAAATAAAAAATTAAAATCTGTTATAGGAGAAATACAAATGAATATCTATTTAATTGGTGTTGGCGGTCAGGGAATAGGTCTTCTTAGCGAGGTGCTTATAAGAACTGCTGATCATGCCGGTATAAAAGCGACCGGGGTCGATACGCACGGTCTTGCACAAAGAGGAGGCGTCGTTATATCACAGCTTAGATTAGGTGAAAATTCTTATTCACCTCTCATAAACAAGGGTGAAGCTGATTTAGTTATTGCCCTCGAGCGTCACGAAGCTTTACGCGGGTTAAATGACAACCTTAGAGACGGCGGCACATTGATTTATTATAATGCAGTCTGGCAGCCTCTCGAGGTTCGCCTTAACAAAGCAAAAGAGATTAAAGAGGAAGTGATTCAGGAACAGTGTGAGAAACGTAATATAAAATTATTCAAAGTCATAAAAGATGATTTAGAAGATGCTCGTATGCAGAATGTCGTATTACTCGCTAACATTCACAAAAACAAATTAATCCCGAACATAGAAAAAGAACATTATATTAAGGCAATGGAAGACCTGATGGATGGTTCGATGCTCGAAAAGAATATAGCGTTGTTTGAGGAGGAAAGTCCAGATATATAATACTGAAAGAGGAAAATATGTTTTTAGTAATGCTCCGGGAGCTATGTCTATATAAATAAGCTATGCTAATTTTCAATTCTTTTTCTTATACGCTTTTTATGATGTATATAAAAACATATAGGAAATATAAAAATACTCACCCCTCATTTTTATCAAGGTACACTAAATGGTAGTAAAATACTTTTTTACATATCAACATAGTTAATAATGACTAAGTTTAATGTGTCTCGCTTAGGATGATAGGATGAATATTTTGATGAATAATAAAACGCGTCTTTTGTAATTTAAAAACCAAACATTTTGAATCACATGACAACAGAAAAAATAATTTTGAATATTTATTATAATTATAGGGGAATCAAAAATGATAATAAGTGTACCAAAAGAAATAAAAAACAATGAATACAGGGTTGCTATAGTACCCGCCGGTGTTAGTGAGTTTATTAGCAACGGTCATGAAGTTTTAATAGAGAAAGGAGCAGGGTTAGGAAGCAGTATCAGTGACGAAGAATATATAAATGCAGGTGCGCAAATTGTTGATAGAAACGAGTTGTTTCAAAAGGGAGAAATGATTTATAAAGTAAAAGAGTTTCTGCCAGAAGAATTTAAATACCTTCGGGAAGGATTGGTAATATTCACTTATATACACTCCAATGCATTTAAAGCTCAAACAGATGCTTTTATCGAAAACAAAGTAGTGGGAATATCTTATGAAGATATAGAAGATGAAAATGGCGGCTTCCCTTTACTCAAACCAATGAGTGAAATTGCCGGTAAGGGTGGATTTCTAATGGCAATACAATATGCACAAAGATTACACAAAGGAAAGGGTTTAATGTTAGCCAAAGTCCATGGTGTAAGAACTCCTGAAGTTACAATTATTGGAGCTGGTATTGCAGGGTTTGGTGCTGCTGAAATTGCGGTGTACTTAGGAAATAAGGTTGCAATTCTTGACATTGACCTGGACAGGCTTGAAAAAGTAAAACATGTTTTACCTCCAAATGTGGAGCTGTTGTATTCCAATAAAGAAAATCTAACAGAATGTTTAAAGAGAACTGATGTTTTAGTAAATTGCATTCTTTGGCCCAAATGGCGGAAAGATAGCATGATAACAAGGGACATGTTAAAATTGATGAAACCTGATTCACTAATCGTAGATGTATCATGTGATGAAGGTGGAGCAATTGAAACATGCCGTGCTACTTCTCATGATGATCCTGTTTACATCGAGGAGGGTATTATGCATTATTGCGTTGATAACGTCCCTGCGGCTTTCCCACAAACATCAACTTATTCTCTATGTAACAGTACGCTGCCTTATGCTCTAAGAATTGCAAACGAGGGATATGAAAAAGCATTGAAGGAAGATAAATATTTCCGGAAAGGGTTATGTTTCTACTTCGGTGATCTAACTTTAGAAGAAACCGGGAAAAAACAAAACAGACCATATAAAACACCAGAGGAAGTATTAAACATAACATAGTTGAAAAATTAAAAATAAACATATTATAGGATCATATTTTTATTCTTAATTTAAATAGCAAAATTTAAGTTTTTAGTTATAAACAGCAAGCAAACTATGAGAAGTCAATTTGCAGATAAGTTCAATCATGATGAAGATGCTTTGAAATATGATGATAACGTTCTTGATGAAACTGATCCCATACGTGCTGGTTACAATGAACTTATAAATTGGGTGGTTGCAGAAGCTTCCACTAACAACAACAGTGTCGTTTTAGACCTTGGCTCGGGCACAGGAAACCTTACAAAACATTTGAAACACTTCAAAGAGTTAGTCTGTGTAGACATTTCAAAAGAAATGCTCCTTATTGCAAAAGATAAATTTGCATCTTTTAATAACATCATTTGGATCAAAGAAGACATCCTCGAATTCATTTTTGAATCAAGAAAAACTTTTGATATAATCGTTAGCACTTATGCTATCCACCACCTAACAGAAGCTGAAAAAGGATTACTCTTAAAAGAGGTCGTGCGTTCTCTCAATCCTAATAGCAAAGCAGTGTTCGGTGATCTTATGTTTGAAAATGAAAAGAAGAAAGAACAATTTATGAAAAATTGTCTTCACAATGGTCGCAAGAAATTAATTGATGAAATTAAAGATGAATTTTTCTGGAATGTTGAAGCAACAATAAAAGTATTACAGGGTTTGGGTTTTCAGGTAATTACAAAACAGTTTTCTGAACTTTCTTGGGGTATTTCTGCAACAAATACCATATAAAAATCTAAAATGTTTTAGGATTCCCACAAACCCGCCTAAAGGAGCAGGCGGGCAAAAAAGTGCTTCAAGGGTTGTAAAGCTTTTGGAGTCTTTTTTTGATTGGGGAATTATTATTTTAATGCTGTCAGGGGGAACTACTGACAAGCACAAAAAGAAGTACAATGAAATAATATAAATTATTATGAATTACGATTTTTCACAATTAAATGATAAAGAGTTTGAGATTTTATCAGCAGATTTGCTATCGACTGTTTTTAATAAAAGAATAGAAAGGTTTAAAGCAGGAAAAGATAGTGGGATTGATGGAAGATTTTTTTCAGATAACAATCAAGAAATTATTCTTCAATGTAAACACTATTTAAAAACAGGAGATAAAGGATTAATTTCAAGATTAAAAAATAAAGAAGTAGTAAGTGTAAAAAAATTAAATCCTAAAAGATATATTTTTATTACTTCTATACAATTATCTCGTAAAAACAAAATAGAAATAAAAAAGATTTTTTCACCATTCATAAAAAGAGATGATGATATTTATGGACAAGAAGATTTAAATGATATACTTTCCAAAAACCGTGAAATTGAGGAAAAATATTTTAAATTATGGATAACGAGTACAAATGTTTTTAATAGAATTATTAATAATGCGATTAAAGGTAGGAGTGAGTTTGAACTAGAACAGATTAAAAATAAATCTTATAAGTATATTCAAACAGAAAATCATAATAAAGCATTTGAAATTTTAAGAGATAAACACGTACTTATAATTTCTGGAGAACCTGGAATTGGTAAAACGACTTTAGCAGAAAATCTATGTCTCTATTTTGCATCAAAAAATTTTGAATTCATTGATATTGAAGAATCTTTAAGTGAGGCTGAAAATATTTACACTAAGGGAAAAAGGCAAATATTCTACTATAATGACTTTCTTGGAAGTAACTATTTTGAAGCAATTGAGAATAAAAAAGATTCTCATATTAGTAAATTTATAGAAAGGATCAAGAACGATAAATTAAAATACTTTATTTTGACATCGAGAACAAACATTTTAAATAGTGGAGTTTGGCATAGTAATATTTTTTCAAATAATAAAATCAGAAAAAATGAGTATATGTTAACTATTGAGAGTCTAACCGAATTAGATAAAGCAAAGATTTTATATAATCATATTTGGTTCAGTAAATTAGAAGAAAAATTTATTGATGAGATTTATAAAGAAAAAAAATATAGAAAGGTAATAAAACATAAAAATTTTAATCCAAGACTCATTGAGTTTATAACAGATGTTGATAGAGTTAATAACTATAAGTATTCTGATTATTGGAATTATATACAAGAAACACTTAATAATCCAAAAGATATTTGGAATGATTGCTTTAAAATCCAGAACAATGCATTTGTAAGAAATTTAGTTTTTTTAACTGTATTTAATGGGGGAAATATCAAAGTAGATGAATTAAGAGAAAGTTTTGATAAACTAAATAAAGCAGAAAATTTAAAGAGTGAATCTCACACTGAAAAAGATTTTGATTCTATGACTCGACTCGCAATTAAATCATTTTTGAACAGAAGTAAAATAAATGATAAAGTAGAATTTTCTTTATTTAATCCTTCAATAACTGATTTTGTTCTTAAGGAATATAGCAAAAATAATGAAAAACTCATTAGTATTTTTAAATCATTAAACTCAATAAAATCCCTGGATACTTTAATTTCTTTGGAAAAGGAAAAAATAATTTCTCGGAAAGATAGTTTAATAATAAAAAATGCTATTTTCGAATATAAAATTAAGCACGAAAAAAATTATGATTATCTTATATATGTTTCTAATTTATTCTTAGGAAACATAAATAAAAAAGAAAAACTCATAAAAATTATTAAGAAAATTATAAACGAACCTAAAGTAGTCACGGAATTGTCTAAATTGTTTAAATTATTAACAGAATATTGGAAATATTTAGATGTTAATGGTTGCGACTTTTTACTTAAATGCATAGGTAGTCAATATATTGATGAAATTGAAATACTAGACTTTGCGGATTTCCTATATATATGTGAAATAAATGATGAAGATATAATAAATGAATTCAATATAAATCTTGAATATATTCTAAAAGAAGAGCTTGCAAGCAGGAAGGATGAAGTCGATTTATCGGATGTTGTTGAAATTGGAATAGGGTCGGATGAAGCATCTACAATAAACTATGTTGAAGGCTATGAAGACATAATAAAGGACGAATTAACCCGTATTGTTGAATCAATAATAAATGATTTTGAGAAAGATTTCATAACAAATCATGATATAGATATTTATAATGTAGTTAACGAAATTGACATTGATGAAATGATAGATGAATATTTTAGATCTCAGGACCATGATGAATATGAACCTATTAGTATCATAAATATAGATCAAGATATTGATGACTTGTTCGAAAGATCTTAAATATTATATAAATGTTTAATTATTGCCATTACTACACTGTTCAATTCCTTCCAGCTGTTGGTGTTATCCACCAACAGCAAATAACTTTAAGACTTATTTAATACTGGATTCCAGTTTCCGTCTGCCTGCGGCAGGCAGTCTGGAATGACATTAATGTTAGGCATTACACGCTACAGGTGTATACCGCTCGCGGGAAGTCAAGACAGGTAAGTTAGCATTGCTAATGTCCCGCCAAAAACATGGCTCCGTGCCATAGGCACAAGCAGGAGCAGGCGGGCAGGCCTGCCAAAAAACATAGCTGGCAAACGCCAAAGAATCACACTTCGGAACAACATCCCACACAGTTTTGTTCTCATATAGAAATATACGTACGGGTAAATTCTTCCTGACTTAAATAGCACATTGAAAATCATTAACTTTAATTGAAGAAATCGTATTAATTTGAAAAAGATTTTTCCTGTCATAATATTACTTTTCTTATTCGGTAATCTATACTCACAGGAGCTTAAAGAAAACAAGACGAAGAAATGGGTTACGTGGAGCTTGCTGCAGCTTATTCCATCGCCGACATTCTTCCAGGACTCCGATAAAGATAATGCAAGGATACAATTCGGATTCAAGTGGAACATTACACCTATTAACATTTCATTTAATCCCAATAAATATGTTTCACCTGTTCAGTTCGTAATGATAGACCCGGTAAGACGATTCACGGGTTCGGCAGAAATTTTTGTTCAGCCCGAACTCGCAACGGCTTCTCTGGATTATTCCAACGCGAGCGTGTTCGGCATAAGCACGGGTCCGAGAATAATTCTCCCGATATACGAGAAGGGTGAGAGCCTTTCTTTTTCGATCGGCGGGAAATTCACTTACAGGAAGAACTTCTCCGAAGGAAAAAATCATTATTACGGAGTCGAAGCAGGCTTGTATGTTTTCGGGGGAATGCTAGGTTTACAGTATACACAAAATTTTGAAACAAGCACAAAGTACAATTTTAATATTTATATAAAGTATTTTTAATGAAGAAAGTTTTTATTATATCATCTTTACTAATCATGCTGCTTCTAAGCGGGTGTTTTGCATTACGCGTTACTATGAACAACATCGGTGACGCCATTACGTATTCACCCGAAAAGATACCTAATAAAATCACGAACCCCGTAAAAGACAGCGTCAAGCTGTCCGCGTTATGGATTGGGCATTCTTCCGTGCTTATACAAATTTACGACAAAGTAATTATTCTGGATCCTTTTTTTCAGGATAGACTCGGTGGTTTAGTGGTAAGAAGAAAAGAACCCGGGCTTGATCTAAGAAATTTATCCCAACTTGACCTTGTGTTAATCTCTCATTCCCATATGGACCATCTAAGCTTTAGCAGTCTTGACGATATTGCAGAAAGGTTTCCCGAACGCGACTTGATCTTTCCAATGGGTGTGGAGTATTATTTGCCAGACTATGATTTGAATCTCATCAGGGCTGACGTTACCAAATCACAGGGTGGTGAGTACATAGGAGACCCTATTTACTCGAACGGTATGAAGATCACACCAGTTTATGCACTTCACCCGGGGGGAAGGTACTTGTTTGACGTCTATACCTGGAAAGTCCAGGGGGCTACGGGATATGTAATAAATTATAAGGACGTTTGCGTATACTTCGCGGGAGACACCGGCTACGATGATAAAGCATTTAAGAAAATCGGTGATACGTTTAATATAGACTTAGCATTTATCCCTGTGGGACCCTGCCGTCACTGTGACTCCCCAAGCTTTTGGTTTCACACGTCCAGCATAGAAGCTCTGCGGGTATTCGAAGACCTTAAGGCAGATTATATGATTCCAATTCATTACGGAACGATAAGATACTTTTCGGATCCAGATTATCCTCTCCACGCAATGGAGGAAATTTTAGACAAACCTGAATTAAACTATTCCCATCTTACTAACAAGGTTAAAATCTTGAAAGAGGGTGAGTAGGTAATATGGAAAGAGGGGTGTAGCATGGAGCAATATGACGGAAGAACAGACTATTAACACAAGAGTGTTTAAATAATCTTGTGCTCTCCGTAAATCAAAATTATAAAATAAAAAAGCTAAGATAATATTTTACTGATAGCTGAATTTTATCATGTCTCCTTCTTTTATTCCATATCTATCTGTATAACCAGCATTGACCTCGACCACGAACTTTGCGGGCAGTCCAGACTCAAGCGTCCTTTCGGAAAAGGGTGTGGTGTTTTTAAATATTTTTAAGACCTGTTTCGCTGAATCAAGAAAGATAATATCAAGAGGGATTAGGGTATTCTTCATATAGAAACCCCTATGCTCGTTATTCTGAAAGATGAACAACATTCCCCTGTTTTCGTCCATGGATTTTCTATACATTAAACCCTGCATTCTCTCCGGTGTATTATCTGCTATCTCAATATCAATTTTCGAAATAACAGTCTTACCATCTTTGTTCAGAAATTCAAGTTCACCCTCTTTAACAAACTGGGGTTCTTTAATATTCTTAAACTGCTCAGTTTTATCGGTGCTTAAATTATACTCTCGTTTATCAGTATCATCAAAAAAAGATAGGTATAAAATGTACATGAGAACAAAAATAGCAACAGCTATAAAAACAAACCTGTAGAAACTTGAATTGTTTTTTTTAGGTGTTTTCTTTGACGTTACTTTCTTATCCATACAGTTACTTACTCCCCAGGAACTCCTTAATTGATTCAATTAGTGCATGGTTCTGTTCTCTTGTTCCGAGCGTGATCCTTGCTTCTGTTCTGAACGCTTCCTCATCAAGGAATTTTATCAGAATATTTCTCTCCGTTAAAAATTTCTTAAGGTCTTTTCTTATATCCGTGGGTATATCAACGAGCATAAAATTTGCATAAGATTTATAAGGTGTAAAGCCATCCATTTTGCTAAACTCTTCGTAAAAGTAATCCTTGTCTTCCTGCATCATCTTTGTAACCTTTTGATAGAATTCAGTATCATCAAGAGCAATCTCGGCAAGCTTTTCGGAAATGAGATTATAGCCAAGATATCTTGTTGTGAAGCCCTTCAGTCCCTCAAGATTGTTTCCCGCGAAACTGAATCCAATCCTGCAGCCCGCCATTGCAAAATATTTCGAGAAGGTTCTACAAATAAGTAAATTTGGATACTCATCAATATAAGGTTTAACATAACTATTATCCATAGATCCAAATCCCCAGTATGCTTCATCAATCATTACAATTGCTCCCCTGCAGGCATCAAGAAACTTCCCTAAATCTTCTTTGGTCATCATGTTACCGGTAGGATTATTTGGCGATGCAATTAATACAACTCTTGGTTTTTCTCTGTCATAAATTGATATTATTTTGTCAACGTCATATAAGTAAGAATCAATACCATCAAGCTTGCCTTTCACCATCGGGTACTCCACATTTAATCCCTCAACTTCGTATGCAACCTTTTTATAATACCACCAGGCTTGCTTGGGGATGAGAATTTTCTCGCCCATTGAGAGATACCTGTGAATTACTTGCTTTAATATATCCTCGCTTCCATAAGAAAGAATGATCTGGCTCTCTTTGAAGCCGAAATCATCAGCAATTCTTTCTGATAAACGTGATTTAATTCCTCGAACGAAATCAC
>JADHVP010000107.1 GCA_016783945.1 Ignavibacteria bacterium
TATTTTGTTCAAACCAGTTTGCATAAACATCGATGCATAGTAAAACGATTATTAAAACTATAAAAGTGTTTATTTTTATTTTTCCATTAATGAAAAAATATATCAAAACAGCAAATGCAAGCATTAAGAAAAAGAAGATGGCGTATTGTTTTGTTATCCATGAATAAATCTCATCGTTGCTTAACAATTCACCAGATTTGAATGTACCGATTAACACTAAAACAAAAATAAAAGAAAAAACAACAATCAATGAGATAAAATATTTTTTACTATAATATTTCAACATACCTTTCTTATCATTCATTAAGGAATTAACACCTACAGCAACTAAAATCGACATACAAAAACAATAAAGGAAAAGTATGTGTCCGGGATTCCTAAACCTGTTAAAGAAAGGAAGCGTTTCGAATAATATTCGGTGAAGAAAAAAATTACCTCCCAATGCGAATAAAATTACAAAAACTCCGAAACCTGAAAGAAAACCAATTAGTAAAATGTTCTCTTTTTTCTTATACAAATATCTTATGAAAGGAATTAAAACAACTATCACTAAAGCAGAAAGATAAACATTCGCTATAGAAAACATCCACGAACCGGGCTGATGTCGTGCCCAATAAGCGATGTCTGTTGAGTTCTCATTCCAGTTCCAGGTTCCAAAGAGTTTCGGCATAAAGAAAGTAAGCAAATCATACGGATATATGGAACCTTCTTTTGCAAACTCATAATCAAAACTTGCCCTGTTAGATATTGCAACAAATTCATTCGTGGGCAAAAGTTGAATCGCAGTAATTCCTAATGGAAGTAAAAGAAAAATAATAAAAGCTGAAGATATTTTTATCAGCTCTGTTTTTTCCTTCCGTCTCCAATTAGATATAAAGATTACTAATACAAAGACAGAGATAAATAAATAATTAAAAAAAACAACCTGCGGGTATCCGCACAAGATGCTAAGAGACATAAGAAAAGCCGCAATGAAAACATACAAGAACTTCTTATCTTCAACAAACTTTAGCCAGAATAAAAATATTAACGGGAGCCAGGAAACAGCTTCGATGTTTGCCATGTGCATCGCATGTATCATCATGTAGCTCGAGTATGGAAATAATATTCCAAGTATTGCAGAAGCAACGTTTCCAAGTTTGAGCTGCTTGCCAAGAAAGAAGCTTGAGATGGAGCATAGTAAATAATGGCCAAGAATAGTAATCTGAATCGGTAGTGGTGAAAGTTCCCCATTCTTAACGAATAAGGTTAGCAGAAGGTTTACAGGATAAAGAACCGCTATCTCTATATGAGCAAAAAACGGCATCCCTCCAAACGTGTACGGATTCCAGAACGGAAACTCTCCATTGCTTAAAGCAACTGCGGACATAAATTTCTGAGGGTAAAACTGGTGCAGAAAATCATCGAAAATAAATGCACTACCCAGCAATAGTTCCCTGAAGAAAATTATCCAGAATAAAATTAAAATGAATACAAAAAACTTCGTGTTGTCTGTTAGATTAATTTCTTTTTGGGGTACTTTTTTGACACCTGGTGCTTTTATATTTTTTTTCGCCAATTTATTCTTCCTTTTTCGTTATAAAAATAAATTGATACGTGAACAACCTTATGAATAATATGGACAACAAAAACAAAACAAGATTAAGTAATCTCCCCACATTCTTTTTTAAGAAAACGGGCAGCACTTCAATTATTGGAATCGGAGTATATCTGGTTTTAATTATTTCCAATCTATTATTCGAGAGTAATTTCTTAGCAGAACCATAAGTGAAAAAATGCAGATGGTTTCTGTCTAATAAACCCCTGTCCGCATAAGGAAACCTTCCTATTAAAAGATTTAGCCGCACGTATAAATTAGCAATGTTTGGAATCGATACTATTACTCTTCCACCATCTTTTAAAATCTTTTTCGAATCGTTAAGAATGTATTGATAATTTTGCAGGTGTTCGAGCATATCCATTAACAATACAACATCATACTTTTTATTTTCTAAAAGTTCGGCAGGAACACCTGAATTTAAATCACATTGATGGTAATCAATATAACTTCTAATCGCTGAATCAGAAGGAGCTCTAAATCCTAACCCGGAAACACGGTTTTGTTTACTGATATTCCCAGCAATGGAACCTCCGCCATAACAGATTTCTAATATGTCAAGATTCTCTTTTTCATTCAATATTTTCATCACCTCATAATGACTCGAGAATGGATACAGCTTTATTGGATAACGTGTATAGAACTCCTCATAAGTAGAAACCTTCTTTTTACCCTTTAAGGTTTTTTTATAATCCCTGACTGTTCTAATAATATCCTTCGCATACTTGACTCCGTTCACATAACAAATTTCCTCTCCATAAAAAGTTGGTATGGGAACTTCAGTTATCTTTAGATTATTATGGTTTGCTTTTACAATTATCTGAGTATCAAAATGAAAATCATCTGTCATATTATCAAAATGTATCTTCCTTAAACCATCAACCGAAAAAGCCCTGTACCCGGAATGGAACTCCGTAAGATTCATTTTTAATGTGATGTTCTGATAAGTGGAAAGAGCTTTATTGCCTACGTATTTATAAAAAGGCATCCCACCCTTTAATGCACCTCCATACTTACTCATCATTCTTGAACCTAAGACCACATCTGCTTTTCCACTAACGATAGGATCATACATTTCTTGCAGCACTTCCGGAGCATACTGCCCGTCACCATGCAAGAGTACAACAGCATCAAAATCTTTATCTATGAAATACTTGAAACCTCGTTTTTGATTGCCACCGTATCCTAAATTTTTTTCATTTAAATATATTTGAAGCTTATCTAATTTTTTTACCTCCTTATAACCAACAGAGAGCATGTAGGTCTCATCTTTACTTGCATCATCGAAAACAGCAATCTCATCTATCTCTTCTAAAACATTCTTGGGAATTCTATCCAACACTTTACTGAGTGTTGTTACAGCATTATAAGCAACAATAAGAATTCCTATTTTTTTATTCTGCTTCATTCAATTAAAGCTTTTATAATATTATCGTCCATAATAATACCTCATTTATTTTAATGCGATAACTGAAATGATATATCAAAAATGAATTGTGCAATTAACTTCCAAGGTTGGGTATAAAAAATATTGGCTATGTAAGAATAACACGTCCTTTTTATTCAAACCAAATTTTTAATTTTCAATTTCTAATTCCTGCCTGCGCCAGGTTGATTCATTGAATTTACAATTTGCAATTTTGAAAATTGATAATCACATTAAAGAAATGAACATTAAAAATTCATTGAAAATTAAAAATTGTAAATTGCATATTAAACGTTACTGTCCGCCCTGCATCTTTTGTTTCAATATCTGCATCTTCTGTTGTACCGAAGGATCATTCGGACTTACAAGTGACAAACGATTAAGAACATCTATTGCTTGCTGGTATTGACCTTTAGCTTCGTAAATATCAATAAGTATCCTATACGGATTATAGTAAGATTGCATATTAGTCGGATTTGTTTGTAAGTCTTCCAACGCAGTAACCTCGACTTCATCTGCATATTCATTGAATTTATTAGCATCTCCAATTCTTAAGTATAACATAGCAACATCATATTTTATTCTGTAATCCATAGGAATGATTCTCCTGGGGATACGTTTATCCATTTCTTCCAATGATTGTCTTACCATATCATACTTTGTAGAATCTTGAGAATATGAATAAGCAAGCCTTAAGAACAATGTCCGATAAGTCTCTATCATCCTTCGGTGATCCTGGTTATAAAATATCGATTCTTTATCGAGTCCTTTAAATATAAATCCATAGTGTGGAGTATCGAACGGCTCCTTCGGTTCATCAAACAAACACTCATGCATAATATCTTCATTTACTGCAACTCCATAAGTCGACTGAGGTTTATAAGGTAACAACCTCTGTGCCATTCCCTCCCACAAAAGATACTCAGTCAAACCAATATAATTATCCTCGGATACTGTAACAGAAAAATAGACTGGTCTTTCCCAATTGTTTGCTCTGATAATATCAAGTACAAGAAGATCATTAGTCTTTAATGCAGTTAGAACTTGATTACCTTGCTTCTGTCTTATTGTAGCTGGTATATTAAAAATTATTTTATCAGGAAGGCCAGGATTGTTTTGCATAGAATCGGGATAAGCAGATTTTGGTACATTAATCGCAAGGAGTTTATTTTCATCCCATTGAACAGGTTGCAACCTGCTTAGTTGTTCATCAGAATAAGTCATCGGTACCGTCAGAGCACCATAAGGTCTTTCATTCTTTAATTGTAAATTATACCAATCAGTTTGACCAAGAGAAAGATTAACAATCCTGACATCTGTTCTTATCCCATAGACAGCCTGCAATGCCCAAACAGGAAAAGTATCATTATCGCCATTCGTAAAAACAATCGCATCTTTCTCAACACTCTGAAGTATATTGTAAGCATAATTGTACGGGAAATAATTACCATGCCTGCTTAGTTGTGGGTAATTCTCTCTTAGCATATTCATAGGAACGATCAGGAAACAAATCCCCAATACTACTCCCGTTACAGGAATCAATGACGTCTTCTTTACCCTCTCTTTAAGATACTCCACAATACCAACTGCTCCCAATCCTATCCATAATGAAAACACCATATACGCCCCGACATAGAAGTAATCCCTTTCCCGAGGCTGCGGGTCCTGCTGGTTCTGATACAGAGCAGTCACAATACCCATCAATAGAAACATCAAGAGGAAGACGAACGCAAGTTTCCAATCCTTCCTGAAATGATAAAACACCCCGAGCAAACCAATTATAAATGGTATTGCATATAATTTACTAAAATCAACTCCATCACCCTGGTTATATCCTTCCCTGCCGATGAACTGCCAGAACAAATACCTGTTGAACATTTCGTTTATCTGGTACTTCCATAAAAACTCCATATCACTTGAATACAATTGCCTTGTCCGTTCATGCTGAGGTTCTGCTGAATATCTTCTGGGCCATATCAATGGCTGCTGTCCATACTGTTCACGATTAAGATAGGATATCAAACTTTCAATGTCATCAGGTCTGTTTTCGTTCATTGGAAGGTTGTCAACGTTTGCTCTTTGCAGAACCGTGATGTATGTTGAATAACCTAATATTATTAAGAATAAAGATAGGAAGAATAAATTAAAAGTTGCGGATTTCTTCTTTACTGAATAATAGATTCCTATAATTATTATTGCGATAATTACTACACCTAAGAAATAACTCCCGGAAATAATCAATGGTAACTTTTTAACAATTCCGGGATAAACAAAAAAGAACGCAAGACTGGAAGCAATTAAAGCTATAAAGAAAGTCTTTTGTGTGTACTTGTATCTTCTGAAATAAAATAATACACCTGCAACAATAATACACTGAACAACAAGTAAATGAATTCCAATCGATAAACCGACAATATAAGCAACCATTAATAAATATTTATCACTACCCGGCTCATCGGCTTTCTCCCACCATAACATTAAAAGATAAACATTAAGTGTAATCAAGAAAGTACCGAACCCGTAAACCTCAGTTTCTAAAGCATTAAACCAAAATGTATCACTGAATGCATAAGACAACGCACCAATCACAGAAGCACCACATATTAATAATATGTCAAATGTTGTTTCAGGATAACCTCTCCAGTTTTTTATTACTTTGGTTGAAATAAGATATAATAGCATTACACTTAGTGAGCTGGAAAAAACCGAAAGATAATTCATCCTTAATCCAATATCGGCAGCAATCGGTAACATTGTAAATATCCTCCCAACAAGCATAAAAAACGGTGCTCCCGGTGGATGAGGTACAGATAAAGTGTATGCACTTGCTATAAATTCACCGCAATCCCAGAACGATAGTGTTGGCTGTACTGTAATAACATATATAATACTTGCGAAAAGAAAAACAGCTAATCCAACAATAAGGTTAACTTTCTTGAAATTCATAAATATTTAAGTAAATTATTAGAATCTGCCTGTCTTATTAAGGTGATTGTGCTCTATAAGGCAGAAATTAAAAGAAATAATTTACTTTAATTAAGTCTTATATTCAATATATAAACTTTTAGAAGTGAAGGAATTTGACCTTTGTACACTCATTTGCATACAAATTACAGGCAAAATCTTTTCTTTCAATAATAATATCATTCCTGTTCCAAAGGAACCACTATGTGGCGGGATTATTTCCCCTAAAACACCCATTTCCCTATAAAAAAAGACTCCTACCAAGCTTGCACAGACTCTGACCGAGTTCGGTTTGTCTCTGACTTAGTTCGGTTTTAACTCTGACCGAGTTCGGTCTGCCTCTGACCGAGTTCGGTCTGCCTCTGACCGAGTTCGGTCTGCCTCTGACCGAGTTCGGTTTTAACTCTAACCGAGTTCGGTTTGTCTCCGACAGAGTTCGGTTTGGCTCCGACAGAGTTCGGTTTGGCTCCGACAGAGTTCGGTTTGTCTCTGACAGAGTTCGGTTTGGCTCTGACCGAGCTCGGTTTGTCTCTGACTGAGTTCAGTTTGTCCCTGACTGAGTTCGGTTTGGCTCTGACCGAGCTCGGTTTGATTTTTTTCTTGCTTTTTTAATTAAAAATCGTGAAATTAAAAACAGGAGTTTATTTTTAAAATGAGAAATGTTATTTTATGAGTAACAAAAGCTGCGAAGGAAAATTAATTGGAGCAGGTAAACAATTTTAAAGGCAACTTTCTATTAATCACATTCCTTCCGATTATTCTTTTCCGATTAATAGGGGTTGCCTTTTTAGTATAATTATAAAATTTATTATAAGGAGTAAACTACTATTATGAATAATAAAAGTTATATGGAAATAGATTCAATCGAGAATCCTGTAAATTCTTTGGAATCAATTTTATTTTTTTTGTTAAGAGAAGATAATATAAAATGGAAATGGGTATTGTTTGCATTACATCATTCATTATATATGTTTTGTATCGCAAATTTAGAGGGATCAAATTATACGCAAGTTTTAACAAAAGATTTCAATGAAGATAACAAAACTTGCGTTAAAAAAGGAGATGGACCATGGAAAAAATCAAAGAAAGTTTATAAAGTAAGGGGGAAAGGATACACTTTAGAGTGGGAGCCTTGCGATGAACCCGAAAATGATACAGACTCAGAAAGTAATAACAATAATAGAAAGGAAAAACTAATAGGAATATGGACTGCTTTAGCTAGAGTACAGGATGAATTCTTTTGGATGTCTAGGTATACATTTTCAAAACATTTAGTTTTAACTGATAACGAGTGGGATAGTATTCATTTATTAGTCCGTTATAGAAATGAATTACAGCATTTTGTACCTGTACATTGGGCATTTGAAATTGGTATATTTGAAAAAATTTGTTTAGATGTATTAAAAGTAATTGAATTTCTAGCTCTTGTAACGGGACAAATTTTATATCCCGAAAATGATGAGAATTTTGATGTAGAAAATGATGACAGTGAAATAAAAGAGAATGAATATAAAATTAAAATCAAAAAAATTATTAATATGATCAGAGTATATTTAAGTTGAAAAAATAAACTTTATTTTTATAAAAGTATTAAATCTTTATTTAACTAATTAAATTTTACTATTAAAAATTTATTAACACATAGAAAAGGAGAAAACTATGCCTCATTATTATCTTGAAGGCTTTAAAAATAATTGGAAAATAGTTCGTGAGACAAGTTCAAGCCAGAAATTTAGAGTTAAAACTCCAGATGATTATGAGTTCGCTATTGATATTCATTATACATCTCCAAAAGTTTTAACAGTGAACGTAGTATTTGTTGGAAATAAAAATACTTTGTCAAAATCCATACTAACACCAGTATTCGATGAATTGGCAAGAATTGCTCTCAAACGTTCAGATTATGCGGTGATTGACTATACTTTAGCTCATGCGGATAAACTGTTTGATGGAAATTATTCTATTGATGAGAAAGATAGGGAATGTTTTTCTTAAAAAAGAAGGGGGTGATAAAATCTTAGAAAAATCACCCCCTCGCGGAGTTAGTGGGATCTTTGAGGAAACTTATATTGTATTTAAGAAAAAAATAATATCAAATTCAAATTAATAATAAACTAAATGTAATTAACTATGTTTCAACCTTTTCCTTATCTGCTCCGCAATCATACGGAATAAGTCGTCTGAAGCAACAGGTTTTGCCAGGTATCCATCAAAACCTGCTGTTAAAATCTTCTCTTTATCATCCTTCATGGCAAAAGCAGTCTGTGCTATGAATGGTATTTTCGTATACTCTTTCCATCTCTTTCTAATTTCAGCTCTTAGCAAAATTCCATCCCATGGCTTCGGAAGACGCATGTCCATCAAAACCACATCGAATACACGACCATTTATATATCCATCCTTAATTAAATCGAGTGCTTTTTCGCCGGTGCTGGCAATACTTACATTTACTATCTTTAAAAGCATTAACTTGAACAATTTTCCACTGCTTTCATCATCTTCAACTATCAATACTTTTGGCTTGACCTCCTTTAAAAATTCAAGCTCCTCAAAAGATTCAATTCCGGAATTTATCTTCGCTGTGATTTCATCTTTAATGTCGGTTTGTTTTGACAGCGGCAAATATACTTTTACGGTAGTACCTTCCGACTTAATAGATTCAATTTCAATAATACCATTCATTAAATCGATTAATTTTTTTGAAATACTTAATCCAAGCCCAGCCCCTTCATATCCTCTGGAGAATCTATCATCTTCTTGTCTGAAGGTATCAAATAAATGAGATTTAAATTTTTCATCTATACCAATCCCTGTATCTTCAACTTTAAAGAAAGCCATTTTCTTATCCTCAACAATCCCTGTGCTTATAATAATAGAACCTTGCTCTGTAAATTTGATAGCGTTATCG
>JADHVP010000108.1 GCA_016783945.1 Ignavibacteria bacterium
CATGCTTCGTTAAATAAACAGCCTCCTCTATTGCGGTATCCCCACCTCCAACAACAACAACTCTCCGATCTTTAAAAAAGAATCCATCGCAGGTTGCACAAACAGATACACCATGACCCATGTATTTACTTTCGGACTCAATACCCAAAAGTCTTGCAGATGCACCTGTAGCTATTATAAGAGCATCACAGGAATATTCGCTTCCATCATCGGTAGTTAATTGAAAAGGCCTTTGAGATAAATCAGCTTTAGAAATTGTTTTGTAAACTGTTCTTGCTCCAAATCTTTGAGATTGTTTCCTCATAATATCCATGAGTTCGGGTCCCATGATTCCGTTCTCAAAGCCGGGATAATTTTCAACTTCAGTCGTTATTATAAGTTGTCCCCCGGGTTGAGTCCCCTCGAATATAATCGGCTGCAAATCCGCCCTTGCTGCGTAAATTGCAGCAGTGAATCCTGCTGGTCCCGAACCGATAATAATTACTTTATGATGTTTTCCAATTTCTGACTGTGTTTCTGGCATAGATTCATATTTTTATTTATTTGCTGTATTCTTTAATGCATTTCTCTTTTCTATTAACTGCTCATTACCAGGATTTATTTCCAACGCCTTGTTCCAGTATTTTATTGCATTATTATAATCATCCATAGCTTTGAAAACATCTCCAAGATGTTCGAGTACTACAGCACTCGAACCGTTTATCGAAAGAGATTTTTCTATATACTTCTTTGCAGACTTATATTTCCCTAATTTGAAATAAACCCACCCAATCGTATCAAGGTACGAAGCATTTTTAGGATCTTTTTCAATCGCTACCTTAGCCATCGCTAATGCTTTCTTTAATTTTACTCCTCTCTCGGATAAGTTATAAGCATAGTTGTTCAATAACAAAGCGTTTTCAGGGTCAAGCATTAAAGCCTTCTCATATGTTTCCTCAGATTTCTTATACATCTTTTGACCATTATAAGCCAAAGCAAGAGTAGAGAGTACTGTTAATTCGTTAGGTGAACTTACAAGTGCTTTTTCAAAAAAGCGTATAGCTTCAGGTTCGTTACCTAACCTTTGTAATACAAGCCCGTAAAGATAATTCATTCTATAATCTTCCGGGAATATCACCAATCCTTTTTCGTACACTGCTTTCGCATCCTCGTTATTCCCGCGATTGTAAAAAGTAAACCCGATCTGTACAAAAGCATCTTTAATAGTATCACCTACCTGTATTGCCTTATAAAAGTTCTCTTTGTAACCTTCCTCATTTTTATTTACTATGTCTATCCCACCCAAATAAAAATAAGGTAGCCATTGCTGGGGATAATTTTCGACAAGATTTTTGAAAATATTTTCAGCTACATCAATTGCCGTTTTATCTTCGGAAATAAGATTATAATAAATCTCCCCAACCTGGAGCTTTTCTTCAAAAGTAAGTGAATCTTTGCCAAGTATTCCGCTGAAGTTTTCAAAACCCTTATCACTTTCATTTCCCTTAAAGTATATCTTCACAAGTTCAGTCTGTATCTCTTTATTATCCGGATTAAGAGTAAATAATTCCTCATAAATTTTCTTTGCTTCCTCATACTTTTCAAGCTTCATGTACAACGCAGCAGCTTGTTGTCGGTTAGCTTCATCATATGGGTCTATCTTGAGTACGTTTTCCAAAATCTCAACACACTTATCATACTCTTTATATTTATAGTAAATCTCATAAGTCCTTCTTAATACATCATAATCAAATCCAATCATCTCTGTAATCCTCTCATACACTTCCAGAGCTTTGGAGGGCATCTTAAGTTCCTGGTACATTCTCGCAAGAGAATACAATCCATATGTGTAGTTAGTATCCAATTCAATAATTCTTTCATACAAATCTGCTGCCTTGTGGTAATCTTCAAGTCCTAAGTAAATCCCGGCTTTATGCTCCAGATATTTAATATTATTCGGAGATAATCGTAACGCATTATTAATCTCCAACAGGGCTTTTCTGAAATCGCCTGAATTATAATACACTGAAGATATTGCAAAATAAATCCCGGGAGATTTATCATACTTTAATGCTGTCCTGTAATGCTCGATTGCCTGTTGGTAATTGTATTGTAACTCAAGAGTTTTACCCTCTATGAAAAAACTCTGAGCTATGTAATTATCAGATACTTTTTCTTTATCATCATTTTTTTGAGCATGTAATTCCCCGAAAGCAATTACAAGTGAAATTGATGATAAAATCAAAAATACCACCGCTGATTTCAATATTTTCACCTGATTTAACACGATTGCAAAGATAATTTTTACATATCCAATTTACAACATATATAATTTTACAAAAACTTAAATTCTACAGGTTTATAAAAATTAGAATTACAAGTTAAACCTATAAAACTTATATTTGTTTTCTAATCTATATTTTATCTTATATGGAATTTAATTTAGAATCTGTTTTATTCGTTCTCCTCACGGTATTAGCAATATTTTCAGCCATAATGATGATAACTAGGAGAAATCCTATCTCAAGTGCTTTATATCTTATACTCAACTTCTTCACAATTTCGGGTATGTACCTTCTTCTGAAAGCACAATTTATAGCAATAATACAGGTACTTGTCTATATGGGTGCAATAATGGTTTTGTTTTTATTCGTTATTATGCTACTTAATCTTCAGGATGAAAAAAAGCTGACAGAAAAATTCACATACAAAAAAATATCTGCTGTTTTATTATCGATAATGCTTTTCGCTTTATTAGCATTTACTATTTACTTTGGATTTATTGGAAAACATTTCAGGATGGGACCAACTTCAGAAAAAATTGGAACAGCCGAATATCTGGGGAGGGAACTTTTCACAACATATTCTCTACCCGTCGAACTTGCGGGTCTATTGTTGCTTGCAGCTATAATTGGAGCTGTCGTTCTCGCTAAGAAGAAGTTCAGTTAAGCTCCACGCTTAGGTTACATCATCATATTAAATCAAAATTCGTATAATCCCTTAATACTTCAGGCACAACAATATGCCCATCTTCAGTCTGATATGTTTCTAATAAGGAGACTATCAATCGTGAAGTCGCAAGACCGGAACCGTTTAATATATGCACAAACTCTGGTTTTGTCTTTCCGCTCTCAAGAGTTTTTTTGTAACGAATCTTACCCCGTCTTGATTGAAAATCGGTAAAGTTACTAATCGACGAAGCTTCAAGCCACTTCTTCTCAGCATAAGACCACACTTCAATATCATAACACTTACTAGCCGAGAATCCCAAATCGCCGGTACAAAGCTCAATAATCCTATAATGAATATTCAATTTCTCAAGAATATTGCAGGCATCGATAAGCATTCTTTCCAATTCGTCATAGGAATTTTCGGGTTTACAGAAGTTCACCAGCTCAACTTTGTTAAACTGGTGGACTCTTAAAAAACCTTTCGTTTCCTTTCCGTAACTACCTGCTTCTCTCCTAAAACAATTCGTAAACGCACAATATTTAATTGGAAGACTTTCTGGTTTTAGTATCTCATCCCTGTGAATGTTTACCAATGGTACTTCAGCTGTGGGAATAGCATACATATCATCTCTTTCTATATGATACATATCATCTGCAAACTTTGGTATCTTTTCAGCTGTTTCCATAGATATACTGTTCACAATAACAGGAGGTATTACTTCAATATATTTATTCTTAATATGTGTGTCCAACATATAATTCAGTAAAGCTCTTTCCAGTATCGCTCCCTTGCCTTTATAAAACGGAAATCCGCTTCCCGTAATCTTAGTCCCAATATCAAAATCAAGTATATCTAACTTCTTACCTAACTCTAAATGATCTAATACTTTGAAATCAAAATTCTTTTTCTCTCCCCAAACTTTCACTTCGACGTTATCATCCTCTGTCTTACCTACCGGAACATCATCTTTAGGATTGTTAGGGAGAAATTTCAATTCACCATCTATCATTACATCAAGTTTCCTGAGTTCATCATCTAATTCTTTGATCTTAGCATGAACCTTTCGCATCTCTGTTATCTTCTCATCTGCGTTCTCTTTATTCTTCTTCATTACTGCAATCTCGTCAGAAACTTTATTCCTTAACTCTTTGAGACTCTCATCTTTCTTGATTATCTCGCGTCTTCTTTTATCAATATCAAATATTCTTAGAATGATTTTATCATCTTCTCCTCTGAGTTTGAGTTTCTCTCGAATATAATCAGGATTTCCTCGTATCAGTTTTATATCAAGCATTTAATTTGTTTATGTTTTAAGAATAATTGTTAAATTACAATTTAAGTTTAAAAATTTAAAGGTTTATCTTAATAAAATGTGATTTATAATACAGATCTGATAATTATTAAAAAGTACACTTCTGTTGCTGATTTTGTATAAAAATTTTTATTTTCAATTTATAATTTTCAATGAATTCACAATATTCAATTTCTAATTTCCTAAAGCACCGTATACTTTGAAAATTGATTATTGATAATTGATTGTAAATTGAAAATTAAAAATTGATAATTGCAAGTTTCAGTATCCAAGCTGTACTTTTAGATACCTTAATCCTTCCAGAGAGTCCATCGCTTTGAAGCCAAATTCAGCTTCAGCTTTATGTGTGATTAAACCCGAATTAAAAGGACGGGGAGCAGGCTGGTTTAACTGATTGGTTTTAATGGGGGTAATAAATTTTTTATTCAGATTAAATACCTCGCAAACTTTATAAGCGTATTCTAACCGGGAGATAATATCTCCGCCAGCAATATTATAAATTCCTTTGCAATCTTTTTCAACGATTTTCAATGTACCGTATGCAAGATCATCAGCCATCGTTGTGTTTCCAATTTGATCATCAACAATGTTTACGGATTCGTTGTTTTTGATTTTGTTAATTAACCATTCAGCAAAGTTTGGTTTCACATTTTTTCCTGTTCCTACAAGCACCATTGTTCTAATTATAACGTAATCAATCCCACTCGTGATCAATGCATTTTCGCTGGCAAGTTTTGACCTGCCGTAAAATGAAATTGGATTTGGTATTGCTTCTTCAGTATATGGTCCGTTAACTCCATCAAAAACATAATCCGTTGAATAATGTACAATCTTTATACCATAAGGACGGGATGCGATGATCAGGTTTTTAACAGCATCTACGTTCAACTTCCAGCAAAGTTCTCTTTCAGTCTCGCATTTATCAACCGCAGTATAAGCAGCACAGTTTATAATCACATTGGGTGAAAGATGCTTTACTATTTCTTTTACATCATCTTTTTTTGTTATGTCCAGTTGAACATATTCTTGCCCGTAACTAAGAAAGGATTCTTCTTCAATCGAACTGAGTATTAAATTGAAATCCGATTCGCGTGTAAACAATGTAACAATCGCCTGTCCCAGTAAACCATTGGAGCCTATGATTAATATTTTTTTTAGGATTTTATTCAAAATTATTTCTTAAAATAATATTCTATACTATATTGAAAGAAAAACTTAAAATGTCAACGCAGTTTGTATAACTCATCTATACCTTCAAGTGAAGTATTGAAGGATGCAATTCTGTTTGCATAATGAAGGCTTTTAGTAAAATTTTTATTAGCAGAAAAATCATACAAAAACGATGCAGCAAAAACATCTCCGCAGCCCGTACTGTCTACGAAACGAGGATTTTCAACTGCACTTAAATCCATCTTATCAAGGTCAAAGTATTTTTCGGTTCCGAATTTCTTTTCCTTCTTGGTATAACCAGAAGTTCCATTAATACCCCTTGTAACAATAACACCCTTCACTTTACTTCCCGGATGAACCAGCATCTTTTCTGCTATTTCATATTCTTTCATTTTCTTCGCCGGTAGAGAAAGTATTTCGTATTCGTTCATCTGGATTGTATCAGTATTAATACACCAATCAATCCAATTATCAATGCTTGTATGTTCACGGGTACCATCCTCATTCGTTCTCATAACAAGGTTATGAATATCTATATGCGACGTTCCATTAAAACTGTCTTTTATTTTTTTAATTGTATCAAGAGTAATATCAACACCTGAGATCATATTTATCAACAATGCATCTGCGTCTTTAAGAAATTTTTCAATAGAACTATAATCAAGTGTATAAGTTGGTTCGGTCGACTGTTCAAGCCTGGCACTCATCCCGGACTTATACTGATTATAATATAAATTGACTTTCCTTGTTGGATGGGATACTCTAAATACGCCATCTGTACTTATGTTTGGATATTTATTTATTATTGCAGTTATGTTATCATACTCATCCTCACCGAGGTTCATCAAGGGTAGAACAACATCATCATTTTTTACCTGAACAGAGAGAGCAATTATGGAATATAAAATACCTCCGTAACTATGTATTAATTCCCCATCGACTTTATGAATGACGTCGACACAGGGTTCACCTATTACAAGGTATTTCATCTGAATAATTTATTTCAGTTATTTAAACAAACAAGGTTGTTACTCAAAGGCTTTTCTCAACTGCGTTCTTGTTTCCTGCCTGCCCTTCTCGCCACCAAAGTTAATACTAATAGTTCCCTGGTGCGTTATCCCTAAATCAAGTGAGTTATACAATGCATAATCAAGCTGGAACATATCATAATTCAATCCAATTCCTCCCGAGAACGAAGTGGGCTCACTGCCAACACCTGCTCTTAGGTCTAAAAAATCATAAAAAGAATATTCCAATCCTGCCCTGACTGAGATTGGATGTTTAACATCCTTTTCAAGCTCCAATAAAAAATTTACATCTTCTCTTGGCTGCACTGTAAAACCTGTCCTGTATACCTGCACTATTTTTTCTTTTGACTTACCAATAGTTGAACCTGTAATATTCTTTGCAAAGAATCCCCATCTCAGGAATTCAGTAATATAAGCCATCGTCCCGACATCTAATCCAAAAGATGTTGCAGAATTATAATTTTGAATATTTATGTTATAATAATTTACATTTAACCCATAAAATATTTTGCCTTTGAAACTGTTGCCGTATGAAAGGATTATATTTGTTTCTCTGTAAAGGTCGAAACCATATGTTTTAGCACCAACACCCAAAACTCCGAATTGAAATGGTTCAGCATAAGTTAATGCTCCTGTCTTAAGTTCACTTAAACCAAACGGTGCTGGACTGTAAAAGGCGGAAAACTCTCTATACTTTATCTGTCCTAAACCAGACGGATTATAGAATATTGCTTGAGAATTATTTGAAAGAGAAGTGAAAGCTCCATTTAAAGCAACAGCTCTTGCACCGATGTCAGTATTTTCAAACTGTGCATATGAAACTTTTATACACAAAAATGATATTAATATAAGAGGTAGTATTCTCAACTTGAATTTGATAAAAAAAATTGTTAAAGAAGAATGAATTGATTATTTAAGTTAAGTATTCAAATTTAAGTGAAAAATTAATCAAAAGTGAGTGAAAATGCAAAATAAAATGAAAGTGTCTTTTAGTATTATAATCTCATTAATTATTCTATTCTCAAACATTGTCAAAGCACAGGATTTTAATGTTGAGGTATTGGTTAATGTTGATGCTCTCCCTGTTGAAGCTAAAGACAGGCTTAACGAATTAAAAAGACAGGTAGAAGACTACTTCAATAAAAATAAATTTGCTAATGGAGAAGTATACCCGATAAAAGCAACTATACAATTTGTTTTCCGGGGAACAGATGGTTTCGATCAATACGATGCTCAAATGATTGTCGCAAGCCAGAGACAAATATATAACAAGAATAAAAATGCAACTCCAAATTATACAAAGGCATTTATGTATTTCGATGAACGGTGTGCATTTACTTATAACAGGTCAATTCCATTTATTAAGAATGAAGTGAGGTTCGATTCATTTTTAAGCTTACTCGATTATTATGCTTACATGATGTTGGGTTTCGATGAAGACACATATTTCGTAAAAGGTGGAAACAAATACTACCAAAAAGCTCTCGATATCTGTAACAAACCGATGTCAGACCGGAAAGGCTGGACGGAAACGGGTGGTGGTTCAAAACCATCCCGCTTACTACTCGTCCAGGAATTATTAAATACACGATTTGATGAATACAGAACCGGGCTCTTCGAATACTACTGGATGGGACTCGACTCTCTTGCCCTCAATCCTAATAACGCATATTCATACATCATCACTGCTTTAGAAAAATTTGGTAAAGTCAAGAAAAAGGAGGTTAAGTCATATAATATCGATTTATTCTTTAATGCAAATTATATTGAATTATCTGAATTGTTCTTATCTTATGGCGACAGGAGTGTTTACGATATGCTCATACAGATTGATCCCTCCCATCAGGCTAAATATGAAGAAGCAAAGAAGAATGCGAGATAGGAAAAGCATGGTTATAAGTTTTAGTTCACTAGCAAGTCACGGGTAACACAGTCTCAAGTTATTTCGTGACTTTTCTCTTATGAAATACTTTTTGTTCCCTACTCAAGAAATAACCATTTCCAAAATAAAAAAAGACTCCAAAAGCCCATAACAACTCTCGAAGTCTTTACCTTGCATCTTTGTGACTCTGCGGTTAATCTTTTTTCTGGATTCCTCCCAGCGTAGGTGGGATCAGCAGGAATGATAATAATCGTACTTTATACCTCAGCCTTAATCTTTTCCTTAGCCTGAACAGGCAAATAAAAACAGCCGGAAATTACTTTTAATTTACTATTAAAACGAATATTTTAATATCAACATTTGTCTAACAGTTTTGTTTAATCTAAATTTCTCTCTATGAATTCCAAAACAGACAAAATCATAGGTCTAATCTTTGGTTTATTGACTGTAGTTTTCATCGTAATATTCTTGACGAACGACCAATTCAGATTCTGGGCTTTTGAAAGACACCATAATCAGATTAGCTGGTACATCCGACCGTTATTCC
>JADHVP010000109.1 GCA_016783945.1 Ignavibacteria bacterium
CAGATGTGAAGATTACTATTTATAATGCACTGGGTAAAGCTGTAACAACCTTTGATAAGCCACAGCAGGATCCGGGAAAGCATTTCGTAATATTTAATGCTCGTAATTTAGCTTCAGGTGTGTATTATTATAAATTACAAGCAGGGGAGTTCACAGATACAAAGAAAATGTTACTTTTAAAGTAACATGTTCCCACTTCAATGAGAATAATCCGCATTTGGTGGATTGTTGTTGAAATAAGATTGATTTGTTATTATAAATAAAACCTTCGTTCTTTTATTAGAGCGAGGTTTTTTTTATATTATAAAAACTTTGACAGGATTAACAGGATATACTGGATTATGTATCCTGTTTATCTTGTATATCCTGTCTGAAAGATTTTGTTTTTCATTTTAAACCTGTTTTCAGAATTTCACCTTCTTTTGATTTGAGCTTCTCGATTTCACTGACAAGATAACTTTGTGTTTGTTCATACTTCGAGAGTTTCTCTTTCAGTTCATCATTTTCGATTTTCAATTCTTGTATTGCTTTAACCATTACAGGAAACAGATTGCCCGGTGTTGTTTCAAGCTTCTCTGGATTACTTTTATACACAAGGTTCAGCCATTCTGCATTTTCTGACTGCTGTACTTCATCAAGCTCCTGCGCAATAAAACCTGCTGTGAGCTTTTCTTCCATCTTGCTGCCGTCAGAAACATTATCTTCATACCAATCTCTTCTGTCCCAATTGAACAGACGCGGCTTAAGTTTTGTGATAAAATCCAGACCTAAAGATAAATCGCTTATATTTTTCTTATCCCTCGCATCGGAAAAGCCCGTTAAAGTTGCATTGCATCGAAGAACTTGAACATCCCCGTTGCCCAGCGTAATTTCGTTAGATATAGTAACGGAAGAAGGTTGTGAATCATATCCTAAACATGTTACATTCTCGCCTGTAGTTATTTCGAAACCCGCATAATAACCCACCGCTGTGTTATGAACACCTGTTTCGTTTTTATATAAGGACTCACGCCCCACTGCTGTGTTATAATCACCTGTTTTGTTTTTATATAAGGAACAAAAACCCAAAGCTGTGTTATGAGCACCTGTGGAGTTTCTAAGTAAGGAATAATGCCCCACCGCTGTGTTACATTTACTTGTGGTGTTGGAATATAAGGACATATAACCCACCGCTGTGTTACTATAACCTGTGGTGTTGAAACATAAGGACTGATAACCCAAAGCTGTGTTACTATCACCTGAGGTGTTGTAGAGTAAGGATTTATATCCCACCGCTGTGTTATTAACACCTGTGGAGTTTCTAAGTAAGGAATAATATCCCAACGCTGTATTTTCAGACCCTGTGGTGTTTTCATATAAGGATTTCGTACCCAACGCTGTGTTTTGAGTACCTGTGGTGTTTGAATATAAGGATGAATAACCCAACGCTGTGCTATAATTACCTGTTTCGTTTAAATATAAGGACTCATGTCCCACCGCTGTGTTATAAGTGCCTGAGGTGTTTGAATATAAGGATGAATACCCCAACGCTGTGTTATTATCACCTGTTTCGTTTGTAAATAATGATTGATACCCCAACGCTGTGTTATAATTACCTGTTTCGTTTAAATATAAGGACTCATGTCCCACCGCTGTGTTATAAGTGCCTGAAGTGTTTGAATATAAGGATGAATAACCCAACGCTGTGTTATAACTTGTGGTGTTGTTAAATAAGGATTGATAACCCACCGCTGTGTTATGATAGCCTGTTTTGTTTTCACGCAAGGACTCATACCCCACCGCTGTATTATGATAACCTTTGGTGTTTAAATATAAGGACCAAGAACCCAAAGCTGTGTTTTTATAACCTGTAATGTTAAAACTTAATGAAGAAGTACCCAAAGCTGTATTATTAATACCTGTTTTGTTGTGTTGTAATGAAGCATAACCCAATGCTGTGTTATGATTACCTGATTCGTTGTCACGTAATGACTCATAACCCAACGCTGTGTTTTTATTACCTGTGGTTAAGTTTGTAAGTGAAGAATGCCCAATACCCGTATTATAGCTTGATTCAATAGGAATAGTACTACTCATGGAAAAATTACCGGAATTAATTCCAAGAAATGTATTACATCCATCTGTTCCTGAAGGACTAAAATCATGTATAAACCTATTTAGTCCTTTAAATATTACACCCTTTTTTTTATTTTTTGTAAGCTCAAGCTTCAAGTTTCGTTTTATATTTACTCGACCGTCTATCTGGCGTAAGATAAAATAATTATAGTTTGCATCTTTAATTATAAACTTCCCACCTGGGGGATCAAGTATAAAAGTCACATTCTTCTGAGACCGTGATACGCCGGTTGTTAAGATTAATAAAAATAAGACTAATGTAAGTTTTGTTAATTTCATGATAAAACTCCTATTATTTTTTTTTAAAAAAAAGCGAATTTTGTAGTTACGTTAAAAAAACATCACTACAAAATTCGTACTGGTTTTTATTAATTCTTATTATCCATGATATAAGATCATAAAAAAAATACTGTTTATTGTGTTTTGATCCCTAAATGCATATGATTCTATTAAGCATAATACAAAAATTTATTTTAATATAATATAGGACGTTTGCTCGATATGTTGTAGGTATATGACCTACAAGAATATGGGGTTTGCATCTATATTATTATACTTATCGGCAAAAATCGCTGTATGGTTTGCGATAATGTTGTTCGTGACTTGTCATATAGATGGTTGAATGATCCGTGCCACCGATTTAGTATAGGTGACACGGGTTATTATTCGGATTACTATTTCAATTTCTGAAACTATTGAGTATGATTCCAACACTAATACCGACGTTTAGAGATTCGCAGTTCGTGTTTCTTTTTATGCGGAGTGTGTTAAAATTTTTATTTTGTTTGAGTTTTTCCGAGATTCCATTTGCTTCGTTTCCGAAAACAAAGACATAGTTGCTACTCTTCTTGAAATTCATCTCACTTAATTCAAATTTCCCTTCAGAGTCTGCCAGGTAAATTTCAAAACCTTTACTATACAATTTTTTAAGCTCGTTCGTGAGGTTCTGTTCTTCACGGATGATAAGATTAAACAAAGCTCCTTGTGTAGCTCTTACAACTTTCGAATTATATAATTCGACTGAGTTTCTGCTGATTAGAACTTCATCGACGTCGAACCAGTAACACGTTCTTATTATCGTTCCAAGATTACCCGGGTCGTTTAGTTTTTCTAAGGCAATTAGTAATTTTTTATTGCCTTCTTTAGCAACAGGTTTTGTCTTTTTTATAACTCCGATTATTCCTTGGGGGTTTTCCGTGTCGGTGAGCTTGTTAAATTTATTTTTTTCTAAGTACGCAGTTTCTATGTTAGGGATTTTGGAATTTATTTTTTCGAGAAGCTCATTATTCGAAAAGCCTTTTTCTAAAATTAGTTTCTTTAATGCTTCATTGTAATATTTCGAGTAAAGGCACTCTTCAATTAAATGCACTCCTTCAATAAGAAAATATCCTTCGGAGTCCCTGAATTTTTTCCTTTTCAGGTTTTCGTAATATTTCAGTTCCTTATTTGTCATTAATCACCTTTATAGAGGACGTAATTCCACCCAATTGTTGGTGTTATCACCAACAATTTTGGAGGTTATACTGCTGTTGGTGATAACACCAACAGCGGGGGAATGCAAAGTGCAAAATTTAATAGTCTTTCAGATAAATTATTCTTATAATTTTTCATTTCAATATTTTCACTTTTCATTTTTCAATGAGCCGAATGGCGTTTAACACCTTTATAGAGGACGAAATTGTTTTCGGTCTCATACAACTTCACAGAGTATAGTTTTACAGTATCCCTGTTAATTTTACTTTCTAATATTTCCCAGAATATTGTTACCATAAACTCTGCCGTCAGTATTAAGCCTTTAAACATTTCCACGTCGTTGAGGTGTTGGTGATCGACTTTCTCAATTATTTCATTTTTTATAATATCTTTCAATTCCTTGAAATCCATTACGTACCCGCTCTCGGAGTCGGGCTTGCCTGCTACTGTAACCTCAAGTTTATAATTGTGTCCATGCATCTCATGGCATTTATCGAATATTTCTTTATTCTTTTCTTCTGAAATATTTGGATTAACGAGCTGATGTGAAGCTGAGAACCTTTCTACTCTTGTTATATATATCATTTTTACTTAGAAGAATATTTTAGAAATAGCACAGGTTTTTAATAATAAAAAGTGTCTAACTTTATTAATAATGGATAATATATAAAATGAATTTGAAATAAAATTTATTACAGAGCGTTACTATTTTCAAATCTTAGAAATGTTATTTCAATGAATTTTAATTTTTTTATGATTAGCTTTATCATTCTTAAAACTTTGATAAATGAAACTAAACATAATAGCTTACGTCTAAATATACAAACTGATGTAAACTTAAATGCCATTAAATCTTAAACGGAAGTCTTTATGAAAAAATTTATTTTTCCCGCGTTACTCATTTTTATAATACCAAACCTGGTTTTTTCTCAGCAAAAGATTGATCTCAATGAAGCAATACGGACAGCTCTATCGAATAGTCCTTCAATAGAAACAATAAAGAATAATCTTCAAATTCAGAAGTATAACACAAAGTCAACCAAAGGTGATTTATTTCCATACTTGAGCTTTTCTGCAGGATGGAACAGGTCTCATACATTTTCAAAAGGAGGAATCATCTATCAGAACGGAATTCCGATTGCAATTAGTGATCAGGATATTACGCAGGATAATTTTAATTTATCAATGAACGCTAACGTAACTCTCTTTGACGGATTTGCCAATTATGAAAGTGTTGACCTGGAAAATGAGAACGAACGTTCTTTGAGGTTAATTCTTGAGAGGGAAAAGAACGGTGTGGTTATTACTGTGAGTCAGTATTTCTTCGATGTCCTGAAAAAGGAACAGATAGTTAAGACAAATGAAGACAATCTTGCTGAGTCGATATCTCAATTAGAAAAGATTAAAGAATATTTTAATGTTGGTAAGATTACGATGGCAGACGTCTATAAACAGGAAGTGCAAGTTGCGCAGGATGAATTGAGTCTTGAGCGGGCGAAGAATGACTTTAAGAAAGCAAAAGTAGATTTACTGTTTGCCATGAACGATGACATTAACAAGGAATATGATATGGACTCTAAAGGAATAGAATCAGACCTATCGGAAGCAGATTTAAAGTTAATCTTAGAGAATTCAAGTGATATCGATAAGTTGGTAAAGAATGCAATTAACAACAGGTATGATTATAAAACAGGATTGCAGGACATCAAGATATCCAAAACTAAATTAAGCATTGCAAAGAAGTATCTTTATTATCCTACTTTAACTGCATTTGGTAATTTTAATTTGAGCGGAACAGATGTCAGGGAAATAACCGATACACGAGTAGCCGGTTATGGATTAACTTTAAGTTATCCGATCTTTCAGGGTTTTAATTTAGATGTAAGCGAGCAGATTGCTGAGGTGAATTTAAAACAAAAATCAGAAGACTTAAAATTAATAGATATTCAAATTAAATCAGAAATTAAAAAATCAGTTTTAGATCTTGAGACAGCATACAAACAGATCGAGATTTTGGAAACAAATATTGTATCGGCTGAGCAGGATAAGCTTTTATCGGAAGAAAGCTATAGAGTAGGACTCGCAACAATTCTTGACGTTCAGACTGCAAACACGAAACTTAACAATCTAAGGTTAGAAAAGATAAACGCTATTTATAATTTTTTGATATCAAAAATGTTGATAGATTACTATACCGGACAGTTAAAATATTAAGCATCATTGAAATAAGAAAATAATTCATAAACTAATTATTATACTATAATGACAGATTCAACAATAACGAATAAACCCTTACCTTCAGTAAAAAAGAACAAGAAGAAAAAAAGTAAGAAGAAAAAAGTAATATTTGGCATCATTATAGGTGTGGTACTATTGATTATTATCACGATTATCATATCAAGTAATAAAGAAAAAGAGATTTTAGTACAAACAGAAAAAATAACAAAGCGAAATATTACACAAGTTGTTACTGCAACAGGTAAGATACAATCCGAGACACAGGTAAATATAAGTGCAGAGATTAGCGGTGAAATTGTTTCCTTACCTTTTAAAGAAGGGGAGGAAGTCAAGAAGGGGGACTTGCTTGTAAAAATTAATCCTGATGCATATTATCCACAGCTCAAACAACAGACTGCAGGTGTAAGAGTGCAGCAGCGTAATTTAGAATCTCAAGAGGTAACTTTACAGAAATATGAACTTGAATTGAAAAGGATTCAGGAACTATACGATAAAGGATTAGCATCGCAGAGTGAACTTGATAATACGCAAGCAACTGTCAATGAAATGTTAGCCCAAATGAACACTACACGAGCACAGATAAATCAACAGAGGGCATCGTTGCTTTCTGTTAAGTATGATCTTTCAAAGACAACGATTAACTCTCCAATATCGGGAACAGTTACTCAATTGAACAATGAACTCGGTGAAAAGGTTTTAGGTACGAGTTTCAATGTAGGTTCGACCATAATGGCCATTTCAGATCTTTCAAAGATGGAGTGCCAGGTCGAAGTTGGGGAGACTGATGTATCCTTTGTTAAAATTGGAGATACTGCCCGAATTGAAGTTGATGCATTCCCTGATAAGATACTGACAGGTTATGTATATGAAGTTGCAAATTCTGCGACCACAACTGGTATCGGTACGCAGGATGAGGTCGTGAATTTCATAATTAAGGTGCGAATCCTCGATAAAGATATTGAGCTCAGACCGGGGATGAGTTGTACAGCTGATATTGAAGTCAATAGGAAAGAGAATGTTATAGCGGTCCCAATCCAGTCGGTTACAGTTAGGGAAGAAGGTTTTGGAATGTTTGGAGATGAAACGGAAGGAGAAGATGAAGAAGACAAACCAGAGAATCTTTCAAGGGAAAGTGATGACAAGATGAAAAAGAAAAAGAAACCTCAGGAAATAGTATTTATTGTTGAAAATAATTACTCCGTAAAGAAGAATGTTAAGTCCGGTATCAGTGATGATTTTTATGTTGAAATCACCGAAGGTCTTAAAGAGGGTGAGGAGGTAATTAAAGGACCATTTAAGGCAATTAATAAAGAGCTTGAAGAGGATACAAAAGTTAAAGTTGATAATACGAAAAGGAAACGTTTTAGAAGAGACGAATAATAAAACTTAAAACTGAATAATCATAATTATTTGAATTAATGGAAAACTTAATTGAGCTAAGGCAGATCATAAAATTATATGAAATGGGTGAAGAAGTACTGTATGCACTTCATGGCATTGATCTTGATATAAAAAGGAATGAATATCTTGCTATTATGGGACCTTCCGGTTCAGGAAAGTCAACTATAATGAATATTATCGGCTGCCTTGATACACCTTCTTCCGGAGTATATAAACTGAACGGTACAAACGTTAATGAGTTAGATGATAACCAGCTTGCAGAAATCAGGAATAGAGAGATAGGTTTTATTTTTCAGACTTTTAATTTAATGGCAAGGAGCGACACGCTTCATAATGTTGAGCTACCTTTAATATACTCGGGTATGTCAAAAGCAGACCGAATAGAGAAAGCAGAAGAAGCGTTGTACAATGTCGGACTTGCAGATAGAATGACCCATAAGCCAAATGAATTATCGGGAGGACAAAGACAAAGAGTTGCTGTTGCAAGAGCACTTGTTAATAATCCTTCATTGATTTTAGCAGACGAGCCTACAGGAAATCTTGATACAAAAACGGGTGAAGAAATAATGCTCCTATTTGATGATTTAAGCAGCAAAGGAAATACAATTATTGTTGTAACGCACGAAGATTTTATTGCGGAGCACACAAACCGTATAATTAAGCTGAGAGATGGATTGATAGAGTCAGACCGATCTAACGAGAGTATCATGAAGAATAATATTTCGAAAGATTTATCAAAAGTTGAAGATTGAGACTGTTTATTGAAATAAAAGAGAGCTTCTTTATGGCATTGAAAGCAATTTATGCCAATAAGATGCGTTCATTGTTAGCTACTCTGGGGATAGTAATAGGAATTACTGCTGTAACTCTCATGCAAACAGCTATCGAAGGTATCAACAGAGCTTTTGAAAATAGTATTTCTGCTATTGGAGCTGATGTCTTTTACGTTCAGAAATTCGAATGGTTCGGGAAAGAAGATTTCTTTTTTTACAGAAATAGGAAAGACATAACAATATCACAGTTCGATTTTTTGGATAGGCTTTCTCAAACATCCGCTGCTATGTGCCCGACAGTCGGAACAATGAGAACTTTAAAGTATAGTGATCTTGTATTATATAATGTATTTGTACTTGGAACAACGTATGATTACCAATTTGTACATAATATTGGTATGGAAGATGGAAGGTTCTTTACTCAAAGGGAATCTGATGGAAATTATCCTGTGTGTATTATTGGAACAGACATTATGGATGCGTTCTTTCCAAATGCAAATCCGATTGGTAAAACAATCAAAGTCGGAAATTATTCTTTCCGTATAATAGGAGTTGTAGAAAAGCAAGGAAGCTTACTCGGTTTATTCAGCCT
>JADHVP010000025.1 GCA_016783945.1 Ignavibacteria bacterium
TACAACCCCGAACCTGTAAGAGATGTAAAAGGCTTTAACAATATAAAGATGTTCCCGGAGATAGATGTTCAACCCCCTTCAGAAAATAATTCAAAGCTGACAATTAACCTGAAGAACAGAGGAGGTGGAATAGGAAAGGTAGTGGTACTTATAAACGGAAAGGAAATTACAGGCGATGCAAGAGAACCATCTTTCGATCCCAATGCTGAAAGTCTTACAATAGATAATATAGAGATAAAGAATCATCTATACATTAAACCTGGCAAGGAGAATGTAATAACAGTAAAAGCATTTAACTCAGAAGGTAATCTATCAAGCAGAGGTGTAGACTTAATATATGAAGCACCGGGAATATCCGAAGAACAATCAGCAGAACTCTGGGCAATAGTGATTGGTATATCGGATTATGAAGGTGATAAGATAGACTTGAAGTATGCATCAAAAGATGCAGAAGATTTCTCGAACGCATTAAGGATTGGCTCGGAAAGATTATTCGGAGAAGAAAGAACACACATTAAATTATTAACTACAACACAATCAGATAATACAGAACTGCCAACAAAAGAAAACATAGTCAAAGCATTTGAGATGCTTAACTCGGCAAAGCCTGAAGACATACTCATAGTTTATCTGTCAGGTCACGGAGTAAGTACAGGCAGTGATGACAATGAAGATTACTATTATCTGACAAGGGAAGCAAGAACAGGAGATTTAAAAGACCCTGTAATTAGAAAGATGACATCAGTATCCATAAATGAGCTAACAGAACTTATAAAAAAGATCCCTGCATTAAAGCAGGTATTAATATTAGATGTATGCGGTTCGGGAAGATTAGTAGACAAGTTAACAGAGAAGAAGGATATCCCGTCGAGTCAGATAAGAGCATTCGAGAGGATGAAAGATAGGATAGGATTGAACATATTAACTGGTTGTGCTGCGGATGCAGTAAGTTATGAAGCAACGAGGTTTGCGCAGGGATTGCTGACATACAGCATACTAATGGGTATAAAGGGTGCAGCATTAAGAGAAGGAGAATACATAGATGTACAGAAATTATTTCAATATTCAGCAGACCAGGTTCCGAAGTTAGCAGAAGATATCGGTGGGATACAGCAGCCGAGAATATTCGGAGGAGAGAGTTTTGACATAGGAAGGATACTATCAGAGGATAAAGTAAACATTCCTTTATCTTCTGCAAAACCTTTGATACTTCAGACAAGGTTTCAGGATGCAAATAAATTTATTGATCATTTAGGTTTAGAGAAGAAAGTAAACGATCTATTCAGAGAAGTATCAACAAAAGGAAAGGATGCAAGTGTTGTATTTGTTGATGCAGGTGAATTTCCGGATGCTTATTTACTTGTTGGACAGTATAAAATAGAAGACAACACTGTAAATGTAAATGTGAAATTATTCAAGCAAGGTAATGAAGAAGGAAGTTTCACAGTAGAGGGTGATATATCGGATATAAACGGATTAGTAAAAACGATTTTAATCAACACGGAGAAGGTTGTTGAAGGGAAGTGATGTTGTGTGAAAATTAACTATAAGTTGTTGTAGCATTTTTTAATTAAATGAGATATTCTGCTATGAAAAGAGTAATAATATTATCTCTTGCAGTTTTATTGATAAACATCTCTTTTGCTCAAGCACCCATGATAGTAGTGCAAACTGGACATACATCAAAAGTCACTTCGGTATGTTTTTCACCTGACGGTAACTATATACTTTCTGGAAGTTCGGATAAGACTGTAAAACTATGGGATATATCAAATGGAAAAGAAATAAGAAACTTTACCGGCCATACAAGATCGGTTAACTCGGTTTGTTTTTCCCCAGATGGGAAATTTGTTCTATCGGGAAGTGGAGATGGAACACTCAAGCTATGGGACATCTCAAATGGAAAAGAAATAAGAACTTTCGATGGAAGTACAACAGGAGTTAACTCAGTTTGTTTTTCACCAGACGGTAAGTATATATTGTCGGGTGGTGACTATTTTGATCCGACTGTTAAGTTATGGGAAATCTCATCCAGAAAAGAAGTCCGTATATTTAAAGGAAATTTTCGTTTTCCTAATTCAATTAATTTTTCTCCAGATGGAAAGTTTGCAATAATATCTGAAGGATCTCAATCTTTCAGTTTATGGAATGTATCAACGGGGAAAGAAATCAGAACTTTTAAGGGGCATACCTCGGCAATATATTCATTAGAATTTTCTCCAAATGGTAAATATATACTCTCTGGAAGTAATGATTCTACTCTCAAATTGTGGGAATTCTCATCAGGAAAAGAAATTCGAACATTTGTAGGTCATAAAGGTTGTGTTTTTACGGTTAGCTTTTCACCTGATGGGAAATATGCTCTATCGGGAAGCGGAGATAACACACTCAAGCTATGGGACATTTCTACAGGAAAAGAAATAAGAACATTCGAAGGACATCAAGATTGGATTACTTCTGTAGATTTTTCTTCAGATGGTAAACATATTCTATCAGGTAGTTCAGATAATACACTCAAACTTTGGAATCTGTCAAACGGAAAGGAGATAAGAAAATTTGAAGGATATACATCTGTAATAACTTCAATAGATTTTTCTCCAGATGGGAAATATATACTTTCCGGGTGCTATGATAGTACTCTTAAGCTTTGGGATATAACAACCAGCAGATTAGTACAAACATTTAAAGGACATTCAGATAAGGTTTTGACGGTTAGCTTTTCACCAGATGGGAAATATGTTCTTTCAGGCAGTCAAGATAGAACCCTCAAATTATGGGAAACATCAAATGGAAAAGAAATAAGAACATTCGAAGGACATCAAGATTGGATTACTTCTGTAGATTTTTCTTCAGATGGTAAACATATTCTATCAGGTAGTTCAGATAATACACTCAGACTTTGGAATATATCTAGTGGGAAAGTTATCAAGACATACGAAGGAGAAAATAGTTATGTAATCTGTGTCTGCTTTTCACCAGATGGAAAATATATACTCTCTGGATATGATTTAGGATTCCCAACGCTTTGGGATGTATCAACTGGAAATGAAATCAAGAGTTTTCATGAAGTAAACGTCAGCTCACTTTGCTTTTCACCTGATAGCAGATATGCACTCTTGGGAGATGGATTTGGAAATCTTTCTCTTTGGGAAATCTCAACTGGGGATAAAATTAGAACATTTAAAGGTCATAAAGGAGAAATATTTTATGCTGAAGATTATGGTCACAATGTTGCTTCAGTAAGCTTTTCACCCGATGGGAAATTTGCCCTAACGGGAAGTGAGGATAAAACACTCAAGCTATGGGATATTTCTACAGGAAAAGAAATGAGAACTTTCGAAGGACATACAGATGGAGTTACTTCAGTATGCTTTTCACCCGATGGGAAATATGCTCTTTCGGGAGGTTGGGATAATAAAATAATATTATGGATTGTTGATAGTGGTAAAGATATATTATCTTTTGTTCCAATTAATAAAGACGATTTTTTAATATATACACCGGATAATTATTACACATGCTCGAAAGGAGGATATAAGGGTGTGGGATTTCGATTTAGAAACCATTCTTACCCCTTTGAGCAGTTTGATCTGCAATTTAACCGTCCTGATATTGTACTCGAAAAAATTAGTTATGCTCAACAAGAATTAATTAATGCTTACAAAAAAGCATACGAAAAAAGACTATTGAGGATGAACTTTACAGAAGATATGTTTAATGAAGACTTTCATCTACCTGAAATAAAAATATTAAACGAAGACATACCGCTATCAACAACAGAAAAAAATATATCATTTGAAGTTAGAGCAAAAGATTCAAAGTATTCACTTGATAAATTAAATGTATTTGTTAATGAAGTACCAATACTTGGTACAAGTGGTATCACTCTTAGAGAAGATAATATTAATAAATACGAATGTGAGATTTCTCTAGAACTATCTAATTTAAAAAATAATATCCAGATATCGGTATTAAACGAAAAAGGAGTTGAATCATTAAAGGAAACATTTGAGATAAACTATGAAGGAATACTCTCAAAACCTGATTTATATATTCTGAGTATTGGTGTTTCAGATTATAATAATGATAATTTTGACCTCAAATATGCCTCAAAGGATGCAAAAGATATTGTGACTTTATTCGAAAGAAATGCAAAAGGATATGAAAAAGTTAACGTCTTAGAAATAATCGATAAAGAAGCAACAAAAGGAAATATTATTAAAGCAAAAGAGTTTTTAATGCAAACAAAAGTAGATGATGTAGTAGTAGTATTCTTATCGGGGCACGGGTTATTAGATGATAGTCTGAATTATTATTATGCAACAACTGACATCGAATTCAAAGAACCCCATATACGAGGTTTATCTTATGAAGAGGTAGAAAAGTTATTGGATGGTATACCCGCGCGCAAAAAAATTCTACTGATGGATACTTGCAATTCTGGTGAGGTTGATAAGACAAAAGACGAAAAGAAGAATGATAAAGATAAGAGAAATCCTGAATTGATATTAGAAAATAAAGGAGTGGTAAGAAGTTATATTACTAAAGGACAACGTTTATTACATAATCAAAGTAGGTTAGGTTTGAGTAATTCATTTGAGCTAATGCGAGAGTTATTTTCAAATCTGAGTAGAGGTTCAGGAACGGTGGTAATATCGGCTGCTGGTGGCAAAGAGTATGCTTTTGAATCTTCTACATTAAGTAATGGAATTTTTACTTATTCAGTTATTGATGGATTAATAAATCGAAATGCAGATATAAACGACAATGGTGAAATAACAGTATCAGAATTGAGAGATTATGTAATTGATAAAGTACAAGAACTAACAAACTATAAACAGAAACCAACAGTCAGGCAAGAGCGAATAGAATTTGATTTTGTGATTATGAATTTGAATTAAATTAGATACTGTTTATAATTTCGATTTTTAAAAAAATATATAAGATAGTTTTTATTTCAACGAATATTTGTTACTATATTGTTACCAACGGGTTTAATAGTACTGTTATAACAGATATTTAACACCCTTTTTAGGAGTCGAGGTTCGAATCCTCTACGGGGTACAAAGGAACTGGTATAACATCATTATCTTAAACCGGGATAATAATACCGTAATATAAATTATTTTTTTCTACTGGTTACTTATGTTAGTACTTTAGTGTAATAAATCAGTTCCTTCCCTTTACTTGACCATCGAACCCATGTCAGAAATTAAGATTGATAAATTAGTTAGATCAAAGCGTCGAACAATTGCAATCATTGTGACACGAGATGCACAGCTCATCGTGCGTGCACCATTCGGTATTAAAGACAAAATCATAGATGATTTTATAAACAGAAAAAGTAAATGGATTAATAAAAAGCTGGAAAAAGCTAAAATAAAATGTCTAAATTTTAATCCAAAGCAATTCGTAAATGGGGAAAGTTTTTTATACCTTGGGAAGTCTTATCCATTTAAAATAGTTGAAAGCAATAGAATTGTTTTAACTGATTCTTTAGAATTCCCGGGAAAATTTTTAACACATGCTGGAATATATTTAAAGGAATGGTATAAATTACAATTATTGAAAACAATTACTGAACGAGTCTGTATGTATTCAGAAATGACGGGTTTAATACATAGATCAATTAAGATTACGAGTGCTAAAAAGAGATTTGGTTCTTGCAGTCCTAATGGTTCTTTAAATTTTAGTTGGCGATTGATGATGGCACCTTTGAATATAATTGATTATGTAGTTGTTCATGAACTTGTTCATATTGAAGAAAGGAATCATTCTAAGAATTTTTGGAATAAAGTGAGAATAATATTACCGGATTATAAACAATCTGAAAAATGGCTAAAAGACAACAGCCAGTTGCTTACGATTGAGTAAAGATACATCAACTATATTAAAACAATGATCGCACAAAGAGATTTATCAGTCGAAAGTAAAATGTTAATAGAGGATTAGGTGGTATAAGCTCCGAATCCTCTATGGGGTACTAAGCAGTTTAGATTTGATTTTGTGAGAAGTATACTTTAATAAACCTTCTTAATTTTTCTAAAGCCTTTCCTCTGTGTGAAATTTCATTTTTCCTGTCAATATCCATCTCTGCAAATGTTTTATCGAAACCATCGGGTATGAATGTTGGGTCGTACCCGAATCCTTTCGTGCCTCTCTTTTCATTTATTATTTTGCCGCTGCATATTCCATCAAACATGTAATATTTATTTTCCTCAACATAAAAACAAATTACGCATTTGAAATATGCAACTCTTTGTTGTTCAGGGATGCCATTCATATTCTCCAGGAGTTTCACACAGTTATCATTATAAGAAACATTTTCACCGGCGTATCTTGATGAATAAACACCCGGCTCCCCGTTTAATGCTTCAACAAATAATCCTGTATCATCCGATATGGTTGGTATTTTTGAGATTAAAAAAATCTCTTTTGCTTTTTTTAAGGCATTACCCTCGAGAGTATCCTGGTCTTCGATGACGTCAATATTAATATTAACGTCTTTCAAAGATAGAATTTTCAGATTTTCATCTTTGAAGACTTCTTTAATTTCTGATAATTTATCTGCGTTATTTGAAGATACTAAAATTTCTTCCATGGAAAATGTTTTCAGTTTTTAGAAATTAATTCATCCTTATATTGAAGCTGATAAAGTTTATAATACAAACCGTTCTTTTCAAGCAGTTCCTGGTGAGTTCCCATTTCCCTCAATTCTCCTTTATGCATGACTATAATCTTGTCGCAGTTCTGTATGGTTGATAACCTGTGTGCAATTATTATCGAGGTTCTTCCTTCGATTAATTTTTTAATGGCATTTTGTATCAGCAATTCTGTATTCGTATCTACACTCGATGTAGCTTCATCTAAAATCAGAATTTTTGGATTGAACGATAGTGCTCTTGCAAATGAGATCAACTGTTTTTGACCAACAGACAGCGTAGAACCTCTTTCGTTTACCTTGTGATATAATTTATCAGGAAGGCTTTCTATAAAATCATTTAATCCAACATTTTTAACTGAACTGTTTAGTGTATCTGAACTTATCGAAGTGTTTCCCAAATCTATATTCGATTTGATGTCCCCTGAAAAGAGAAAAACGTCCTGCAGAACGACAGCAATATTTTTCCTGAGGTCCTTTTGATTGAATTTTCGAATGTCGATTCCATCTAACATAATTTCACCTTCGGAAACATCATAGAACCTGCTTAACAAATTTATTATTGTACTTTTACCTGCTCCCGTTGCTCCAACGAAAGCAACTTTCTCTCCTTCTTTTATTTTAAACGACACGTTTCTTAAAACGTAATCATCATGGTTGTATGCAAACCAGACGTTCTTGAAATCTATTCGACCTTTTACATTATCTATTGTTAATGGTTCTTGAGGATCATTAATTAATGTTTTTGTATCTAATAAATGAAATATTCTTTCACTCGATGCCATTGCAGATTGAAGAATATTGTATTTCTCCGATAAAGCTCGCAATGGTCTGAAAAACATTTCGGTAAACTGAATAAAAGAAATCAGAACTCCCACCTGGATCATTCCTTGAATTACCTGTCCTCCTCCATACCATATTATTAAACCGGCCGCCGCCGCACCAAGCAACTCTATAACGGGAAAGAACAAGGCATAATAAAATATATTATTTTTGTTTTCCTCAGTATGCTTTCTATTAATAACTTCAAATTCATCGGTTGTTCTTTTTTCTTTTACAAACAATTGTACGATTGATATTCCTGAAATACGTTCCTGAATGTAAGCGTTTAAGCGGGCTAAAAGCACGCGGATCTTTCTGTATGAGCTTCTTACTTTTCTTCTAAAGACAGATGTCGCATAAATTAGTAAAGGAAGGACTGCTAATGTCACTAATGACAGGTTAACATCCAACGTGAACATAAAAAACAATATCCATATAATCATGAATACATCACCGAAAGCAGTTACAATTCCTGAGGAGAAAACTTCGTATAATACTTCTACATCGTTTGTTACCCTGGTGACGAGTCTGCCGATAGGATTCTTATCGAAGAATTTCAAATTAAGATTGATTACGTGATCGAATATTTTTTTCCGAAGATCAAAAATTATTTTTTGCCCGATCCAGCTTGTAAGATATGTCATCACGTATTGAATTATGCCTTGCAATATCAATGTTGCAAGCAGGATTAAAACTATAACCTGTAATCCCGGTATATCATCTTTAAGTATTTTATCGTCAATAGCAATTTGATTAAGACGCGGTCTGACTGCCATTAGAGCAGATATAATAATCGTCAGCAGTGTTGCAAATACTATGTACCATTTGTAAGGCTTAAAATATGAAAGCAGCCTTTTTAGTAACTTCGAATCGATCTCTTTTCCTAAAGGTTCTTCTTCAGCTTTATTTATTTTATACGTACTCAATAATTTTAATTCAATTTTTCTATTTCTTCTTCGAGTAACTGTTTTATATGAATGTCATAATAGATTCCGCCAAGCGAAATCAATTCATTATGCGAGCCTTCCTCTTTGATTTGTGAATCACTCAAAACTACGATGTTATTTGCATTTTTGATTGTCGATATTCTATGCGAAATAATAATACTCGTTCTATCTTTCATAACGTCTTTTAATTCCTGCAATATTTCTTCTTCTGTGTGTGTATCCACCGCAGAAAATGAATCGTCAAGTATAAGAATTTTTGGTTTCAAGTAGATTGCTCTCGATAAAGATGCTCTTTGTTTTTGCCCACCGGATAATGTTATTCCTCTTTCACCAAGTATTGTTTCAAATTTTTCGGGAAAGGTTTCCACATCTTTATACAATCCCGCAATTTTTGATGTCGAGACCATCTTATCATGGTCAATTGTGTCAGAAGAGTAAGCAATATTTTTTTCAATAGTTTCAGAGAACAGGAAAGATTCCTGCGGAACGGTTCCTATTGTTTCCCTCAAATTGCGTAGAGGAATATTTTTAATGTTGTACCCATCAATAATAATTTCACCCTCTGCTACATCATAAATTCTCGGAATTAGATTTATAAGAGTGCTTTTCCCAACGCCCGTGTGTCCAATTATACCGAGTGTTGTTCCTTTTCTTATATTAAGATTAATATTCTTTAAAACATAATTGTCAGTTCCCGGATATTTGAATGAAACATTCTTGAATTCAATCTCACCGAGAATTTTATCTTTTGTTATAGAATGATCTGTGTGTTTATTATCTGCAATATCCGGATGCGAATTTATAATGTTCATTAATCTTTGCATGGAAGGAGCTGCTCTTTGAACGAGATTGATTATCCATCCGAAAGCAATCATGGGCCAGGTTAATTGAACTAAATAAATCAAGTATTCAGTTATGTTACCCATTGTCAAACTTCCATTTATCACTTTTATCCCGCCTAAATAAATAACAATAATCATCGATATACCTGTAAACAAAAACATCATCGGAAACGAGTAAGCTTGCAATCTTGCTAATGAGAGGTTCTTTTGCTGTAAATCTTTTGAGATGCTATTGAATTTTTCTTTTTCATTATCCTCACGAACGTAAGACTTTATAACTCTTATTCCGGAAAAATTTTCCTGAACATTTGTTGTAAGATTTGAAAACGCTTCCTGAACTTTTAGTGATTTCTTGAATGTAAACTTAACGACAAAGTATACAACAATTGATATCAAAGGAAGTGGTGAAATAGCATACAAGGTCATTTCAACGTTGATAGAAAATAAAATGAACATAGTAACGATGATCCGTATAGTTGTTTGCAATGAATACATTATCCCTGGACCGAGTAGATTTCTGATATTATTGATATCGTTGGTCGCATGAGCCATTAGATCACCTGTTGAATTCTTATCATAGAAATTTTTCGACAGCGTCTGAAGGTGTGCAAAAAAATTGTGTCTCAGATCGTTTTCAATTTCTCTTGACACAACGATAATCGTTTGCCGTGTGAAGTATGAGAAAATTCCGCCAACCAATATTAATGATACTCCAACAAAAGCATAATACAACATCGTATGATTGCTTGTTTTTAGAGTAAGCTCATCGATTGCATCGCCTATAATTAAAGGATAAACCGACTGTAACGCAATTGAGCATACAATAAAAATAAACCCCAAGATAAGCTTTTTTCTGTGTTTCTTAAGGTAGGGAATTAAAGCTGCTAATGATTTCATATCGTAATTAACAAATATAATATATTAAAATTCTAATTTTGATGTAAAGAGTATTATTACTTACGTTTGGAATAAACAAGTGGATAAAATATGAAACTCCTTTCGAGATTTGCTATAGTATGTAAATTTAATATCATTTAATTATTAAAATTTATTTACGAGTTTTGAATCGTCGGAGTACAACTTACCGAAATAAATTTTTTTAATATTAAACTTTTATAATTAATATAAATGAAAACCTTTATATCAATCACAATTACATTATTAACAATATTCTTTTTTCAAGAAGTCTATCCACAAATTGATACAACTAACCAACGCGATTCTATAATTTATCAAACTGATGAGATTATTGTTACGGGCACAAGAACGTATAAAAAAATTATCGATATACCATATTCTGTACATCGTGTAGACCAAAGCCAGTTTAAACTTGATAGGAGGGTTGGAGTTAACGATATATTAGGAACTATCCCCGGTCTTTTTTTGCAATCGAGATATGGAAACCACGATGTTAGAATATCCATAAGAGGTTTTGGCAGCAGGTCGAATACGGGAATAAGAGGAGTTAGGATCTTACTTGATGGTATTCCGGAATCAGAACCCGATGGTCAAACAAGAATAGAAGCTATCGATTTCAACTCTGTTGGAAGAATTGAAATTGTAAAAGGGAACTCTTCTTCGCTCTACACTAACGCACCTGGTGGAGTTATAAATTTTATTAACGATATTGAATTTCCCAGATCGTTTGCAATAAATTTTAATGACTTTGGTTCTTTCGGTTTAAGAAGAAATGGGATAAAAGCAGGAGTTCGAACTGACGATTATGCATTTCTAACCACTTACAGCTATCATAACTTTGATGGTTACAGAGATCATAGTCAGGATTATTGGCACATCTTAAATACAGTTCTGGAAACAACACCGGGTGATGGTTCAAGGCTAAACATCTTCGGATACTTTGTCGACGGTCTTATTCGTTTACCGGGATCCCTGACAAAAGAAGAGTTCGACGAGGATCCTTTTCAAGCTGACAGCGTCCAGGTATCAAGGGATACAAGAAGGTTAACGAAAAAAGGGAGGTTGGGTCTGAGGTTTAACACTTTTTTTGGTAAAAAAGATAATAATGAACTTGAGTTAACTGCTTATGGAACGATAAAATACTTCCATAGGACTTCGAGGGATTATAAAATTATAGACCGGTATGGAATAGGTGCTAACTTCAGGTTTGTAAACCATATCAAGATTTTTGACAGGGATAATGAATTTTCTGTTGGAAGTGATCTTTTATATCAAACAGGACCCGTTGAGTATTATAATAACATAAATGGAAAGAAAGGGGATATACTCTCAGCATTAGTAGATGAATCTATTTCAAATACTGGATTCTATTTATCGAATTCATTTAATTTGATAAAAGGTAAATTTGATCTTCTGCTGACAGGAAGGTATGACAAGGTTATGTTTGATAATATTGATCAGCTTTTTGAAGTTCGAAATTCCCGTGAGACATTCGAAGCTTTTACTCCAAAAGCTGCTCTTAATTATAAACTGACACCATCTGTTGCCGTATATACATCCTATGGATTTAGTTTCGACAGCCCTGCCGGGAATGAATTGGACAATCCTCCAACAAGTACCGATCCACTTAAATTATTAAACCCTGATCTGGAACCACAGAAATCAAATAATTTCGAGTTGGGAATTAAAGGTAATTTAGTCTATCGGGGAACAAAATTTTTTAATAACGTTTATTTTGAGGCTACGATATTCAACACCATAATTGAAGATGAGATAGTTCCTTTTGAAGTTTACGGGGATGTATTCTTTAGAAACTCAGCAAAGACAAATAGGAGAGGTTTGGAGGTTGGAGGTAATGTTGAAATAATTCAAGGACTGAATTTGAAGACTGCTTATACTTATTCGGATTTCAAATATGATGAATACATAGCAAGAACAATTGAGGATTCATCGGGTGTTATAGTCACAAGGGACAGGGACTTCTCCGGGAAAATAGTTCCGAGTGTTCCTGAACACAATTTTTCAATTGACCTCTCATACCAGCACAAGATTAGCAAGAACGTTACTGCTTTTATAAAAGGTAATTACAGATATGTCAGCAAAATGTTTGCGGACGATGGCAATACAGCAGAAAATGACAGTTACGATATATTAAACTCATCTGCAGGATTAGATTTACAGTTTAACAGGTTTAACGTTCTTCTATCCGGTGGAGTGATAAATATTTTTGATAAAATATACTCCGCATTTATTAACATTAATTCAACTAAAAAGCAGTATTACGAAGCAGGAGAGCCAAGAAATTATTATGCAAGCTTGAGACTTGGTTATATTTTTAATTAATATAATTTAAAAATATATTTTATCATACAAAGAACCCGCTTTATGCGGGTTTTTTGTAGTTGTGTATTTGAGGTGAATTTAAATGTTTAAACTTTTATTATATGTTATATCATTTTCAAATGGTTTTGAAACTTAAACTTATATAATGAGCATACACAAAATATCTATCCTTTTTCTTCTAATACTCTTGCTTTCTGTTTACTTTATTTTTGAAAGTAAGGTATTAGTTGCTGATAATGAAAATCAAACAAACTCACAATATCTTGGAATAGGACTGAATTTCAGAGTATATCCGAGCGGTGTTCATCAAACAGAGTCCTTTATTACAAAAGACCCTTTGAATTCTCAGATATTGTTTATCGGTTGTAATACATTAAATCCCGTAACGGCTTTCAGGAGCGAAGGCGTTTACACATCTACTAACGGTGGAGCTAACTGGTTCGGGAGTGATACATGTAAAGGCTTACCTATTCCTTTTCACCAGGGTGATCCCGGCGTGGCGATAGATAAGAACGGAACGTTTATTTTAATAAGATTAGGATTTCCCCAGGGATTATACTCCCATTACTCGACAGATATGGGCGTTACATGGTCTAATCAAAGAACCATCTCAAGCAACCCGGAGGATTTGGATAGGGGAACGCTTGTGTCGGATGGTAATTCATCGAGCAGTTTCTACGGAAGGTCTTACGTGACATGGGTAAGATTTTCACCTCCCTATCCTACATTTATTTCATATACAGATAATATAACTGGAAACTGGTCTGCACCTATGCAAATAAATAATCCTCCCCAAAGATGCCAGGGAGCGGAAGTTGCAATGGCACCCAACGGCGTTGTAAACGTCTGCTGGGCACGTGTTACAAGCTCGTCTCCCTTTACCGAGGATTACACCGGCTTCGCTTCGTCTTCTAACGGCGGTGCTTCATGGACTGTAAATGAGGGTGCTTTTGATATGAACGGCATACAGGGTTTGCTTCCGCAGAAAGGAAACATTAGGGTAAACGGTCTGCCAAGAATAGATGTAGATAAGACGGGCGGTTCACGTAACGGGTGGATTTATATTGTAACAACTCAAAAGAATCTTGCACCCGCAGGAACCGACCCCGATATAATAATGAACAGGTCAACCGACGGCGGTCTAACATGGTCTGCTGGTGTAAGAGTTAATCAGGATGCTCTCAACAACGGCAAGATACAATACTTTCCTGTCGTCCATGTAGATGACAGCGGGGGAGTTAATGTGCTTTATTACGATGACAGATATACTGCGAGCGATTCTTCAAGTGTGTTCTTATCGAGGTCTACCGATGGCGGTAACACGTGGAATGATTTTGAAATGAGCGACCATAATTTCAAGCCCACTCCTATCGGCGGTTTCGGTCAGGGATACCAGGGAGATAATATTGCTTTGACTTCCACGAATAATAAACTGATACCGGTCTGGATGGATAATTCGACAGGCGTGTACCAGCTCTGGACAGTCATCGTTGATATCAGCTCGCTTGGGATACAGCAGGTCGGTGAGCTTATACCGTGTAAGCTTACTTTGAAACAGAATTACCCGAACCCGTTCAATCCCTCGACGACTATACGTCTCGAAGTGCCCGTAAAAGATTTTATTGAATTAAACGTGTACGATGTATCGGGTAAGGAAATTGCAAAGCTTGTAAACCAAAACCTGGATGCAGGAGTGTATGATATTACGTTCGATGCTTCGAGGCTTTCGTCGGGAGTGTATTTCTATTCATTGAGGTCTTCGGAGTTTGTGCAGACGAAGAAGATGGTGATGATAAAATAATTTTTTTGTAGCGTTTGTAGTACTGTCCTTACATGAGTCGACTTCCCGTGCGCGGTATGAACCTGTAGCGTATTATGCCTGACATTTGTAAAAGAACTTTATTGCCACAAAGACACTAAAACACAAAAATGCACAAAATTAAAAAGGGGTTAGTCATTCCAGCGAAAGCTGGAATCCAGGAGTAAACAATACGAGTCGGAGTTTTGTATCGAGGTTAGAATTAAATAAATAACTCTAATTGTTCTTTTGTTCTAAGCTTCCAACAATCTTTACCTACATGAGTTGCAATAGTTTTTAGAACATTTAATATTGTTTGGTTTTCTGGAGTTAATCCATTTCTTAAAAGTGGCATTATATGCAATATTATTTCGTCAATAGTAGGATTTTTCTTTTCTAATTCACATCTTTTTAAAAATGAAATCAAAAAATACCTTATTCTTAAATTTACGTCAATCTTTGTCTTAAATTTGTTTTCTTCTTTAATTAAGAATTTATTAAAATTATCATCATATTTGAAATTTTTCAGTAATAAAGGAGTTAAATTTTTATATTCCTTACTTAAAAGATCTAAAAATCCAAGTTCCAATCCTCTTATTGTTAATTCATCATTAATTTCTTCTAATGTTGCTCCATTATTTTTTGCTATGGTACTCTCAATAGTTTCAATAATAATATTATAAACATCTGTTCCTAAATTTACCCTTTGAATAACTTCGGGCGATTGAACTTTTTTGAAATTTATTATGAGTTGTCCCGATAATACTGAAAATGGATTTTGACGTTTTTTAAAACTAGACTGACTGCTTCTTTGTTTAACCGCTCCAGCATATTCAAATCCGCATCTTTCAGCTGTATCGACTATATGATGCCAATATTTGGGATCTTTGTGAGCAAATACAAAACTCATCCATCTATCAAATTTAAGAACTCTATACATCTCTTTTATGGATTGGGCGAGTAAATCAGAATATTCTTTGGCAGTTTTATTATGTTCTCCACCTTCAATGGCTTCTAATTTATAATCTTTATTAGTTACACCTAAATCAAGCCATGCATTCCACATAACAGATAAATCCAAATATGGAATTTTTGAACCATAGGGAGGGTCAGTATATATATAATCAATACTTTCTGATTCAATGTTCTTCAAATCAGTGGCAGTACCTTTTTCAATTATGGCGTTTTTAATATTATCTTTATTAATTAAAGGTACCATTTCCTTCTTTGCGGATATTAATTTTTTAAATTTCCATTCAAATGTATCCATAATATCCAAATCAACTTCTTCTTTTGCTAATCTAAACCTATAATATCTAAAAGCTGCACAATCACCTGCATTAATTCCTCTGGTACTGGATGGATGATATGTTCTATTAATTTTTGTTAGTGTACTTGAGAATGCAAGTAATAGAGAATTTTTAATATCTTTATCTTTAACACTTTTTATTAAGTGTTTTAAATAAGCTAACTGAGCGAGTTGCTTCTTTGTAAATAATTCTTCTATGGTATCTACATCAGCATTTTTCATTAATGTCATACCTTTAGGAAATGAATATTTCTTTAGGAAGTTTCTAATCTGTTTATCGGACTTAGGACAATTTTTATCAAATTTAATTTTTATTTTTTCAAATTCATTTAGTAATGAAGCTAAGTTTACAGGTTCTATAAGGTTTTTAACGATGAAATTTGCTAAGGGATTTATGTCTAAGTGTATCGCTTTCCTTCCAAGTACTATTGATTCAATAAGAGTTACTCCGCTACCTCCGTAAGGATCGAGTATTAAATCACCCGGTCTAGAAAAGTTTTTTATGTATTCTTGTACAACGTTCCACGCTTGTGTTGTAAAGTATCCATGAACTCCAAAATGCCTTTTAGCTGCTTGTTTTCTAACAGGCAATTCGGGTAGCAAAGGTCTGTTGAGATAAGTAAAATACTGTTTGGGTGCTTCTCTTAGATATTCTATTTTATCTGCTTGCAGTTCAAATGCATGAGGCGAGAGGAACTCCTCAATTTTTGCCCAGTGCTTTTCAATTTCAGATAGTTGAAAGTATAGCATTGGTTTGTCTCCATCGATAGGAAAAACTATAAGTTCTTTACCATTACAAAGTGCATAGATTTTCGTTCTTATATCGGGATGTATTGCATAGAAGTATACTTGTTCTCTATGTGCACCAGTGCTAATTTTTTCTGTTGGTGCTTTAGCATCAAATACCCATGCATATTTGTTTTGAACCTCTAATAAATAATCAGGAATAATCTTTATTTCTCTTTCACCTGAACCAATCTTAACAAATGGATGTTCTAGATGTTTACTATAATTAATTTTATAAATTCCCGATGCTCTATATCCTAATCGTTTTAATATAGGATTAACTAATTCTTCTCTTACAGCATCTTCTCCGAAGTCAGAATTGTTGAGTATATTGAAATCGAAATCTTTATATAATACTTCGTTCTCCATATATTAATTTATTAAATATTATCCTCTTTTCTTTAAAGGTTTCTTTATTCCCAATTCTTTTGCAATTAATTCAAAATCTTTTTCATTTTTGTATTGTTCTATTTCATTTTGTAATTTTCTTAACCTGACTTTTTGCCATCCAGAAGATTTGTTATGGTGTTTCCTAATAAATTTGTTTGGTAATGTATAGAATTCGATATCTTCTTTCCCACTTGAACCATCATTCTTACCATAAAATTTACCTATATTTAAAAATACTATTATCAGAAAATCAAATGCACCGAAAGATTTATCCTTTACTGGAAAACCACGATCACAGTCAGTTGCATATCTGCTTTTTACTTGGATTCTAACTTGTGAGGATTCATTCTTTTTGTGTTTGTATCTTGGTTCAGGATGGATACAAATAAGATCATAACCTTCATTTCTTTCAGGTGCTTTGTAGGTAAGAATATTTCTTCTCATTAAATTTCCCATTACTAAATATTCAGCACCAGCACTAACAACAGGTAACATTAACCATTTCATTTTTGATTCCATTTGGAATAATTTTGATTTATGATAATGTGATTAACGATAAATATTTTCTCGTTCCCAAACTCCCGTTTGGGAACGCATTGTTCGCTAAACTTCGTTTCGCAGATATACTTTTTTCCTTCCTCCTTAAAAATAACAATTCCCAAAACAAAAAAGACTCCAAAAGCCATTACAACTCCCGGAGCATTTGCCTCAACTGCTTTATTCTAATTAATGAAATCCCAAAGGGATGAAATTTTTGTAGTACTATTAATTTTATAACAACATAACCCCGTAGGGGTGACATATTCTTTATATTCTTCTTTTAATTATATTTCACCCTTTCAGGGTTTTGTTTTCTTATATTCATTTCTTTCTATAATAATATCATCCCTGCGGGATTAACTGCTATATCAACATTAACCATTCCCAAAAACAAAAAAAGACTCCAAACGCCTATTACAACTCTTATAGTCTTTTGTCCAACCGCTTTACTCAAATTTATGCAATCCCGTAGGGATGAAATTTTTGTAGTACTATTAATTTAATAACAACACAACCCCGTAGGGGTGACATATTCTGTTTTATCTTTGTTTAATTTTATTTCACCCTTTCAGGGTTTTATTTTTCACACATTCTTTTCTTTCTATAATAATATCATCCCTGCGGGATTGACTGCTATATCAACATTAACCATTCCCAAAACAAAAAAAGACCCCAAACGCCTATTACAACTCTCGGAGACTTTTCTCTGTGTCTTAGCGACTCTGCGGTTAAACTTTTATCTGGATTCCAGCACGCCACAGCGCATCTTCGACTTACGCTGGAATGACAGCCACGTTAGGCATAACATGCAAAGGTTTGTGCCGCGCGCGGCCTGTCACCTGAAAAGCATCAGGTTGCCAGGTAAAGGTAAAGTTAAAGGTAAAGAAGTCCTGTCATAAAGATTGCCGGGCAGGCAATCCCTGTCAAGATTTATACTGTTTGTGATAAACCAACAGCGGGGGGAAATGAGTAAATGTACATTAGGTAAGAAAAAAGGCAGATTAAGTTTATAATCTGCCTTCTGTGTTTCTTATATAACACATCTGTATTTTATATTTACTCCTGGAGAAACTTATTTCTTTTAAGCGTGTACGATTTAATACCTGATTTACCTGTATCTTTTCTTTTCAGCTCTAAATTGTTACCTATTTCCCAATTTTGTACGTCTGGTTGCACAAACTGAAACTCCGATTGTACAACAACCGGATTACTTACTTCAAAAGATTCGGAAGTAGTATTTTCATTGTATATACTACTCTTTGCATTGTTACTGCTTTGCGGTATATATTCTGATGCTGGTAAAACTAAAGCTGCTACTGCTCCCAGTGCTATTGCGCCAAGAAAAAACATTAAAAAGTTCTTTTTCATAATTTATCATTTAATTGGTTTAAAAAAATTTCGTTTTATCTAACATAAATAGTCTAAAAAAATCAAACTGATCTTGAAACGTTAAACCCTATTAATAACTATAAATAGGGTGTGTCGGATATGCAACAAGTTAATAAGTAATTAGTTCCTGTTTGTGCTAAATATTTTTTCTAAAAAAGCAGAATCTCCTAAACCTAAAAAGTGATATTTTCTCTTGAATAAATGTGCCCGTCAGGAGTTCCTCCTGACGGATGAATACCAACGTTAGGCATAAAACACAAAGGTTCCCGCCAGAGGCGGGCAGGCATACCGCGCGCGGCCTGTCACCTGAAAAACATCAGGTTGCCACCTGTCATCTGCCTAAAGTCAGATTGCCAGGTAAAGGTAAAGAAGTCACGCCACAGGCGGGTAAGCAATGAAAGGATTAACATGATAAGGTTTGTGCCGTGCACGGGAAGTAGAAACAGGATAAGACAGCACTGCCAACATCACCAAAAAAGGAAGGTTGAATAATATAATAAATCACTTCACGAGCACCCCGCCAAAACGAATGGCGGATTTCTGATAAAATAGTTAGCACTATTTTATCATCAACATCTTTCTCGTTATCACACTTTCCTTTGTGTCTTTGGAATTGAGTGTTCTTGTGAGGAGTCTGTAGAAGTAAACGCCCGAGGGCAGGGTGCTCCCGGAAAAGTTTATTGAATAGTTATCCGCTCTTTGCACGTCGTTTACTACAGTCATGACCTCTCTTCCGAGGAGGTCGTATATTTTTAAAGCCACGTAGCTTGTCTGCGACAGAGAGTACCTGATAACGGTAGAGGGATTGAACGGGTTCGGGTAATTCTGGTACAGTGTGTTTTCTACCGGCAGTATGTTTTGATTGTTAGGCACGTTTATAGCTGACTGGTTGTATTTGAGGATTACGCCATCCTCCCCAACGGCGAAGCCATTCCTTTTATCCGTGAAAATAACGTCGTATATCATACTGCTGTCAGGAGTGTCGATATTGAGCCATGACTTGCCGGAGTCGAGCGTGTAAATCCACTTCTGTGCAAAGCCGAGAGGTGCCCAGCCTTCTGCATGAGTGCGGAAAGCAACGGAAAAAGCTATACCGAATATTTGCAGGTTTTCGTATTCCCAGTTTGTACCTCCGTTGGTAGTTCTCACGATACCCGTTCCGTATTCGTAATCACCGCCGACGCCCAGTACTCTTAACGAATCGAATAACATCATCCCGTTGACGGGTTCGGGACCGACAGCTTTAGCAGTCCAAAATTCACCATAGTTTGTGGTTTTAAAGATTACTCCGGCAATGTCAATATAACCGCCGCTTGCGTAACCGATTCTTGAGTTATAGAAAGAAAAACTTGCAACAGGAAACCCTGCGAAAATGACAGAATCAATATTGCATAAAGCCCAATTGGCACCGCCGTCAGTGGTTTTAACGAGATTTACAGGGACTCCTCCCATGTAACCCGTAAGAGAATCAAGGAATATTATTGTATTAAAGAAAACATCATTTTCAGGGTAGCGTTCACTTGTCCAGTTAACACCCCCGTTTGTTGTATTCAATACGATAGTTCCGTAGTACGAAATTGTGTCCCAGGAAATATCCCACGCCAATGCCCATCCTAAGTTTTCATTCAAAAAGAAAATACAGCCAATATGATGTTCTTCTATGTCTGTAGGTTGTACTACCCAGCTTAAGCCGCCGTTAGAAGTATGAATTATTGTTCCTGAATCTCCTGCCGCCCAGCCGTTTAAGCTGTCAAGAAACGTAACGCTTCGCAAAAAGCGTGTAGTCGGGCTAGTGAGCTGCAGCCAGTAATCTACAGAGTATGCATTCACTGAAGCTGTGAAGAGTATGATAAATATCAGTATTTGTTTAAGCTTGGTCATTCTTTGCGTTTGGTATATAATGAATTTATCAATTATTAAAAGTTAAAACAAATAATTTCAAAATAAAATTTAGGATTTGATTGATATTCTATTTTATGAGTAACATTTTTTTTGATTCATAAAAATCTCCACCAATAAGCTGGTAAAAATACACACCGCTCGGCAGATTTGTACCATCGAACTCCATCTCGTACGTACCCGGTTTGAGATTATCGTGAAATAGTACTATTACTTCCCGCCCGAGCACATCATTGACAATTAGTTTCACGTTTGCCGATTTTGATATTTGAAATTTAATCTTTGATACAGGGTTAAAAGGATTAGGGTAATTCTGGAATAATTTATTTTCCGAAGGTATCGTATTCGATATACTATTTGGAATGTTGATTAAAGTGGAATTATACTTTAAAATTACACCATCATTACCGACAGCAAAACCATTTCTTTTATCTGTAAACTGCACATCGTAAATCCCGTTGCTATCAGGAGTGTCATAAGTCTGCCAGGTTCTTCCCGAATCCATTGTGTACATCCATTTCTCAGAAAATCCCAAAGGTGCCCAGCCTTCAGTTCTTGTACGAAACGAAACAGCGTATGCAATCCCAAATAAACCCAATGTATCATAACTCCAATTAATACCACCATTCGAGGTTCTTGTAAAGGAAGGACCGTACTCAAGGTCACCGCCAACTCCTAATGCAGTTGTTAAATTAAAGATTTCAATATCGAAAATCGGTTCCGGTCCAACTCCATAAGCAATCCACCTTTCTCCAAAGTTAGTCGTTCTCCAAATTACACCTGCAAAATCCATTATTCCTCCGCAAGCATAACCGTACTGAGGATTTAAAAATTTGAATCCACTAACCGGAAATCCAGCGAAGAAAGAAGAATCAATTTCTACCTGATTCCAGTGTAAACCACCGTCGATTGTCTTCACGAGTATTCCGGGATATCCTCCCATATAACCGGTAAGAGAGTCAACGAAAGTAATTGTATTAATATAAATATCATCAACCGGATAACGAGTATACTGCCAGTTTACACCACCATTGGTAGTTCTTAGAATATTTGAACCGTACGAGTTAGTGTCGTAAGTTATATCCCAGGATACTCCCCAGCCTAATCTTTGGTTAAGGAAAAAGATACATTCTATGTGTTCATTCCCGACGCTCGAAATTTGAGTATTCCAGCTTTGTCCTCCGTTAGTTGTTCTTATGATAGTGCCGGAGTCACCTGCTGCCCATCCTCTCAAACTGTCCACAAAAGAACAGCTAACCAGATTGCGGCTCGTTGGACTATTAAGAGTAAGCCAATATTGCTGGGAATAGGAATCCGTTATTGCAGCAAGTAAAATACAGAATAATATTGTTGCGTAAAGTTTTTTCAAAGCTGTTTAAAGATATTTAAAACTATGACAATTCCATTCTATTAAAAGTTCAAATATTAATCCCACACAATTTAATACTTATGGTAAATTGTATCTTTTTCTCAAAAACCATTCGAGAGATAAGAGGAAAATGACAATGAAAAGATAATACAAGTTAAAATTTAAAAAAACATTTTCTGAACTTTTCACTGATTGTGACTCACGAATATTAGCCTGATATATTAATTCATTAATCTTTTTTATATCTTCATTAGTAAAATCATTTCCACCTGTTGTTAGAGCAAGGTTTTGTAAGAGGCTGTTGTCCGATCTGGTTTTTTTGAATTCAAAGTTGTTTTCCCCGATTGAATATTTCTTTGTATCGGAATCGATTAGCTCTCCCTTCGAATACAGCTCTGCTGTGAAGAAGTAATCGTCGGGTGTCATAATATTTGTCTGACCCTCGAAACTGAAATTGCCGGTCTTTTTTAATTCAATCTGCTCATTGAAATTTTCATTATACATCCTGACCTTAATTTTTAAACCGCCTGTTAAAGTATTATCATTTATGATACCCATAAATTTAACAGATTCATAGGGGGAGTAAATTTGTTTTGTTGTCTCAACGTTGAATTTCTTTTTCTTTTCTTTGTCTGTTATAGATAAGATAATTCCTGTTAAGATTCCATTCAGTGCTTGTTCTGAATTAGTGATTGCCGGATTTAATCTCCATTTATAAATTCCGTGTCCGAGGAATGCTGCAGATTTATTCTTGGTCGTGTTTTGAGTTACGAGAATAGGTTCGCGTCCGGGGCTTGATATTAATATTGTCTCAGCTTCGGGATTAAAAGAAAAAACCGATCCTGTTTTAAAAATACCGGGTAGAGAGTTAACAAGTTCAAGAGTTTTTGATAAGCCACCTCTTTCAGAAAAATTATCGAGAACATCCGCATTGAAATTACTAACAGTCTTTACTCCAATTTCCTTTTCAAGATTGGAAGCTGAGACAGTTTTAAAAGGCAGGATGCTTTCGAGTAACGATAATTTTTTGTAGTCAGTGTTTCGGCTTGCCATAAAAAAGAGAGAGGATTCGTTTCTATCTGTGCTTGCTTTAATGTCGTTTAATATATTAACATTCGTAATAGAAGTCGGAAAATCTATGAATATGAATGCCTGAATATTATTCATATCAGGAATTGGACCTTCATAAAATTCGTTTGCTGATTTTTGTGTTCGAAATTCTGCTTCGAAGTTTTTAATCTTATTAATTTCCTCTGATATAAAAGCGAAATCAGCACCTGGACCTCCTGAGAAAACGAGTATCTTAAACTTATTGTCTACATACCTTATAAAGAATTCACTGTAGTTGTTTTTATTTGTAATTTCGTTTGGTTCAGCTTCTATTTCAATTTTGTATTTTTTAATCGATTCGACAGGTGAGATTAATTTAAACGAAGCATTGTATGAATCGGATTTCTGATTTACTTCTATTATCCGGGAATCAATTAAGCTGCCATCTTCATATAGATTAACTTTGATGTTCTTGTCAAATTGGAATGAATTTATTTCAACGTCCAGCGGAGTCACGCTTTCAATAAAGGCAACCTTATTAAAGAATATATCTTTTACCAGGAGGTCAGGTTTTTGAGCTGTGTCACCGATAAGAAAATAATTTACCGGAATGCCAAACAGTTTTATAAAATGAGAAGGATTACCGCCGGAGTTTATTATACCGTCAGAAATAATATTTATAGAAGAAATATTTTTATTCTCTAATCTTTCAAATAGAGTATGTAATGTTTTCGATAAGTTAGTCTCATAATTATCACGGTTGCTTAATTCTATTGCATCAAAATCATTTTCGAAAATTTCCTCATTCAATTCGTTTGAGAAAAGGAAATATTTGTTTTCAGATTTATCGTTCTCGATGTCTGTTATTTTTTTGTTTAGCGTTTCTTTTAACAGGGAATCTTTCTTGTCAATGTTTAAACTAAGCGAATTATCAATTAAGAATACGTTAATGGGCTTTTGAGTTATTTCAATTAGATAAGACAGCACAGGAGATAAAAATAGGACAAGTATAAACCAGATTGAAAGAAATCGGATGAGTGGCAGTATATATTTAAGTGGAGCTTTAAGTTTAGATTTTCTATAGAAGAAGTAGGCTAGTAAGATGGAAACAATAGTGACGATTAATATTAGGATCGCACTATATTCACTCTTAAGCAAGATATCCATTACCAGGAAGATTTCTTATTTTGTGTGTGTTGATCAGTGCCTGAAATGCTTTAGTTAGTAATTAAAATTTTACATCAACATAAATCGTTTCCCGTAATTCGTTGATCCACTTTTCCATTTCCTCGTTTTCTTTATAAAACAATGTAAAACTTTTAATAACATCGTAATCATTCTCGAATGTTAATTTATGCTCAGGATTATTGCTAATCACTTTTAAAATTTCATATCCGTAGTTAAGATCAGTACCGATCCTAACAGGTTTTGTTATTCCTCCAATATCGAGTACGTCGATTTCTTCTAACACTGCACTATCGAGTCTTTCCACAGGAACAAAACCGATGTAACCCCCATCTTTGTTTGATATAGTGTCCTGTGAGTATTGCTTAGCGGCATCTTCGAATGTAATTTCATTGTTATCAATTTTAGTTTTAAGATCATTCAGGAAAGAAATAGTTTCAAGGTCGGATGATTCAAATCTAGGATAAGCAATCAGAATATGGGAACTTCTTAATTTATCACCTATTTTCTCAGTTAATTTAATAATATGATAACCGAATTCTGTTTCCACAATTTCGGAAACTTCACCTTCTTTCAATGAGAGTAAAGCATCTTCAAATGGCTTTACAAATGACCCTTTCGTCGCAAATCCTAAATCTCCGCCTTCAATTGCAGATTGTGTATCATCTGAGTTTCTTTTTGCCAACTCTGAAAAATCTACTCCATTTTTAATACTGTCAAGGATTAAATTTGCTTTGTCCTCTGCATATTTTTTTTCCGTATCCGTAATTTTTCGAATCAAGAATATGTGAGATAACTCAAATTCTTCGCTTGCAGGAGGAAGACTATCCTGGTAAGTTCTAAAGAATTCTCTAACCTCTTTGTCTGAAACTTTTATACCACCAGCAAATTTTTTTCTTTTTAATTTATCAGTCATTAGTTTCTTAGCAAGTTCTTCCCGCAAGGTTATCTTTATCTTCCCTAATGACATTCCATAAAGTTCTTCGATTCTCTGTATAGAACCGAACTGCTCAATGAGTGAAGTGATCCTAAAGTCAAGTTCACGGTTAACCTCATCATCAGTTACTTCAATACTATCCTGTATTGCCTTTGCTAAGACTATTTTATCGGTGAGCATTTGCTGGAAAATTTGCTGGGCAAGCAATGGATTTATTTGAGTCAGTTGATTTTGCTGTGCATATAGTTGAACCTGGTATTGGAAATCAGATTCTAATATAATATCATTTCCAACAATTGCTAATATTCTATCGCCTTCGGCTTGTGAATATGAATTAATGAAAGTAAATGTGAATAACAGCAGTGAGAGGATTATTATCTTGTTATGAATTTTACTACGCAAAGTATTTGAGGTTTTGATTATCTGAGTAATAGGATTTTAGATTCAATTGTGGAACATAGAAACTTACATTGAACAAATTTTATAATCGCTTTACTTATTCTAACGTGAAACTTATATAATAGTTCAGGGCTTTCAGAGATTAAGTTACATTATGAAAGTAGATATAAAAAGCTCCTCTGAAAACCCCGAATTTTAAAATAAAATATAAAAATAATTATTCTTTTTCGAAAGCTTGTGCTAAAATTTCTTCATGTATTACAACCGGGTACTTTTGTTTAAGGCTGTCTATATAAGCAGTTTCAAGCTCCTTAAATTTCTCCTGCTGAAGTTTACTTGAAATTTCAGATTTCACTTCTTCAAATGGTCTAACCTTATCTTCATTATTTTCCTTAATTGTATAATCAGCTTTATGCGTATCATAATATTTTTGCATTTCCTCGTCATTAATTTTTATTTTGCTCCATAATTCTTCCTGGTCGATTTTAAATGTCAATAAACCGTCTTCATAATCAGCAAGAAGTTTTTTATAGTCTTCATCATCTTCAATATTTTCTTTTACAGCAATCAGGTTTAGAATCGGCATTTCAGAAGCACCTTCAATAATTTGTACAAGCTTTTTTGTTATCGGGGCATTGCTGCCATAATCACGATTTGTATTTAGATACTGAACCATATCTTCAACGATTATCTGACCATCCTTAAAGGTAGCAAGCACGACTTTTCTATCCTCACCGGTAAATAAACTGTCAACGTTTGCTTCGTTGATTGTTTTGGTTGAATCAAATTTTGTGATTAAGAATTTCAATCCGTTCGGATCAATTGCAAAGTTATAGTCTTCTCTTGCGCTTTCCATGTATTTCGTATACGCCGCCCTGAACATTTGACCTCTCTTGAATTCAGTCTTAAGAGTTTCTTTTTGTTCTTCAAATGGTGAAAATTCTTTAATCTCTGTTAGCTTAATAATGTGCCAGCCGAAGGGAGTTCTTACAAGGTCTGATACTTCTCCGACTTCCAAAGAAAATGCCGCACTATCGAAAGGCTGAACCATTCTTCTTCTATCGAAGAATCCAAGGTCTCCTCCATTATCTTTTGAACCCGGATCTTCAGAGACTTCCTTTGCCACCGTTGCAAAATCCTCTCCATTCTTAATTCTTTTGAGGATTTCCATTGCTCTGTTGAAAGTACCTACCGAATCAGTAATATTACCAAGACTGTCTTTTTTATCCTGTATTAATATGTGTGATGCCCTGATACCATCATTTCGTTTTCTTTTATCGGTAAGCTTAACAATATGAAGACCGAACATCGTTCTAACAGGTTCTTTAGTAATTTCACTTACATTAAGTTCGTAGACTACTTCTTCGAACTCTTCAACAGTCATTCCGCCGGTGAAATAATACAAGTCACCCCCGTTTTGCTGAGCAGTTTTATCATCGGACATCGTTCTTGCTACAGTTTCAAAATCCTCATCTTCTAATTTCTTTAATATTAGATCAGCTTTTTGATATGCTTTGAGAGAGTCTTCAACAGTAGCCGTTTGAGAAAGATTTACTAAAATATGAGAAGCTCTTACTTCATATTTTTTTCTTTCATAAAGCTGTTTAATATTTGGTTCGACAACTTCTTTATCAATAAGAAATGTGGAGACAAAATTTTTCTTGTATTCATTTAAATCCTGTTGTATCTCGGTAGCATTCAATAATCCTCTATCTCTTGCATCTCTTACTTTCAACCTAAATTTGATTAAAAGATCGAGAAAATCCTTTTTCTCCTCTATTGATTTGTTTCTGGCAGAATCAATATTATTGGTTGTCTTCAGGAATTGATCTTCATATTCATGAAGATACAATTTTTCGTCACCGATTTCCGCTAGTACAATCTTCTTTTTAGAAGAGCATGCAACTATTACTGTAACAAGGGAAATAATAAGGAGTGATAGAACGTGAAAATAATATTTCTTTTTGTTCATTATAGTCTAAAAAATTAAGTTTTTAATAAGAAGCTTTAATTTTACTAAAATCACTATTGAATAACAAGTCAATGAATATACAATTCGGTTTTAAAAAGCTGGACAGTGTAATATAAAGCAAGTTAAATATCTGCATATTCACCCCTTACGGGAATATCGACTTTGCTGATATTGTGTTCTTTTAGCGATTCTTTTAGTATTTCCTGTTGATCAATTTCACCGTGTACAAGGAATACTTTCTTTAGTTTTTTCTTGTCGAATAAATCGAAATAATCGAGAAGCTCGTTTTTATCGGCATGTGCAGAGAATGAATTTAGAATTCTGATTTTAGCATTGACTGTATATTCATCTCCGAATATTTTAATGACAGTCCCGGGATTATTTCTGGCTTCGACGAGTCTTCTTCCGAGTGTATGCTCAGCCATAAATCCGATTATGAGAATTGTGTTTTTCTCGTCACTTACATTGTTCTTAAGATGATGAAGAATCCTTCCTGCTTCACACATACCGGATGCTGATATTATCATACATGGTTCCTCAAGGCTGTTTAGCTTTTTTGATTCTTGAGCATCCTTTATATAAGTAATATTATCTAATCCAAAAATATTTACTCCTTCTGAGACATATCTGGAAGCTTCCTCATCAAAACATTCCATGTGAACTTTGAAAATTTCAGTAGTGTTGACCGATAAAGGACTATCTACATAAATCGGAATTTCAGGGATAGTTTTCTTTGCAAAAAGCTTTGACAATGCATAAACGATTTCCTGTGTTCTTCCGACACTGAATGCAGGTACTATGATTTTACCATTTCTTGCAATAGCTTCATTCATAACTGTTTCAAGCTGCTTCTCCATCATTTCAGCTTTGTCGTGTATACGTCCGCCGTACGTGGATTCTGATAATAAGTAATCTACATCACCCATGAATTCAGGGTCCTTTAGTATAGGTAAATTAAACCTTCCGAGGTCTCCCGTAAATCCAAGTTTTGTATTTTTACCATTTTCATATATATCAAGAAGTATAGTTGAAGAACCGAGAATATGTCCAGCATCGTGGAAAGTTACTGCAAGTTTGTTTTCAAATCCTTCTACGTAAAACTTCTTTCCATAGGGCATCGATTTGAATTTGCGCATGATGTCCCGTACATTATCTATCGTATAAAGAGGATTGAACGGTATTTCACCTTTTTTCTTCCTTCTTTTGTTTACATATTCAATATCTCGTTCCTGAATGTAAGCACTGTCCTGAAGCATTATTGAGCACAAATCACGAGTTGCAGCAGTAGAATAAACATTTCCGTTGAATCCTTTTCTTGAAAGAGTCGGTAAATTTCCCGAATGATCTATATGTGCATGCGAGAGTATTACGCTGTGAAGCTCCTCAGGTTCAAAGAGAAATTTTCTGTTCATCTTAAATGACTCTTCTCTTTTTCCCTGGAACATCCCGCAATCAAGGAGTATTTTCTTTCCATTTATTTCAAGTAAATGTTGTGATCCTGTTACCGTTCGTGCCGCTCCGCAGAATTTTATTTTCATTATTTAGATTAAAGTTTTTGCTTCTTTATTAATTTTATGCTTTGTTACGAATGGATTATCTTTTATAAAGAACCTGTACTGGAATTCTTTGCCAATGTTAAGACCAATACGTCTCGATACACAAATCTCAAATTTCATCTTGTCCAAAGGATTAGAAATGAAAATCTTTTTCCCTAATAAGTCTTCTTTGTTTAAAGTCCTGTCTATGTTGAATGTAAGACAAAATTTAGAAGGACCGTTAGTAAGCTCGTGTAAACTTTTTGCCGAAGGTCTGTATTTTTTCATCGTATCAATTCCCTGCAAGGGTTCTACAGCTCTTATTAAGACCGCACAACCGACGCCTTTCTCTTCGGTAACAATATTAAAGCAATAGTAATTTCCATAGATGAAATATACATAAACAGTTCCACCAATTTCGTACAAGGTACTGCTTCTGTTAGTTATTTTTTGATATGCATGGCAAGCAGGGTCGTGTTCACCAATGTACGCTTCTGTTTCGACAATTTTCGCAGCTAAGAGTTTATTTCTAATTTTTCTAACGATAATTTTCCCGAGGAGATTTTGAGAAACGGTGACAGTATCTTGATGGTAGAATTTACGCGGTAAGGGTTTGTAATTCATCAAATCAGTTGTGTTCTAAACTTAGTTGATAAAGATATATAATTAGTATAAAATTAAATACGGATAAATATAAATGACTAATAATTTTACTGATACCAGTCTGCCGTCATTCTTTTTGTCTGGGTGACATTGGCAGTGCTGTCATGACATGGATTGACTTCCCGCACGCGGTTCTAACCTTAGCGTGTTATGCGTTTGTTGGTATTAATCCGTCAGGAGGAACTCCTGACGGGTACAAAATGTAAATATTGTTATACTTTTTTGCAAGTTAAGGATGAGGATACAATAACAATTTTTAATTTTACCAGTTGTTTGGTTTATGGATATTTGTATTCGGTATTTGCTCTGGGAGTTGAGATAACTTTAATGCACCAGTTCTTATTCGTTTAATAAAATTGGCATGTATCATAAGCTCTTTTGAAGGGTGACCTTTACCGGGCATAACTAATCCAAGAATTTTGTTTCCATGTTGTAATTTCACAATATGCATAGCTTCTGCTAAATCGCTATCGTTTGAGACAATAACTGCGCAATCATATTTGTTCAACCACGCATCGTTTAATAAATGCACAGCAAGGTTTACATCCGATCCTTTTTCTTCAGTTTTTATGATTTTCACCTTGTTCTTTTTATTTATTGGTTTAGCTAACGGAGCATATACTTCATGAGTAAGAAAATGTCCATAATAAATCTTCAATTCAGGAATAAAGTTCTCCAATGCACGTAAGTACGTTGTTTGTCTTATTGGTTTTTGTGGATTGTATTTCCCTGAAACGAGAGCTGTGAAATATTTTATTTCGACAATTTGATTAGCAGTGCTTAATAATTTCTGAAAGAGTGATTTAAAATCTAACCACTTATATGGAGTGTTCTTTACGGCACGATAGTAAAAATTGAAACCATCAATATAAATGAATGTTCTCATTAATACTTTATAAAAAAAGCAGGGGTCACCTAAGCGACCCCGCGCCCTTGGTCTAAACCGAAGGGGTAGTTAAAAACTATTGTTAATATATTTATTCAAATTTAATTATGCAATTATTTTATTAATCCACAAACCTAGGTGCGGATTTGAAACAGAGGCGGGGCTGAGGATTTTATCGTCATGAGAAACTCCTACTGAGTACAAAAACTCTCAATGTATATTATGAATCTACTTAGTTAATAATATATAAAGATAAGGATCATTTATATCTATTTTACCAGTCTTTTTACTATTTAGTCTTATATTATCAACAATTATTTCATTATCATATGCAGACCATAGTTTCATATCCTCTTCAAAAAGCAACCTATTCGGTATTTCTAAATAAAAAAAATCTTTGTCTTGTTTAATTTCAGTACTTTTGTAAATATTATCATCAAATGCTCCAGGGGCAGTTTCTTGATATATCAATAAATAATTGCCATCATAAAAACCAATTTCTAACGCGTCAAAATTTCTAACATCTGGCGATCTTCTAAAAGTGGCTATGTAAAATCTAATATACTTGTCTTTGAGTTTTTCGTTGCTGGGAATAGTAAGTATTAAATCTTTTCCATCAAGATTAATTTCACCTATTTCTTTTTCATAAATTTTTGATTCTTGATATTTAGAGCAAGTGATAAATGCGAAACTTATGATTAATATTATACAAGAAATTATTATTCTTTTCATAGTTGTATCTCCCCCCCAAAACTTACCACTCCCCCCAATACAATACAAGTAAAAATAAATTACCCCACCGTTCCCGCCTGCTGCGGGCAGGTACGGTGGGGGTTAAGACGAGAAAGTATTGGCTTTAGCCTAAATACTTTGATATATACTTTGGGCTAAAGCCCGGCTTTATGGTGTTCTTTCATCCCTGCCGTAAACGGCAGGGTAATTAAATACGATTCTAAAATCCCCTCCTTGCTGAGAGTGTCTCAAAACTAATTGTTAAATTTATTATTTTTGTAGAAATAAAAATTTAAATATGTCACATCAAATTAAAGCAAACTACAGTCAGGATTTTTTACTTCCTCCTTCACTTGAGGATTGGATACCATCTGATC
>JADHVP010000026.1 GCA_016783945.1 Ignavibacteria bacterium
GTTAGATAATTTTCTTTATGCTTTTTTAAACTTCTTAATCAATGTTAAGTTTCATATATTTTACGAAACTTTTTGTTGATTTGTTAGTTTTACAACTGTATTTTATAATTAAATATCTTTAATCCTATTATGAATAAAACTGTTTTTGTTTCACTCGTGCTGATTATTTTTGCTGTTTCCACCTCTTGTTTCTCTTTTTCCACAAATCTCAATATCCCAATTACCAGAGGTGATACATCAATCTATGCAGACATAAATCCTGACAGAAAAATGGAAATCATTACAGTGTCTTTCCCAAGATTAAAAGATGGTGGAATCTATGATTACGTCTTAATAATTGACAACGATACTACCATGGGTGTGTTCGAAATAATGGATGATGCTTTTGCTTATTTGATCGATATAGATCAATCTGACGGTTATCGGGAAGTTGTTTTAATGGCATTGGGACCCAGCGATATGACGGATTACAAAATATTTCGATACAGTGAGGAAAAGATAATTAAAATTGGTGATGTATATGGTTTTTTCGGAATCAATACAGACGGTGATGGCATACTAAAAGCAAATGAGTGGATGGGTTTTTGGACGAGAGAACAATTATACAAATTAGACAACGAACTAATGGTTTTGTTGCCTATCCCAAAAGATGTTTATTCTTTAGATGTTGATGTAACTGTAACTAAATCATTTGAAATTCTATCCGAACGAATTGATGGGGCGGAAGTTTTAGAGGACCTTTTGCCGGGTACAGAAATTAAATTAATCGGGGCTGATACATCACCAAGTTTCTTCTACAATAATAATAGGGGATATATTGATGACTATAATCGTGATTGGTATTTAATCAGAACGTACGATGGAACAGAGGGTTGGGCAAGACTAGAAACTTTCCGAGACCTGGTTGATGGTCTTATATGGGCGGGTTAGGTTGTTCACCAAATATCAACCTTTCTCTGATGGATCTTTAATCATATCAAGGCTAAGCCATTTTCTTTCTTCCGGGCTAATTGATGCAAAACCCATTATTCCACCCGATGCTTTTGCGACCTGTTCTGCGTAGCTTAAAAGGCTTTTGTAAAATTCTATTGACAGCTTCCTATTAAGCTTTGGTAATATTTTATTTAAACCTTTTAACCTTTTTGTGATTTCATAATTCCTTTCGGATAAATTAATCGGTAGTTCCTCAATTAATTCTTCCATAGTTTTTCTAAACCCTCTTACAGCTTCCGAATAGTATTCCTTCAACATAGAATCTTCTTTTGAGCTTCTGAAGATTTTTACCTTTTCCGCCCAATACATTTCTTTTTCATCTATAACACCATCTGCTCCTGCAACAAGAATTGCAATTAATGCGGGAGTTTCTTTCATTAATTCTATTTCTTGATCATTTAATTTATTTAGCTCCTTAATCATAAAGCGTCTTTAAATTATTAAAGGTGTTAAAATCTTAAAAATATATTAAATTAAAAAGGGCAATTTAATCTCTTGAAAAATTGTTTTCGTTACCTCAATTTAAAAAAATGAATTTTTAAATTGAATCTCTTACCTTTTTATATACATTATGTTTTTCGTTAGGTATTCTATTAAATTTATTCCTTTAGCACAGTAAAATGAAAGGACAATTGAAAACAGAAAAGAACAAATCTCTTAAGCGTGAGGTAAAAGCTTTAAAGAATATGTTAGAAGCATTAAAACTAAGAGGTAATGCTATAGAGCTCGAGAACGAGGCTTTAAACATTAAGGTGGATGCTTTAAGCCGGGAACGCGAGGCTTACAAACAAAAATATGAATTGGAAAATTCTGGTTACAAGCCACTAAAAAAAGACTATAATAATTTAAAATCAGAATATAATTCTCTGTTAGATAAATATAAACTTTTAAAAACAGAACAAATAACCTTAAAGCCAAAATCCAAGAACAAAATAACCGTTGATACATCAGAAGATATAAACGTTGATTTAATGAATATTATAACCAAGGAGATAAAGAATAAAATAAATCAATCATTCCCTTCAAACGACATTCCAAAAAGATTAACAAAAGAGTTGGGTTTGCTAGCTGAAAACGGTTTCTTTACTACAATCGAAATCCGGGAAAAATATAGCATCTCCCGACCGACTGCCCAAAGAGATATTAAATGTCTTCGTGAGTGCGGCTGGATAAAATTAAAGGCAGGAAAAAGTAAGGGTATATTTATTTTGACAGAAGAGGGTGAAGGGTTTGTGAAAAATTATTATTCAAGATATCAATAACAACTTTTTTCACTTCGGTGTATTTATTGTTTTTTCTTGATTACGCTTATATCTGTACTATACTCAAATACTTCTAAGTCGAACTCCTTTGCGGCTGCCATAATATGGTCAAATATATCTGCCTGAATATTTTCATACTCAAGCCAATCAACCGTTTTTGTAAAAACATAAATCTCAAGTGGTAAACCTGTTTCGGTTGGGGGAAGCTGTCTTACCATTAAAGTAAAATCTTTTTTTATGTTCTCATTATATTTAAGATATACCTCGATATATTTTCTAAATATCCCAACGTTTGTGAGTTTCCTTTCATTAATTAATTGAGCTTTATTATCTTTTATCTTCTTATTATGTTCTTCAATCTCTTCTGTTTTTTCGTTAACATAATCTTCCACTAATCCAATCTTTTTATATTTATCAAGCATTCCTTTCGTGCAAAATTTTATATCGTTTATTTTTATATTGAGAGCCCTTTTAATTCTTCTCCCGCCCGATTCTGTCATTCCCCTCCAATTTTGGAAAGAATCAGAGATAAGTGCATAAGTGGGAACCGTAACAATGGTCTTATCAAAGTTCTGAATCTTAACGCTGTTTAATGTTATCTTGAGAACATCCCCGTCAGCACCATATTTATTCATCGTGATCCAATCGCCAACTCTTAACATATCATTTGCAGAAAGCTGTATGCTCGCTACAAATCCAAGAATAGTATCTTTAAAAACAAACAGTATTACGGCGGACATCGCACCGAATGCACTTATCAAATATATAGGAGACTTATTAATGAAAACAGAAATTAAAAGTATAACACCCAACAAATAAACAATAATTTTTAGAAGCTGAAAATAACTGTGCATGGGTTTATCGCTTAACGCAGGGGTTCTTTTTAAAATTATTTCTAACGAATTAAAGAATAAATTTATTGTTCTAACAATTATGAAAATGAAATAAATATCCGTTGCTTTTAATAAAAAAGGAATAATTGTGGGGAAATCACTAAATACAGGTGGTATAAATAACCGAATTATTATTAAAGGAGCCAGGTGAGAAACTGAATTAAATACTTTTCCTTTTAAAAGAATATCGTCCCAATCTGATTTTGTTTTTTTTACAAATGTTGAAACAATTTTTATAATAATATTTTTTGTAATCAAATAAACAATGTAGCAAACCATAAATAATAAGATTACATCTATCAATAAAGAAACATATAAACTAATATCTTCTGGAATGCCAATACTAATCAACCAGTCTTTTAGCCACTTGTCGAACAATGCGTCGAAATATTCCATTACAAATAATTTAAATTCATTTAATTATTACTAATTAATTCTTTTGCGCTTTCAGTAGACGCATCCGTTATTTTTTCACCGCTTAGTAGTTTAGCAATCTCATTTACTTTTTCTTGTTCTGTTAAATATTTAATCTTTGCTATTGTTTCCTTACTATCTTCTTCTTTGCTAACCCGAAAATGTCTGTCGCTCATTGCTGCAATTTGTGGGAGGTGTGTTATTGAAATAATTTGGTGTGATTTTGATAATTGCTTTAAAACTTTTCCTACTTTATCTGCAATCCTCCCGCTTATGCCGGAATCTATTTCATCAAACACCAAAACCGGTACTTCGTCCTTTCCTGTAACTGATACTTTTATAGCAAGCATTATTCTGGAAACCTCGCCTCCTGAAGCTGTTTTTCGTAATGGAGTAAATTCAGCACCTTTATTAATTTTAACCATAAATTCCACATCATCTATTCCTTCCTCGTGTAATTGGATAAACAAACTATTCTTTTTAATTGAATACATCGTGTCTTTATCGGATTCATGTATCTTGTTCTCAACTATAAACTCAGCCGTTTCTAAACCGATTTCTTTAAAATATAAATTTACATTTTTTTCAAGTTGTTTAGATGAACTGTTTCTTAATGATGATATTCTGACTGCCTTTTTGTAAAGTTCTTCTTTACTCTCCTTTATTTTTTTTTTGATTTGTTCTATATCATAATCAAAATTCTCCGCATAGTCTAATTCATTTTGTAATTCCTTTGCTTTCTTTATCAGTTCTGATTCAGATAAATTATATTTCTTTTTAATAAAATTAATACTGCCAAGTCGATCTCTGATTTGCTCAATTCTTACAGAATCAAAATTAATTGAATTGTTATAGCTATTTAATGTTTCCGCTATTTCCTTTACTGAAACATAAGAAGACTCAAGGTCCTCTAATATTTTACTTAATTCAAAATCATATTTTACAATTTTTTTAATTTCTTTTACAATAGTAGAAAGAGCAGCTACAATATTATTATCTTTTTCATAAAGTATTTCCAAAGAATTTTTAAGACTCATAGAAATATCTTCAGTATTTTCTATTTTATTAAGTTCATTTTCAAGTCGTTCTTCTTCTCCTTCCTGTGGATTAGCGTTGTTAATCTCTTTCAGTTGAAATTCAATAAAATTTTTTCTTTCAATAATGTTATCTTTCTTCTTTTCTAATTCTTCATAACTCTTTATTAATTTTTTATACCCACTAAAACTATTTATATAATCTGCAAATAAATTTTCATTCCCTACAAAATTATCAAGCAACTTTATGTGCGATTCTTTTCTAAGAAGAGATTGATGTTCATTCTGAGAATGTATATCAATTATTAAGTCTCCAAAACTTTTCAATTGTGAAATTGATACCGGTATATCATTAATAAAATTTCTACTAATACCTTTTTTTGTCAGTTCTCTTCTTAAAACAACAATGCTCTGGGAAGAAAAACTCTCCGTTAAAAGATCAGATTCTTTTAAAAATTCTAAAACCTTCTTGTTATTTTCAAATTGGAAGTGTCCTTCTATAACAAGTTTTTCTTTATTCTTTTTTATAATAGAATAATCTGCTCTTTCACCTAATATCAAAGACAGCGCATCAAGAATTATTGTTTTCCCTGCCCCAGTTTCACCAGTTAGTATATTTAATCCTTCTGAAAATTCTAATTCCGCCTCTTTAATAATTAAGTAATTCTTTATGGAAAGTTTCTCTAACATAACGGATTTTTAAACAATGCTCTTTATTATTATATAATATAATAAATTAGTATTAGAAATAGTATTGTTAGTTTTATTAATAACTAAAGATAACATTAAAAACAATCACTTATTTCAAGGATTAATAGAAAAAAAGTTTTAGTAAGTTGTTAATAAATATTAATAATAATTAATAGTATTAAACACTACTAAATTGAAGCACATCGATTTTTTAAATTTATTGTTAATTATTCTTGGTTATTAAGACAATATTAAAAACATATTAACATATAAAATAAAAATCTCCGATTATATAAAATAACCGGAGATAAGTTTTTTTTGAATTATAAAAGTATAAATTTTTTAAAGGTTATTTATCTTCTCTTTTATCTCGGATATTTCGTTATATAATAAATTATTTTTTTTGATTAAATCTCTAATAGCCTTGTGAGAATACAAAACCGTTGCATGATTCTTACCTCCAAAATTAAGACCGATTGATTCGAGTGTAAAATTGGTTAACTCTTTAGCGAGATACATTGCTACCTGTCTTGCAAAAGCGATATCTCTTGTTCGCTTACGGGAAAGAATTTGATTTTCTGAAATGCTGTAATGGTCAGCAACAGAGTAAATAATATTTTCAATTGAAACATTCTTTGATTTTTTTACCTGACCAATAACTCTATTAATTACCTTCTCAGCAACTTCAAAGTTAATTTCACCTTTATAAATAAATGTACTTTCGGCAATCATTCCAATAATACAGCCCTCAAGTGTTCGTATACTATCTTTTACGTTTGTTGCGATATAGTGAATGACATCTTCGGGTACCTCTATATTAGATTCATAAAACTTCTTTTGAATTATTGCAACGCGCATTTCCCAGCTTGGAGGTTGAATGTCTACGGTTATGCCCCACTGAAAACGGGAGATTAATCTCTCTTCGATGTCTTTAATTTTGTTTAATGGTTTATCACAGGAAAATATAATGTGTCTCTTATTGTTGAACAACGTGTTAAATATTTGATACATAAAATCTTGTGTGCCAGGCTTTCCCTCAAAGTTTTGAATGTCATCTAATATTAAGACATCGAGTGATTTATAAAAACTGTCTAACTTTTTTGTACCAACTTTATTTGACGAAAAATCTATTTTATCTCTTGCAATGTTTGTAGTGAACTGGGTGGTAAAATCAGGAGCTGTTGTGTAATATATTTTTTTGTCTGGGTACTTTTTAAGAATTTCATTTCCAATAGCCTGTACCAAATGTGTTTTACCTAAACCAACACCACCATAAACGAAGAACGGATTGTAAGTTTTACCAGGGTTGTTTGTAATTGCATAAGCAGCGGCAACAGCTAATTCGTTGCTGTCGCCTTTAACAAAATTATCAAAAGTGTATTTTGAATATAAATTAGAAGAGAATTGTTCTTGTTCATTTACTCCCGTAAGTTTTATCTTGGGCAAAACGTCCTGTGTCTCCTGGATATTATTGTCAAAGATTCGATACGGATTACCAAGACGAATTATTTTTTTCTGTTCATCGGTTTTTAAGTTTTCATTTTCAGAATTATCAAAAAGGCTGGCTTGAGCAATTTCGTATTTAAGCTTTCCATCGTCTCCAAGAAGACCGCTGTCTAATATCTTTACGATTAGCTTGTTATATCTTCTCTCTATCATTCCGTAAAAGTCTTCGCTTGGCACAAGAACCGTAAGAACGTTATCGACAAAGCTCTTCGGAGATATGACCGAGAACCATGTTTTGATTTCGCTTTCTTTCAGGTTGTCAGTGAGTAATTCCAAAAACTTTTTCCATATCTCTTCTGCTTTGGTATGATTATCATCACTCAGCCTATTTTTTTGTTGGTTATTTTGAGTAGATAAAGAAAGATCATTGGTATTGTCAAACTTAGTAGAAGTATCCGTCACGTTAAAAGAGTTAAATAATTATTAACAAATCAAAGTTAGTTAAAATTTTACTTTAAGTGAATTACTTATTTTAATATTATGTAATAGAGAAAATGTTGTAAATATTGACAATGTAAACTTTCTATAAGTAATTAATAATTTAGGAAGTTGGAAACAGTATTAAAAGTTGTTAACATTTATTGTTAATAATTGTTTTTATTGTGTGAGATTGTCTCAGATAATATCATGAATTTTAGAAGTTATTAACAATTTGCTAACAGAAAATTTTATACCGTAACCCCTGTATAATATTAATCAAACTTATCTACATAGTCAAGATTGAATTGTGAATAAAATAAAAAACATTAAAAGTTTTAGGTCAAAATAATTTAATGTAATTTCAATTAAGCAATAGTTAAGTTTGACAAATGAATATCAAAAATGATTATAGTATAAGCGACACTTTTGCAGAGATTAATATTGCCTCTCTTGGAAAAAACTTTAATGCAATAAAAAGAGAAGCAAATAATGCAAGGAAGGATAAAAAAGAATCAGTTAAAGTTTGTTCTATTGTGAAGGCAAATGGTTACGGTCACGGGATGTTAAGAATTTCTGAAGAACTTGTTAAACTTGGAACTGATTATCTTGGAACCGCAGACTATATGGAATCAATTAAGCTAAGAGATCATTTAAAGAAAAGAAAACTTAGACGTGTTCCTATACTTTGCCTCGGAAACCTTTCTGAAAACAAAAAGTACTTCGATAACATTTTGTCAAAAGATATTGAAGTTACTATATCAGATGTGAGGATTGCCAGGTTATTAGATAGTTTTGCACGAAGTAAAAACAAAATTGTCAATGTACATATACACGTAGATACCGGAATGAACAGAGTGGGATTCAATGATAAGGAAGTTTATAAGGCTGTTCAAAAATTAAAAGAATTAGACTATATTAAAATAAAAGGTATATACTCTCACTATGCGACAAGCGAAGTACCCCGGGACCCATTTGCCATAAAACAACAAAGAAAATTTAAGAGTGTTATTTCCGAAATAGAAAGCAATCTTTTAAAGTTTGAGTTGAAGCACATGGAAAACACTGGTGGCATTATAAATTACCGTGATGAGCTTTTTAATATGATCAGACCCGGAATTTCACTATATGGTTACTTTCCCGACGAAAGAGCAATAAAAAAAAATATAGAGTTGATACCCGTAATGACACTTAAATCAAAAGTTAGTTTTATTAAAGAGCTTGAAAAAAGTAAAAGCGTTTCTTATGGAAGAAATTATTTTACAAAACAAAAAACGTATATTGCATCGGTTCCAATAGGATACGGTGACGGTTATTCAAGAATACTTAGCAATAAAGCAAAAGCGGTTATAAACAAAAAACGATACGATGTTGTTGGCTCGGTTTGTATGGACTGGATAATGATAGACCTTAAAGGTCAACAAAAAAAAATAAAAGCGAATGACGAAGTGATACTTATGGGAAGAGAATATCCCGCTTATAAACTGGCGAATATTATGAAGACGATACCGTATGAAATAACCTGTAACATTTCTCAACGAGTGCAACGAATATATGTCGAAAGATGAATTCAATTTATAAGTTTAATTGTAATTTTTTTACAAAATAATATGGAGATAAAAGAAACAAAAAACATTGAATATGTTTCTTTATTGTTATCAAGAGTGAAAAGTGATTTGTTTAAAAACAGCGAAACAGAAATACTGCATGAGGTAAATAGTTTCATAGACAAACTGAGAGAATCAGAAAATATTTTAAAAAATGTATATCTTATTTCCCGCGTAGAGGGCCTAGAGTCTCTTGGCTCATACCTGTTGTATGTTTTTAAAAAGGTGGAATCAGGAAGAGTAAATTTCGACAACCTCACACAGAATCTTCTAACAGACAAAACGTTTATTGAAAAAGAATTAAAGAATTACTTTGGGTTATATAAGGAAGTAGTAAACCCCGTTGAAGAAAAGATTACAGAAAAGAAAGATGAAAAGACAATTCAGAAAGAAGAAGAATCAACTATTATAAGGAAAAATATAAAAGGGCTCATTGAAGATAATCAATTTAAGGTGGGAGAGTTAGATAACGAGTTAGTTACCGAGGAGTTTAATGAATCTGATTTTATGGAGTTAGTTGGGGCTGATAGAGCCGAAGACAAAAAAGATTACCTGGAGTTCGTACAAATTGACGACGAAAGCAAGGAGGAGATTGTTTTTAATCTTCCCGATGACATAAAAGATATTTCCGAACTATTACAGGAAGAAGGAGAAAAAATAGATCGGGAAAAGAAAAGGATAATTGATGCGGAAACAGAAACGAAAGAGGCAGAACAAATTGAAGATGAAACAGAGATAAAGCCAGTATTTGAAGAGCATACAACGGTTTTCGAAGAAGTAAACGAAGAGCAGAAAAAAGTTGATAAGTTAGAAGAACATACAGATACTACGGAACATTATGAAGAACCCGAGGAAGAAGAAATTACAGAAGAAGAACCCGAAACACAGCTAATAGAAACTGATAAGCACAAAGAAATAGAAAAGCAGGTACCAAGCGATACGTATATAAAATATGAGTCAGAATTAATTTTAAGAAACAGCATAATAAATGATGGCCTGGAACAATTATTAAGACACCTTAAGGAAGACTCAGAAGATAAGGAGCAATTTGAGTACTTAATAATAAACATTTCTGAAGACAGTTCATACATGGTGGATTATTCCAGGGAGATGGCATTCGATGTTATAGCCAGCTTGTATGAAACCATTATGATTTCATTCAAAAGTGCCGGGGTAAAAGAATTTGAAGTTACCGAAGATTCCGTTTTTCTTTTCAGGGAAGCAATACAGTTGATAGAATCTTTAATACATGGTTATGAATACGAAGATTATGAAAAAGTAATACATGGTTTTGAAAAGGTTCGAAGGTCTATTATAGAAAACAGGAAGGAAAAAGAGAATCTTAAAAAAATTAAGGAAGAGAAAACAGAGCTTGAGAAAAGAATGAGCATAAAATATCAGGATGCGCCCTCACGCGAACAATTGATTAAACTTAAACATAACATATTAGAAGTAGAGAAAATCTTTAGATCTCTTGAAGAAATCGAAGGTGATTACCAGATTTATGAAGCCCTGCGAAGACTGTCGGGTACATTTTCACACCTTAAAGAGATAGTTAATATATCGAAGATTTTAAAGCTTGAACAAATGGCTAAATTATCTGAAGCAAATTACATCTTTGTTAAATTTCTTCAAAATTATCGCCTCGATCCTTTTGACAAAGAAATTAAAGAGATACTAAAATATATGGTTTATAATTTTAAGTTAATCTTTCTGGATAAATCAACCAGAGATCTTGATTTATTCATTTCTTATCTTAACGATCCGGTAAAAATATTTGAACAAAACAAAAAACCAAAAATATAATATGAGCAACTACGTAGTAATAATGGCAGGTGGGGGTGGCACCAGGTTCTGGCCCAAAGGAACTTCCAAACTCCCGAAACAATTTATGAAGATTGTACATGAATCCGACTCGATGATTCAACAGACATTTAAAAGGTTCGATGGATTTATTGACGTATCGAAAATTTTTGTGGTAACAAGTGCAGAATATAAGGGTTTGGTTAAAAAGCAGATCCCGAAGATTCCCGAAGCAAATATTATTTGTGAACCATTTGGTAGAAATACCGCTCCCTGTATAGGCTTAGCATGTTTATTTATAAAACAATTTGACCCCAAAGGAAATGTTTTGGTAGTTCCCTCAGATCACATTATTAATGATTTGGCAGAGTTTCATAGAGTCGTTAGCTGCGGATTAAAATATGTGAGCGAGAACGGTGGAATAGTAACCTTAGGAATAAACCCCTCTAAGCCCGAAACCGGATATGGATATATTCAATACGATCTCGAACACATGACGGGCGTAAACCTTCGTGAGCTTGACGGAAATGAATTACACGAAAAAGTATTTAAGGTCAAAACGTTTGCAGAGAAACCAAATTTGGAATTAGCAAAGGCATTCATTATTAGTGGAGATTTTCTATGGAATAGCGGTATGTTTATTTTTAGAGTAGACACAATGATGGAGGAGATACAAAATTTGCTGCCCGATCTTTATACTCCATTAGAAAAATTACAGGATAAGTTGCTCTCGAATGACTTTCCCAAATTGCTTGAGCTTGCTTATTCTCAAATAAAAGGGATATCAATTGACTACGGAATCATGGAAAGGACACATCACGTTCATACAATAAGAAGCAATTTTGGATGGAGTGATGTCGGTTCATGGGACGAAATTTATAACCTAAGAGAAAAAGACGTGCACGGAAACGTTACGGAGGGAAGAACGGTTCTTGTAGATACGAAAAACTGTCTTATCATAAATGACCAGAGAATAACAGCAACAGTCGGAGTGGAAGACCTCCTTATAATCGATACAGATAACGGTCTTTTGATTTGTAAAAAGGGTGAATCACAGAACGTGAAAGAGGTAGTTGATTATCTAAAGAGAAAGAGATTAGACCAATATTTATAGTATAAAAAGAACATACACCGATGAAAATAAAACACAAACATGAAAATTAATCACCTTGGGATAGCCGTTAAATCTTTAGAGGAATCTGTTCCAGTTTTTGAAAAGGTATTCGGCGTAAAAGCGGGAGAAACAGAGTATGTTTCCGAACAGAAAGTAAACGTAAGAAAACTTAGCATAGATAACTGTGACATAGAGCTGCTCGAAGGAACAAGACCCGACTCACCGATAACAAAGTTTATTGAGAAAAAAGGAGAGGGAATACATCACTGCTCATTTGAAGTTTCAGACATAGTAAACTCCTTAAACAAACTGAAAGAAGAAGGAATAAATCTTATCAACGAAACACCACGCACCGGAGCAGATGATATGCTCATTGCCTTTCTTCACCCGAAGTCAACCGCAGGCGTGTTGATGGAGTTGACACAGTTTAAGGGGGAGGAAACGATATGAGTAAATTAACATTTGGAGTCATTGGTACTTCAAAAAAAGAGGACGAGAAACGTGTTCCAATCCATCCGGAGCATTTGCCGCGCCTTCCCGAACAAATTCGCAGCCTACTGGTATTTGAGAAAGGTTATGGAGCACCATTCGGTATCAAAGACTCAGAAATTGCTTCTCGGACGGGTGGCATTGCCACACGCCACGAACTATTGTCAAACATTGGGAATGTTATCCTTACCAAACCAATGTTAGCTGATTTGGAAGAACTTCGCGAAGGGGGAATCCTTTGGGGCTATCCCCATTGTGTTCAGCAACGGGATATTACCCAGGCTGCGATCGATCGTAAGCAAACACTCATTGCCTTTGAGGATATGTTTGTTTGGGGACCCGATGGACAGATTGGCCGCCACACCTTCTATAAGAACAACGAAATGGCTGGCTACTGTGCGGTACTACATGCCTTACAACTAAAAGGTATCGACGGGCACTACGGGAACCAACGCAAAACGATCATTTTTAGTTTTGGCGCGGTCAGCCGTGGAGCGATATATGCCCTTAAGGCACGCGGGTTTAGAGATATCACAATCTGCATTCAGCGTCCCGACCACGAGGTACGTGAGGAGGTACTTGATGCTCACTATGTCCGAATCCGGGAAGGCAATGAGGGTGAACCGCGAATGCTGGTGGTCGAGCACGATGGTAGTGAGCGACCGTTGATTGATCTGATTAAAGAATCAGACATCATTATAAACGGAACCTTCCAGGAACCTGATCAGCCCATCCTTTACGTGAGCGAAGAGGAGAGATCATGCCTCAAGCCGGGCTGCCTGATCATAGATGTCAGTTGCGACGAGGGTATGGGCTTCTTTTTTGCCAAACCAACTACATTGAAAAATCCAATGTTTAAAATTGGAATGGTTGATTACTACGCCGTGGATCATACACCAAGCTATCTCTGGGAAAGTGCCTCGCGATCTATTTCTGCTGCCCTCATTGTGCATTTACCGACTATGGTGGCAGGACATGAAAGTTGGCAGCAAAACGAGACTATTCGACGGGCTGTAAATATTGATGCAGGTGTGATTCAAAAACCAGATATCCTGTCGTTTCAAAAACGACAGCCGTTCTATCCCCATGCCCACATCGATACGGGGACGAACTGACGGTTCAGAACAGTCAATCAAAACTCTATCGCGAAAAAACAAAAAAGATAGCTTTCCATGGAAAATATTGAATCGAAATCCAAAAGGTGAGATGTTTACTTATTTCATCAAAGAAAAACAATCGAAGTAAACCGAAGGAGTGTTGATAAAGTTTACTCCGTAAGACTGTTGGTAATCGGAAACAAAATCTTTATCTTGCAACATTTTTAAAATATCATAAAACTTTTCTTAATAATAATTAATTCTCCGTTTAATTTATCGTTTTCAGACCGGAGAACATTAAGGTTAGTCATAAATGTTAAATAAAGCAAAAGGTCTTTCTACTGAATGAAAATAGCATATACAGGATTAAATCTACCGCAGGGCAAGAAAAAGTACAATGACGAGATCTTTGTGGATCTTGCCGAGAAGTTTCAGCCGGCAAAGGTTTCACCGTACTACTTCGAGTTTTTACCAGACGACTACGAGGCGGCTGACGTCATCGCAATAGCGAATGAATATGTTCTGGATTTGCTCATTCTTGACATGGAGAAAACCGAAAGCAGACTGTCGAGAACAGATGACCTGTCTGAAGCGGATGTACTCGAAAAATGCATGGCGCAACTTGAGGATCAGAAGCCAATCTGTGATATATCTATGGACAATTCCGAGCGGGCTATTGTTAGGGCGCTCAGTCTATTGAGTTTCAAACCTACGCTGGTTTACAAGGACACATCACCGGATGTAGATATTGTGTGCCGTGACGGAATGGATAAAGCTGGCAGGATGTTTTTCTACACAGTGGGAAAGGAAGAGGTTCATGCATGGTTAGTTGAGAAAGACACCGGTGCGGCAATGTGTGCCGGAAAGATTCATACAGACCTTTCCCGTGGATTTATCAAGGCGGAAATCGTGAGCTGTGAGGATATGATGACAGCCCACAACATGCAGGATGCGCGCTCCAGGAAGTTGACCAAACTCGTCGACCACGATTATGTCATTCCAATGAACAGTATTCTCGATATATGCTTCAACACTTGACGTTCTTTGCGAAAGGGCATACCCATATAAAAACATACAACCACAGATCCTATAGTCACCCTGAGCCAATAATATGCTTATTGCTTTTCTTCACCCGAAGCCAACTGCAGGCGTGTTGATAAAGCTTACGCAGTTTAAGAGAGAGGAAACTTAGAATTCTGCAGGGAACACCATGATTACTGTTTATCCGTTGTGGAGACTTCCCACCCACAACTTTTCAATAAGATTGTTGATAATCGGGAACAAAATTTTTATCTTATAATAAATTATATAGTATTGTAAAAATTTATCCAACAATAATTAATTCATAGGTTAATAATTAGTTGTACGTTCTAAAATATGGGAATAAAATTAAAGATAATGTTAAAGCTCAGAAAGGAATATCTGGAAGTGTGATATATATACATAGTGATGTAATGAATATTTCTGGTGGTTTCAAATATTGTTGATTAACAGAAAGCAATGTTTATGTAAATTGGTTATAAGAAGTTTGGGAATAATAAAGTGCCAAAAGATAAAAAATTGTATAATGAAGAGGATGAAGTTCTTTTAACCGGAAATCTTTCAGAATTTCGTATAGCTCTTCTTCAAGAAATTGAAGCAGCTACTAGGAGCGCGTCAAATACTGCGGTTTCATTAATAAATGGCAGGAAAATAGCTCAAGTCGGGGGTTCATATCAATATGTATTTGATGTAGAAAATGCTCTTAACTTACCAGGTGATACACCAGGCGATCTATATATACCGGGACGAAACCCAATAGAAGTAGTTGTCATTTCAATTGAAGGTATGGTAATTACCTTGAGTATTCCTGAGAATTTCGGGAAATTTATTCCTAGTGCCAGATTACAAAGCAACCTTGCCTTTTTGATGCGTAAACTAATTGAACGTATTGAGTCTAAGGCCAATATCTCAAATCCGATAGGCGATCGCATACTCGGCGATTTCATTAATGAAAAACCCTACAAGTCCGAAATAAGTGATAATGATTTAAACAAACAACAACGAATTGCTGTTGCATCAAGTCTTAATCGTAATATCACTTTTATTTGGGGACCTCCCGGAACAGGCAAGACTTGGACGATTGGCAGCATAGCCAAAGAGTTATATCTATCTGACAGAACAGTTTTACTTGTGTCTCATACTAACACCGCTGTGGATGGTGCTATTAAAATAATTGGTAAATTCATTGACGGAGAACAACTGGCAGAAGGCAAAGTTATTCGCGTTGGCGACCCCAAAGGTGATACATTAGACGAGAATTTGCTATTAAGTACTCATGTAGAAAGGCGATCAGCTGAACTTGCTGAAAGAAAACAAAAACTTGAAACCGAACTTGCCGATTTGATTACAAAGGCAAAAGAGACCTCTAAGACTCTTGATATCTGCGAATGGGTAATGGAAGCCCAAGAAGATATTTCATCTATGGAAAAAGAATTAAATATACTCGACACCATAAATGAAAACTTGAAAGGATTGAGAGAAGAGTTAAGAAAACATGAATCACAAACTGACCATTGGAACGAATCTGCTAAGGCTGCAGAAATCGCTCAAGGACATTCAGTTAAGATTTTTAGAAGTGAAGAACTGATTAAAAAGTTAGAGTCCGAAAAAACCTTTGTAGCAAAAAAGCTTAAAGATATTTTAGATCAATCCTTAAAAGCTGAATTGTTGTTAAGGGAAGTAGAAAAGTTGGGTTGGGTTACTCGTAAATGGCGGAGATTACCTTCCCCAGAAGAACAGTTGGCTATTGTTGAGGGATTGAAAGAGGAACTTAGGAAACTTGATTTTGAATTAAACGAAATTAATATCAAACTCGAAAAAGCTAATTCCAGGCTATCGCATCTTAAAAGTCTATTTGAGAGTTTTCGGGATAAATATCAAGCTGAGCCAGAAGAGATACTTCGTCTTGCAAAAGAACATCAAATGGTAATTGATAATTTACGACAACAAGTTAAGTTGATTTTTAAAGAGTATGGAGCTAAGGCTACAGAATTGAAAAGCCTATTTGAAGAAAGGCTTGTAGTCTTAATAGAATTAGGATTGGTTACGGAGAAGGCAGATAATTTGGATGACATACTCAAGGCGATAAAAAACGTATTTAATCAGGCCTATTCTATGGTTAAGGACGTCGAAGTTGAACAACTTCGGATTGAAAAAAAGGAATTAAACTCCCAAATCCAGACGACTGAAGCGGAATTAAAAGGAATCATAGAGGCTCTAAAAATCGTTGAAGATTTAGTAATTAAAGATGCATCTATAGTTGCAACAACATTAACAAGAGCTTATTTAAAGGATTCGATACAAGCCTGTCGTTTTGACACCGTAATTCTTGACGAGGCTTCAATGGCACCAATCCCAGCCCTATGGATTGCGGCAAGTGTTGCTGAAAAGAATGCCGTTGTTGTCGGTGATTGGAAACAATTGCCTCCGATAGTTCTTTCTACACATGCCCTCTCTATAAAATGGTTAGGGCAAGATATTTTTGAAGTTGTCGGTCTTACAGATAATTTCCAGCATTCATATCTCATCGGTTTAAAACGTCAATATCGCATGCATCCAGACATTAGTTCAATTCCAAATGAGTTGATTTATCAAGGCATGCTTGAAGATGACGATAGCACTACAAATTTAGATGAATTAGAGAATTGGTATCGTGTTGGCTGGGAACATGATACTCCAGTCTTATTAATCGATACTTCTTCTGTAGGAGCATGGGTAACAAGTGTAGCACGGGGAAGGAGTTCAAGTCGGCTCAATTTTCTATCGGCAACAATTTGTGTTGACATAGTTGAACATATTCTTGATGAAAACCGTGATATACTTCAAGAGGGAAAACCTCCACGTGTACTTATTGCATGTCCATATCGGCCGCATGCTCAATTACTTGAACTGTTAATCCGCGAACATAAATTAGATAATGAAGTTATAGCTGGAACTACACATTCGTTCCAAGGATCAGAAGCTGAGGTCGTGATCTTTGACTTAGTAAATGATAAAACTCATTGGAGAGTTGCAATGTTTATGCCTTCATTTGACATTAACATGCAAAAGCTACTAAATGTCGCCCTTACGAGAGCTAGGCGTCGCCTTATTATCATCGGAAATTTTGAATATATAAGCAAGCATTCGTCAAAAGCATTTGTTGGGGCAAAATTATTACCCTTTCTTTTAAATAGATTTCCTAAAGTTGACGCTTTGGATATTGTGAAGACAGGATTGGCAGCAAGAGCGGCGAAGGCACAGTCAGAAGTTTTAGGTGGTGATATTGAAGAAAGTAATAAGAGAATCGTCGTTACCCAAGAGCATTTTTTCCGTTATCTTCGTTCTGATTTTGCTCACTCTCGTTTCAGAATCGTTATTTATTCACCATTCATAACAGAAAACAGGGTGGCGCAGCTTGAACCACCGATTCGAGCTGCAATAGAACGGGGAGTAAGTGTTTATATTGTCACTAAACCACATTGCGATCGTTCTAAAAGAGAAATTCAACAATATCAAATGTTGGAAAATACGTTAACAGATTGGGGGGCAATTGTAGTTCACAAAAAAGGAATGCATGAAAAGTTAGTATTTATAGATTACTGTATTTTGTGGAACGGTTCATTAAATCCTTTAAGCTTCATTAATACTCAAGAACATATGGAGCGTCGTGTTAGCAAAAATGTTTTCTCTGACTACGCTAAGACATTACGGCTTAATGATCTTATAGAAGGATACAATAATGGTGTCCCGAAATGTCCTATATGTACAAGCGAAATTGTGGCGAGCGAGGGAAGGGATGATCCGTTTTACTGGCGTTGTGTTAATGAAGAATGTGATTATACCCGGAGTATAGACCAACCCCCTATTCAAGGGGGCATCATAAACTGTAATAGATGTAGCGGAAAAGTTGAATATGGTGAGTGGGGTGGAAGACCTGCGTGGCGTTGTTTAGAAAATCGTAGACATCATCAAAAAATAGCTCGTACTCATCTTCGCTTACCAAAAATGCGAGCCATCGTTCCAAAGCGTTATTTAACAAAACTTGATAGAAACTTCAATATTATTTTTGTGAAACCGGATAATAAAAAGAAAAAAAATATGATCAGCAGCACTTGTTTGAGTAGTTGGATGTAAATTTAAACATCTAAACGTGAATATAATACAGAGTGAACGCGAGAAAACATTATACGGAAAACAATAACATAGAGCCGCCCTATGGTACAAGCCCGGATTCACCGATAACAAAGTTTATAGAGAAAAAGGGAGAGGGATTACACCACTGCTCATTTGAAGTATCAGATATAGGAAACTCCTTAAGAAAAATAAAAGAAGATTGACCGCTATAAATAAAAATAATAAAGCACCTGCAACAGGAAACACAAAGAGCAAGAGGAAGCTCGAAGAAAAATTAAAGAACCTTCCTTCCCTGCCCGGCGTCTACCAATTCAAAGATTCAAAAGGAAAGGTTATATATATTGGTAAAGCAAAGAATTTAAAGAACAGGGTAAAGCAGTACTTTCACTCAAAGCCGGGGTATAGAAAACTTGATGTGATGATATCAAAGATAGATGATATCGAGCTTATCACGACAGACACAGAAGTCGAGGCGTTGCTTTTGGAGTTAAACATGATTCAGAAGCTGAAACCGCGTTATAACATTAATTTAAAGGATGACAAATCATACCCCTACATTGTAATAACAAAAGAGCCTTACCCCCGCGTATTTCCAACACGGAATAAGTTCTCAGATGGATCGCGTTATTTTGGTCCTTACACAGACGTAAAGACTATGAGGTTTGCACTGAAGACCATTCGTGAGATATTTATGATTCGTTCATGTGATTACAATATAACAGCAGAAAGCATTGTGAAGAAGAAATATAAGCTCTGCCTTGATTACCAGATAGAAAAGTGTGAGGGACCTTGCGAAGGTCTTGTGAGTAAAAAGGATTACAACGAAATGATTGACGAGGTTGCAAAACTGTTGAACGGAAAGACAGCAACCTTGATAAAAGAATTGAGTGAGAAAATGGATTCTTATTCTTCACAAATGCTGTTTGAAAAAGCGGGAAAGCTTCGTGATAAGACATCTGCTTTAAGCGTATATTCTTCAAGACAGAAAATGGTTGATGAAGAAATGATTGACAAAGATATTTTTGCAATCGAAAAAGAGGACAACGATGGCTGCGGTATGATTTTAAAAATAAGGGATGGTAAGGTAATAGGTAAGACACATTATTACTTTAGTAATGTTCTCGAAAAACCGAACGAAGAACTGTTAGAAAAACTAATTACAAATTATTACACCAAGACAGAATTTATCCCTGAACAAATACATCTCGAAAGTGAAGTGGAAAGTCTTTCTGCTTTAAAGAAGTGGTTAAGTGAGAGAAGAGGAAAAAAAGTTGAATTTGTGATTCCAAAAATTGGTGAGAAGGCAAAGCTTGTAAACATGGTAAAGAAAAACGCGAAGCTTATGCTTGGTGAATTAAAGTTGACAAAACTAAAAAGGGAATTCATTGCTCCATCTGTAGATGCGTTAAAAAGGGATTTGAGATTAAGTAAGCTTCTAAGAAAAATTGAATGCTTTGATATATCTCATATACAGGGCACTGACACCGTCGCTTCTCTTGTTTCGTTTTATGACGGAAAACCGAGAAAGTCCGAATACAGAAAGTACAAACTGCAAAGAGTATTAAATGATGTAGGGCAACCGGATGATTTTCTTGCAATGAGAGAGGTGATACACAGGAGGTACAAAAGAATTATTGAGGAAAAGAAATCATTGCCGGACCTTATTGTTATTGACGGAGGAAAAGGACAGTTGTCTTCAGCAGTGAAGGTTCTTGAGGACATAGGAATTAAAACTTTTAATGACGGACAGAATATTATAGGGCTTGCTAAAAAACTCGAAGAAGTATATTTACCGGGGGACTCTGACCCGCAAACAATACCCAAGACATCGAGCGGATTGAAATTGCTGCAAAGAATTCGCGATGAAGCACACAGGTTTGCAATAACATTTCATCGAAGCCTGAGGGATAAACGAACTCTAACAACAGAATTGGGAGAAATTGTTGGGATAGGAGAAAAAACGGCGAGGAAGTTATTGACCACGTTTGGGTCTGTTGAGATAATTCGCGAAAAACTAAAGACAGACATTGAACAAATTGAGAAAGTCGTAAGTAGAAAGGTTATAAAAAATCTTAAGGAACATTTTGACATAGATTAGTTGTTCATTAAAGTTTACTTTGTTAACCCAAATATATGAAAATGAATTTAAAAAAATCAGGAGTCCTTCTAATTTTAATGCTAACCGCATTGAATTTCAATTCCTGCTATACTTTTTCCCAAATCCTTCCCGAGAAAAGACCAGATGATGTAGTATTTTTTTACAGTGAGAGTGGTGGGATGTTACCCGTTGGAAAGAACTATCTTATTTCAGCGGACAGTAGTTTTGCCAACTATTATATATATGATGCAAGAAACAAAACATATTTTAACGTAAGCTTGGAAGAGTTGGATAAACTATACAAAGTATTTTATAAAAACGACTTTGGCAAAATAAAAACTTTTGAAGAAATGGTCTATGATAGAGGAGGGAATACAGTTTCGATTTCCTGGAAAGGGGAGAGAATATCCAAATCAAACTCCGGCATTTCATTCATTGAAAAAGAATGGAAAGAGGAGTACAGCGCTATTGTGTCGGCAATTCGGGAACTTGTAGACTCAAAAATAAATAAGTTGAAAATTAATTTCACTTTGAAGATAGATACGAGTATTGTAAACCTGGATAAGATAACAAAAATTACAATTGATGATGATTTTACTTATTACAGTGCGAGAGATGGTGTAAAAGATAGTATAAATCTGAATCTGTTACCCGGCGAGCATAATGTACAGGCATACCTAATGACCAGCGGAGAAAGCGAATTACAAAGCAAAGTTTTTGCCAGTAAGCATTTCGTTTTAGATATTACCCAGGAAACAAATGTTATAAATTTGTATGTTGAGGAAAAGGAAATCAAATGGAGATAATTTGTTGTACATATATTTCTAAGCAATAAAAATCGTAAGATACTTATTCCGTAGAATCCTTACGACTCACATCTTTCAACTTTTTATAGTTGTGTACGTATTATCAAAGTAGATACACCCGCTTTGTTGATAAATTCAACAAATTTTGTATTTATTCAAAATTCTATTTATCCTGAAAAAATCTTTCTTTTTAACTAACTTTGTCTTTTAATAAATCACATCAATTTTACTTATATGAAACAAGCTGGATACAAAAGATTCCCAACGATAAACAACGAAAGAATAGTATTCGTCAGCGAAGATGATCTATGGGAAGTACCAACTTCCGGGGGTACCGCTGTCCGATTAACCGCAAATGAAGGTCAGGTGTTACACCCTCATTTTTCACCGGACGGAAAATACATTGCTTTTACGGGTAGAGAAGAAGGACAGGCAGATGTTTATGTTATACCATCTGCCGGGGGAGCTAACAAACGTCTAACATTTATGGGAAAAAACACCAGGGTGATTGGCTGGACCCCTGACAGCAAGAATGTACTTTTTGCTTCGTATGCTTTTCAATCGTTATTTATAAATACGATTTATAAAGTGTCTTTGGATGGAGGTTTACCCGAAAAGTATCCTTATGGAAACGCCAACAGTATTTCGTTCGGTCCCGGAAAACGTGTCTTATTAGGAAGGAATACTCATGATCCCGCAATTTGGAAACGTTATAAAGGTGGAACCGCCGGGGTGTTATGGATTGATAATAAAGGAAACAATGAGTATAAAATTCTTATCAAATTAAATGGAAACATCACGAGTCCTTTATGGATAGGTAACAGGACATATTTTATTTCTGATCATGAAGGAATTGGAAGACTGTATTCTTGTACCCCGGAGGGAAAAAACTTACAGTGTCATACAAACAACAAAGTATTTTATAATCGCAATGCTACAACGGATGGTAAAAAAATAGTATTCCATTCGGCAGGCGAGATATATTACTTTGACACTAATTCCAAAAAAACAATTCATGTTAAAATTGATTACCATAGTCCATACATTCAACGCCAGCGAAAATTTGTAAAGGCGAATGAGTATCTTGAGAGCTATAATATTCACCCAGATGGGAAACAGATAGCAATTAATACAAGAGGAAAAGGTTTCACAATGCAAAACTGGGAGGGGTCAGTATTACAGATTGGAAAACAGCAGGGCGTTCGCTATCGATTTATGCAGTGGCTGCACGATAAAGAAAGTATTGTTACAGTTTCTGATGATGGAGGAAAAGAAACGGTTGAAATATACAGAAAGGGTAAAAACATTCCCAAAAATTATTCAAAGTTTGATATTGGCAGGGCTGTTACAATGAAGGCATCACCCTCTGAGGAAAAAGTAGTTCTTTCAAACCACCGGAACGAACTGCTGATTTTGGATTTGAAAAACAATAGAATGTCTAAAGTTGCTGTCAGTGAATTTGATAGGATTTATGATTTCTCTTTTTCACCCGATGGTAAATGGCTGGTTTATAGTAAACCGGAGACGGATTTTCTTTTCTCTCTTTTTCTGTATGACATAGAAAAGGGTAAAGTACACAGGTTATCACGTACCGGTTTTATGGATATTCACCCGACCTTTGATCCCCAGGGCAGGTATATTTATTTTCTTTCTTACAGAGATTTTAATCCTGTTTACGACGATAATTATTTTCACCTTGGTTTTCCGCTTGGTAACCGTGCTTATTTGATTTCCTTACAAAAAGATGTGCCCCCACCATTTACAAAAAACTACAAAGCACTTTTTAACCAGAAAAAAAGTAACGGGAAAGCAAAACAAACGAAGATAAAAAAACAAAACATAAAAATTGATTTTGACAATATAGAAGACAGGATAGTCTCGTTTCCTTTACCGGAAGCAGGATACAAACAGATCGTGGGCATTAAAGACGGTGTATTAATTACCCATGAACCAATAAAAGGTTCACTTAATCATGACTTTTTATCTATGGAAACACCCTCAGAAGCTATCTTAGAGAAGTTTGATTATAATAATCAGAAAATGGAAAAGGTATCGAAGAACATTACGAACTTCAAGATAGCGAACAATGGAAAGACGTTGATGTATTTGGCGGGAAAACGATTAAACATAAATGAAGATATTTATGAAGAAAAACCACCTTCTGATTCTGTCAAGGGAGAAGAAGGATGGGTAAATCTTGATCGAATTAAAGTATGTGTAGAGCCGGTGAACGAATGGCGGCAAATGTATGATGAGGCGTGGCGTTTGCAAAAAGAACATTTCTGGACACCCGATATGTCTGGTGTCAATTGGAACTTGGTTTATAACCGTTATTTCCCGTTACTTGAAAAAATTGCAACCCGTTCTGAGTTTTCTGATCTCATTTGGGAAATGCAGGGTGAACTCGGTACCTCTCATGCTTATGAATTTGGCGGCGACTATCGTCAAACACCGAGATACTCTATGGGAATTTTAGGAACTGATTTAGTTTATGACGGCAGAAAGAAAGCTTATAGGGTTACTCATGTTGTTAAGGGAGATTCATGGCAGAGAAGAGGTGATTCCCCTCTTAATTCTTTAGGTATTAACGTTAACATAGGAGATTATTTAATAGCGATTAATAGTTTTGCACTAGATGCTTATACTCCCCCGAATTCTTTATTGGTTAACCAGGCAGGAAATATTGTAAGCCTGACCATTAAATCTGCTAAAACCGGAAAGAGTCGTAATGTTGATGTAAAAACTCTTTCCGATGATAGAGAAGCACGTTACAGAGAATGGGTAGATAAAAATAGATCTTATGTATTTAAAAAATCGGGAGGGAAATTAGGTTATGTTCATATTCCGGATATGGGTCCTTATGGGTATTCCGAGTTTCACAGGTATTATATTCACGAGTCCGAAAGAGATGGCTTGATAGTAGATGTAAGAAGTAACAGGGGAGGTCATGTATCGCAATTGATACTCGAAAAACTAGCAAGGAAACACATCGGGTACAGTGTACCACGGTATGGTAAGCCAGGAGCTTATCCCCTTCACAGCGTAGCCGGACCAATTGTCGGATTGACAGATGAATATTCTGGATCTGATGGAGATATTTTCAGTCATAATTTTAAGCAAATGAAGATTGGACCGCTTGTTGGTAAGAGAACCTGGGGTGGAGTTGTCGGTATAAATCCCATACATGCCCTTGTGGACGGAAGCCTTACAACACAACCCGAATATGCAAACTGGATGAAAGATGTAAAATGGGGTGTGGAAAATTATGGCACTGACCCGGACATCGAGGTTGAGATAACTCCCCAAGATTATATGAAAGGCAAAGATCCACAGTTAGCTATGGCTATAAAGACAGCGTTAAATCTGCTTAAGGAACATCCTGTGGAGAGACCAACTTTTGACAAGCGACCGAATAAAAAGCTACCAGGAACATAATAGAAATTGTTTACCTATCATAGCTGTCTTCTGAGAATTTCGTATAATACAAGTTTTTACGGAGTGAGTTTGAAAACATTGTCGCATTCTCATGGTAGATTTGTTGTGTTTAATAGGCAGCTGTGAAAAAATTTGTTTATAAAATCTTTTATGTATGAATATGTTTAATACGAAAGAAACCCATTTAACATATTACAAATCCCCGATTGGTCTAATCGAAATTACTGCGAGTGAAGAAGGGATTACATCTTTAAGGTTTACTAAAAGTAAAAAAAGAATTCAAAGACAATCTAAACATTTAGATGACTGCGTTAAACAACTGGACGAGTATTTTAATTGTAAAAGAAAAACATTTTCTTTAAAGCTGAATTTGGATGGAACTGAGTTTCAAAAGAAAGTTTGGAATGAATTATTAAAAATTCCCTTTGGGAAAACGGTCTCTTACAAGGATATTGCAATTGGAATTAGAAACCGCAAAGCTGTACGGGCTGTGGGTAATGCAAACAATAAGAATAATATCTCAATTATTATTCCGTGTCATCGTGTAATTGGAAGCAATGGAAAATTGGTTGGCTATGGTGGTGGTTTATGGAGAAAAAAGTGGTTTATTGATTTTGAAAAAGAATGTAAATAATAATAACCTGAATTAAAACAAAAATGATTTTGAAGTAAAGATGCGATCATTTCAAAATCTTCCACACGCATACTTTCCAACAATATATATTAACCAGAACCGACACAATATAAGTTGTTTCATATAGTTTTAAAAAGCTGTCTGAAACAATTATATTTTTTAACCGTAAACCTTTCATTAGAAAAGTGTCTGCAAATTAAAACACAAGCAGCAATGAAAACGATAATAAAAACATCATCCATATTAATACTTTTTCTAATTGTCTTTTTTACTAATGGATTTACACAAGATAACAACAATGGTTCTTTAACAGGTACTGTTGTTGAAAAATCTTCGGATAATCCTCTTGAGTCCGCTGTGGTTCAGGTTTTAAGTTCGGTAGACTCAACCGTTATTGATGGAACTTTGACAGATAAAGATGGAAGATTCTCAATTTCTGATGTTCCCGCAGGTTTATATACGGTTAAGATTAGTTATATAGGATACAGCACCACTATTGAAAACAATATTGAGATTGGAAAAGATATTAAAGAAGTAAATATGGGAACGATAAAACTCGATGATAAAACAGAGGTAACTCAGGAAATTGAAGTTATGTCAGAAGCACCTTTGATGACATTTGAAGCTGGAAAAAAAATATACGATGCCAAAAAGGACTTGACTTCACAAAGCGGGAACACCCTTGACCACTTGAGAAATATTCCATCTGTAGAAGTCGATAACAGCGGGAAATGGAAGGGGAAATCCAGCAAACAGGAAATTGATGAGCTGACGCAACCTTTAAACAGAACAATGACAATGAAATAATCTACGATAGAATTTACAATAATTTTGAAATCTTCTCAGCAAAGGTTTGTATCCTAATGCTTTTTCCCTCTGCATTTCCCACAAACACAATCACAAGGTTCTTGTTTAAGTTCGCCCAAATTTGTGCCCTGCCACCAGCTCCTTCACCATTAATGATTGATATTCCATCTTTATCAGGATGAAGGATAATTTTGGCAGACTCTTTATTGATTATATCGCCGGATAATAAACTTATTATTGACTTGGCAATATCTTCTGTCGTCGAAAGGAAACCTCCTGATCCCCATTTACATGTAGGGTCGGAACAGATAACATTCTTGAATTTTCCTCTTCCTTCTTTTGTATATATACCAGAGCGGTTAGGAATTACATTAGCTGGATTATCATACACAGTATTTTGCATATCAAGAGGATTGAAAATTTCAGATTGCATGAATTGTAAATATTCTTTACCTGAAGCGTTTTCAATTACTGCACTAAGGAGAACATAACCCCATGATGAATACAGGGTTTGTGTTCCGGGTTTAAATAAAAGCGAATCTTTTTTAAAGAGGTTCAGTGCTTTTTCGACAGTTTCACAGCCTGAACAGTTTTTTGCTTCGTCGTCATCTCTATAGTGTCGTATGCCAGATGTATGGGTAGCAAGCTGATATGGAGTTATTACGTATTTCTTTTTTGGAAAGGAAGGAACATATTTTTGTACAGGTGCATCAATATCTACATAACCGCTTTCCGCAAGCACGATTAAGGCAAGCGCAGTCCATGTTTTTGCGATGCTGTAAACACGAAACTTTGTTTTGTTAGAAACTGGAATTTTGTATTCAAGATTTGCGTACCCCAGGTAATCTGACCAAATGATATTACCCTTGTAAGCTATAGCAAGTGAAACGCCAGGGAATTCCGAGAGATAGAGTTTTAATGTTTCCTGAATTTCCGAGATTGCTTTTTTGTATAAATCGTCATTTTTTTGAGCAGAAACATTTAACGAGAAAAAAGAAAATAAAAGTATAAAAATTATTATGTGTTTGAATTTGCCCATGTATATAATTTTATTAATGATTTTGAAATTCTGTATTGCTTTGTTTTTTAAAATTCTTCTACGGATAAAATGATGTTGGCATTAGGATTTTTAATATAGTAAACGCAGTAACTTTTACCCTTTTCAAAAGTATTATACTGTGCAGGTGTATACAATGGAAAATAAGTAGCACCAATTTTTAAAATATAATTAGCATACTTTTTTTTCTTCAGGCTTTTATCTGATTTATTTACGACACCCTCTACCTTACTTATACGTCCCGTTTTTAAATCACGGCTTTTCACAATCCCCAATATTGTAAAGAAAAGAAATATTCCAATGAAGAGAAATAGTACTAATAATAAGTATGGCAAAGCAGTTTCAAATCCCGAGGAATCCATGTCATTAGTCAGGTATGCCATTATAATAAAGAAGATAACGCTTCCCACCATCACAAACGTGGCAGGCTTTAATCCAAAGTTTCTGCCCTTAAGGTATCTTTGAACAATTTTCTTTTGCTTTGGTGTAAGTTGATTCATTCTGTTGCTGTTCAGATCCTCGTCACTAAACTCGAACACACTACTCAATTTATTGGACATCATTGCATAATCTTCTTTCCATGAATTACCCCCTTTTGCATACTTCTGAAAAATACTAACAACTTGTTCAAGTGTGAAACTACTCCCCAACTGATAATGTTTTTCTATGCCTCCTTCCTGGTACTCGACATTGTAAACATCTATTTTGTTACCCGAAGTTTGTATAAACTCATTGGTGTTTGATTCGAGTATTGCGTAAAGGCTTGTCTCGTTCTTTAGTTCTCTAAGAACTCTGGGGAAGTCTTCATATTTGGGGTCTTTAATTGTTTTTCCGCTTTCTAACTCTAAGATCAAATCTTTATTTGTTATTTAACTTTAATTAAATGAATTTTTAAAAGTTGTTATATAAAGATAAGAGTGAATTACTTCTTAAGAAAGATATAAATATTTTGAGGAGAAGAAAAAAACATTAATCAGGATGGTTTTGTCTTTGAAGAGATAGGAGAATGTTTGTTACTGCTCGATAGAGGAAATGATTCAAAAGAGTATTTTAAAAAGGCATACGATCTATTATCAAAAGATGATTGGTTTGTTTCAAACGAAAAAGAAAGATTAGAGCGAATAAAAGAATTGGGTGAATAAACAGTTCATTGACATCTATTGTTGTATAGAATTACAATCGAAATAATCATCCAGGACCGAACCACCTCCGTTAGTAACACAGAACCTTCTTAATGTTACCGAAGTTTTAGCCAACTTGTTGAAATTAGAACCATATTGAACACCGATAATCAAAGGTAAACTATAAAACACGCCGGTTATTGTAGCAGAGGAATCACCTGTTGAGGCAATAACTTCTACAGTAGAACCGACCCTTCTGATAGTGAAAAAGCCGGATGTATCGGAAGCGACAGCGTAGTTACCAAGTGCGACAATAATTGGATCTGTTCCTGCAGAGTCAATACCAGCCCCAACCCTCGTTCCAAAAAGTCCGGGGAAAACATTTCCTATTGTTGCTTTTAGTGAATTATTAGTTGCACCACCAATTGCGGTGGCATAAAGCTGTACAAAGAAACCCAGGCTTCCGCCCTCAACAAAATAATTGTGAAAATTTATACTGATCTCGAAGTCTCCCACGAGAGTACCTAAACTCCTAAATTCTATACCGACACCAACGTTAAGACTGTCTCCAAATATGCGTAAGGCACTATCACCTATAACATAACTTACAGAATCATTATTTGTTACGAGCCATCTTTTGGGGCAGTTTACAGTGTCATCGTTTACTTTTTTAACAGCAACATCATCGCAAGAATATGACGTTATTAAAACGATGGATACTAAAATGATCACTAAGAGTTCGTATAGTTTCATGTGCGGGAAAATATTATTATAAAATATTTTAAAACATAACATTTTCAAAGTTAACTTTCAATTATTTTATGGAAATTTTGGGATTTGATAGAAAATAAGAAATAGGTAAATTTTGTATATTTTGTCAGACATGAAAGTATCAATCCTCATATTTTCAATCTTTATATTTATCGTTATATATTCTTGCGAACGTGATACAAAAAAAGGTTTGGTGATTTCATTCGAATCAAAAAGAAATGATATGGTAAATAAACAAATAGAAGGTCGGGAAGTAACAGACAGCGCAACTCTTAATTCAATGCGGAAAGTTGAAAGACATTTGTTTGTTCCAAAAGACCAGGTCAATTTTGCGTATGAGGACAGACCTCTTCCGATTGGCTATGGACAGACAATATCACAACCATACATAGTTGGGTATATGACAGAGTTGATAAAACTGGAAAAGAGTTATAAAGTACTTGAAATAGGAACAGGCTCGGGGTATCAAGCTGCAGTGTTAGCAGAAATAGTAGATAGCGTTTTTACTATAGAAATTATTCCTGAATTAAGAAGTTCGGCAAAGGAGAGACTTGAGCAGCTCGGATATATAAATGTTAAAGTAAAGATTGGCGATGGATACTATGGAATAGAAGAAAATGCCCCATTCGATGCGATCATTGTTACTGCGGCTTCAGAATATATACCACCACCACTACTGGAACAATTAAAGGACGGAGGCAGAATGATAATTCCAATCGGCTCTCCCTTTATGGTTCAAATGTTAATGCTTGTTGAAAAGAAAGGCAATGAAATTACCACGGAGAACATGTTGCCGGTTCGATTTGTACCCTTTAGAAGGAGTGATTAATGTTGTCACCTCCTTTTAAAAAGCGTATGTTGTTTTCATTGGGATGTTTGTCCGCATCGATTATCGCTTTCCAGTTAGTTTTAATGCAAACACTTTCGATAGTTCAATGGTACCACTTTGCCTATATGGTAATCTCTGTTGCACTGTTGGGTTTTGGAGCAGCGGGTACCATTTTAGTAATCTTCAAGAAATGGTTGCTTGATAGATTCGATGTTGTTTTACCCCTCCTTATGTTTTTATCTGGAATTACAATGGCAACAGTTACTATTTTTTCGCAATTTTCCTTTGTCAGGTTTGATTCGCTTTTGTTGTTTTCTGATTATACAAATGTTTATAAACTTTTTTTAACTTATCTTCTCTTCATCATACCATTTTTACTGGGAGCCCTGCCGATAGGTTTAATCTTTACAAAGTATATTGATAAAATAGGGAAAGTGTATTTTGCAAATTTAATAGGCTCGGGCGCCGGTGGAATTCTCATAATAGGTTTGTTTTGGATATTTCTTCCCAATGAATTGCCTGCAATCATAGCAATATTACCAATTATATCAGGAGCATTGATTATACAAAAAAAGCATCGGCGATATATGATACTTTCTTTATGTACTTCTATGGTTATTATAGCTGTCGTAATTTTTAATCCTCCTAAACTAGTTCTATCGGAATTTAAAAGTTTGAGAAAGACACTTGACCTTCCCGGTTCTAAAACTGAAGCAGTAAAGAGCAGTCCGTATGGATTAATAGAGCTTGTTTCTGCCCCAACCATGCGATATGCGCCGGGATTGAGCTTGGTTTATAAAGAAACAGTGCCCGTTAAGAGTGCAATTTTTGTAAATGGAGATTGGCTTGGTCCAACAATAAATTGGGATAAGGCAGATACTGCTTCCGTAATGGATTATTCAACGAATGCTCTTGCTTATACCCTTGGAAAAAGAGAAAGAGCGTTAATCTTAGATGCAGGAACAGGAAAGGATGTTGTATTAGCTCTAAAAAACAATGTGAGTGAGGTTGTTGCAGTTGAATCCAATCCAATTATTCCCATTTTACTTAAGAATGAGTTTGCTGAAAAAATCGGTTCAGTATTTGATAATCCATCAGTTAGGTTGGAAAATATGGAGTCACGAACATTTTTGTTGACGGATACATTAAAGTATGACTTGATCGTTCTTCCGGACGTTGGATCTTTCGGGGGTTCATCAGGTCTGTTTGCACTTAAAGAACAATTTATACTTACGAAAGAAGCGTTCAAAGAATCTTGGGATAAGCTGAATACAGATGGTGTAATAAGTATAACTTGCT
>JADHVP010000027.1 GCA_016783945.1 Ignavibacteria bacterium
GTAAGACTCTATAGAAAACAAACGAAAACTTTTACATTCCCATAGTATGCCAGACTGTTTTTATTTCTATAAACTTCTCTATTTCATAAAGGGTTTCATTAATTTTATCATCATACCAGTCCCATTTTGTGTTTTCTTTTAATTCTTTAAACCTTTTCACATTGTTGGCACAAAGTTCCTGTATTTGCTTTTTGTTTTGATTTGTATTCTCACAAAAGTCGATTGCATTGATGTCGTAATGTCCGGCTAAATGGCTCACGAGTTCTTTTTTGTAACCGGTAAGTATATTAATCGTCCCTGCTGTAAAATCGCTTGTTGCAATCACTTCTGAGAGAGTTAAAGAGGGAAGAGGAGAGTTTTCGTTAGTTAATATTATGCATGTATTTCCGGAACCTGTTACAACAGCAATCCGCGAAACTATCGGTAGAAAACTTAATGTGTCTGGTAATATTATCCCGACAACTCCTGTGGGTTCTGGAATCGAGAAGTTAAAGTAACCCTTTTGAACCGGGTTTACTGTGCCAGATAGTTGAATCCATTTGTCGCAGAAGCCTGCATAAAAAACCATTCTATCGATTGCGGTAGTGACTTCCTTCTTGCATTGTGACTTGCTTTGTTTAGTGGACACGTAAATCTCTTCGATGAATTGCTCTTTTCTTCCTTCGAGCATTTCTGCAAACCTGTACAGAATCTGACCCCGTTCATAATGTGTTTTCAAGCTCCATGTGCTCAGACTATTCCTTGCTTCGACTACGGAATTCCGCAGGTCTTTTCTCGATGCAAGCGATACATTGCATATTTTTTCTTTTGTTTTTGGGTTTTTTGCTTCGTAGTATCTTTCTGATTCGGTTCTTGTGAATTTACCCCCAATAAAGAGTTTATACATTTTTGGAATTTGTAAACGCTCTGCCATTGTATAACTGTTTAAGAATTCTTAAAAAGAGTTAGTAAATTTAAGCATTTCAATTTTTTAAAAGTATGACTTTAATATTTAAAATTTTCTCTGTAGTGTTACATGTTTATTATCCAAAAATATTATAAGGAAACTAACTTGAATTTATTAGACGCAATAGGCAACACTCCCTTAATTCAATTAAACAACATCACTCGTGGATTGAAATCTAAGGTTTTTGCAAAGCTGGAATTTACAAATCCCGGCGGAAGTATAAAAGACCGCATTGCTAAGTACATGATTGAAAAAGCAGAACGCGATGGTAAGTTGAAACCAGGAGATACAATTATAGAAAATTCATCAGGCAATACTGCTATGGGTCTGGCAATCATAGCGAGACAAAAAGGTTACAAATTAAAAATTGTAATCAGAGATAGTACGAGTAAAGAAAAGCTTGAAGTTTTGAATTGCCTGGGAGTTGAATTGATTTTAGTTGACGCATCGATTCCTCCGGAAAGAGAGGATTCGTATAACAATCTTGCGAGGAATATAGCAAAAGAAAATGCTGATTTATATTATGTAGATCAACACTATAACCTTGATAATAACGAAACATATTATGAAACATTTGCACCTGAGATTTGGGAACAGACTGAAGGCAGGATAGATTATTTTATAGCAGGAGTCGGGACGGGCGGTACAATTTCAGGTACAGCAAAGTTTTTAAAAGAGAAAAATCCCGGAATAAAAATAATTGGAATCGATCCGTTTGGGTCTGTCTTCTATGAATATTTCAAGAATAAAAAGCTGGTTAAACCGGGAAGATATTTAATCGAAGGATTGGGTGATGAATTTTTAATAGCAACGGCACAGCTCGATCTGCTTGATGACATGATTCAGGTTTCGGATAAAACTGCTTTCGAATGGATGAAGAAACTTGCTTTCGAAGAAGGAATAATTGCAGGCGGTTCAAGCGGGGCAAACATTTGGGGGGCTGTTCAGCTTGCTAAAAAAATAGACAAGGAAGCAAATATAATAACTGTCTTTCCTGATTCAGGTTTTAAATATATAAGTACTGCATACAATGATGAATGGTTAAGAAAGAATAATCTGATTTGACTCCTTGTGCTTTTGTGTTTACAGAGTTTCCAAATGTCAACTATTTATTCCTAATTCAAACAACAAATGATAATTAAATTTTTAATTCTAAATTGCAGTCCTGCATTGATTATTGGAATTTTGAATTTGTTTGGAGATTGGAATTTGTTTTTTGGGATTTTTATTTTGCCCACCTCGGTTTTCTTTTCTCTAAAAAAGCCGCCATACCTTCCTGTCCTTCATCGGATGATCTGATATCAGCAATCATTTTTGCCGTGTATTCACCGGCTATTTCGAGAGTTAATTTATTGGATACATTAAAGATTAGATCTTTGCATTTCGATATTGCATTCGGTCCACCACTTATGATAATTTTAATTATTGAATTCACATAATCCTCTAACTCGTCTTTTTTAATAGCTCCATTAACTAAATGAACCGCCTCCGCTTCTTTACCATTTATGCGTCTTCCTGTGATCATGAGTTCTTTTGCTGCATACTCACCAACTCTTTTTACAACGTAAGGTGAAACACAGGCCGGGATGATTCCAATTTTCACTTCGCTGAGTGAAAACACAGCTTCATCTTCTGCATAAGCAAAATCGCATGCAGTAATAAAACCGTTTGCCCCACCGATTGCAGCACCATGAACAACTGCTATAGTCGGTTTATTACATGTGTAGATTCTGTAAAAACACTTTGAAACATTCAGGCTTTCGTTATAATTTTCCTCGTAAGAATATTTCGCCACGTTACGCATCCAGTTTAAATCCGCACCAGCACAAAAAGATTTTCCATTACTTCTGATAACCACCACACGAATTTCTTCCAAAGTATTTATGTTTTCAAAGACATCGATCACTTCAGAGATCATAACTTCATTGAAAGCATTATGTACCTCAGGTCTGTTCAACCAGACAGTAGCAACTTGATCTTTTGTTTCAAATTTGATGGTTTGATATTTTTCCATAATTAATATAGATTATATTTTTGCTATGATGGTTATGCCCTAAGCTGATTTGTCCTTGGCGAACACACAGAATAAAAAAGGGAGGAAAATACTATAACAACGGAAGTCAGATTTTTTTAACAATACTTCCAATAATTTTATTCAAATCAATTTCGCATTTTTTCAGATATTTTTTTCTTAGCTTTTCTTTTTCTGCCTCAGTTGATTCGTCTTCTATCATTTTATCCGCTATAAGTTCACGTGTGATTAATCCTATACCAAGAAATTTTATATTACTGTGAACAGCCGTGATATCCTCGGGAACAAGTGAATATCCAACAACATCGGCGCCAATCTCTCTGTAAAATCTCGCTTCGGCTTCGGTTTCGCTTTCAGGTCCTATTACTCCAAGAAATACAGACTCATTCATTTTCATCATATTATCCTGAAAAACACTGTAAGCAACTTCGAAAAGTTCTACATCGTATGCATTGCTCATATCGGGGAATCTCAAACCAAGCTCGTCATCGTTTTCACCAATGAGAGGATTATCTCCCATGAGGTTTATATGATCGTAAATTAAAGCAAGATCGCCGCATTGAAACCTGGGATTCAAATAGGCAACTTCATCAATTGAAATAATTTTCTTGATGTTTAACTGTTGCAGAACATAAATGACATGACCAAGCTCCCTCATCGAAATCCCATCGTAATAATGAAATCGTCCTTTCAAAATTACAAACGGCTTCTGTCCTATTTTCACAAACAGAATGCTACCAACTTTTTTCAAATCATTATTCTCAAATGCAGGTGGGATTTTATCATAATCAATTTTTGATAAAACTTTGTAACCGTCTTCAATTTTTATATCGTTTTCAATTAATAATGCGGTATCAGCGACAAATTTTTTCGGCATGTGCTTTTTGATGTACTCAACCGATTCTAAAATTCTTTGTCTTTGTTCTGTCATGGTGTTTAGGGTATATTATTTTTTGATTACTATTTTTAGTTTATAATTTTTCTACGAGTTTTTGTGTTAAAAGTGTTAAATTTGGTTCTGCAACACTTGCTGCTTTAATAATGTCTTGAATGTTAGCCACTTCAAGTGTATCAGGAAAACCTTCATCTGTTACGATAGATATTCCAAGGCATTTTATCCCGAGCTTGTGTGCAACTATTACTTCCGGGATTGTAGACATACCAACGACGTCCCCGCCGATTTTTTTTATCATTCTGTATTCCGCTCTTGTTTCCAGGTTCGGTCCCTGAACTGAAGCGTAAACGCCTTTACGAATATCGATGTCATTTTCAATTGCGATATCTTCTGCAAGTTTAATAAGTTCTTTTGAATAAAACTGGGCTGGAGCTTTGTGATTCACGATTTTAAAACCAATCAAAGGTGTATCAAAATGTAAATTGATATGTGAAGAAATAATCATCAACTCTGTTTTCTTGAATTGATGGTTAAGTGCTCCGCAGGCGTTCGATACAAGAAGATATTTAATACCAAGTTCTTTTAGAATGTGAACAGGGAATGTCACCCTGTGATGGTTGTAACCTTCGTAGTAATGAAACCTTCCCTGCATTGCAACTATTCTCTTACCGGATAGTGTTCCAAAGATCAATTTACCTGAATGAAACTCAACAGTAGACACAGGGAAGTGTGGTATATCAGAGTATTCAATAGAGAAATCTATGTCGATATATTTTACCAGTCCCCCGAGACCTGTGCCTAAAATTATACCTATCGGATAATTATGACCTGTCTTTGCTTTTAAAAACTCCTTCGCTAAAGTATGATGTGGAGTCATTTATATAAAATGTATACTGAGATTATCAAATATTATTTAACTTCAAAGTTGTCATCAAAAGGCTTATCCTTAACATCCTTATCGAAAGAACTTATCGAAACTTTTTTCATATCCTGTTTTGGTTCTTCGTCTGTGGATTCGTCTTCAAAATCTTCATCTCTTTCTTCTTTCTCCTCTTCGAGTGATTCAGATAGTGATGTCAATCCCATCTTCAGAACCTTCTGATGTTTTACGAATTCTTCCAACTCGTTGAGTTTATCATTCAGAAAGTTCTTTACATCGCCAATCAACTTGTCGTTTTTTAGTTTAATCTCATCGAGTTCTTGCTTTTTATTAATGATTTCTTCCTCAACGTCTTGTCTAAACTTTCGTGCATTTAGTTCACCTTCTTTTATTATCATCTCTGCTTTTTTCTTGGCATTTTGTAAAGCCTCTGCTCCAAGCTCCTGGGATTTTACAATTGCTTTTTGCAGGTTCATTTCATTTTCTTTATATATATCAAGGTCGGTTTGCAGTGATTTAATTTTATCTGACAGGTTTTTGTTCTCGATAACGAGCTTTTCATAATGTGAACTTACGGTTTCGAGAAATGCCTCTATCTCATTTGGGTCATAACCCCTGAGAACTTTTTTAAAGTCACTCTTTTTTATATCTGATGATGATAAGTTCATAATAATTTTTATAATTTATTTAAATTGTTAATTGTAATTTCTTTCGCCAAATATTGCACTGCCGATTCTCAACATATTCGAACCTTCTTCGAGTGCAATTTCAAAATCCGATGTCATTCCCATTGATAAAAACTGAAATCCGGGATGATAGGGCTTTAAATCTTCATATAAATTTCGCAATGATTTAAAATTCTCTCTAATAATTTTCTCGTCGTTTGTGAACTTCCCAATTGTCATGAGTCCTTTTAGTTTGATACAGTTAAGCTTTGCGATCTCAGAACACAGCGTTTTCGTTTCATTAATTTCAATGCCTGACTTTTGTCCCTCTTTACTTGTGTTTACTTGAACAAGAATATCAACTACCCTGTTAATTTCCTCTGCCCGCTTATTAATTTCCAATGCTAATTTAAAACTATCAACTGAATGTATAAGGTAAACATATTCTATGATGTACTTAACTTTGTTAGTTTGAAGATGACCAACTAAGTGCCAGTTGATATCAGAAGTCTTTAGTTCGTCATATTTTCTCATAAGCTCCTGAACTTTATTCTCACCGAAATCTTTATGACCGAGTTTATTTACTTCCAGTATCTGTCCAGGTGGAAATGTTTTACTTACAGCAACTAACTTTATTTCTTCAAAGTTTCTTTTTAATCTGTCGCATTTTATTTTTATTTCATCAATTAATTTTTCATAGTTCGACGACAGGTAATTGTATTTCATTAGAAGTTAAGTAATGTATATTACAAATTCTTTAATCTATAAATTAATAAATTTAATAAATTATTCATATCTATAAAGAAATATAACTTTAAAATTTACTTTAATTATAATAACTTAACGCTATTAAATTAAAAGAACAAATGCTTAAAAGATTTGCTCACGATCTAAAAAGTATAAGGGAAGAGAAAAAAATATCTCTTATTGAAATTGCCAATGAAACGAAACTGCATATATCTATTTTTGAGAAGATGGAAAAAGGTGATTTTACTTTCCAGCCTCAAACTTACATCCGGGCATTTTTAAGACAATATGTAAAATATTTGGAGTTGGATGAAAACGAAGTTATACATGATTATAATTTAGCAAAAAGCGGAAACTACCATCCAAAGACAAAACCTGAAATCGAAGAAGATAAAGAAACCATTGATACCGATGATAAATTTGCAGATACATTCGAGGAGGTTCCCGATAAAATTAAAAAAGATAAGAAAGAAAATGAAAGTAAAGAAGTATCAAAAAAGGATGAAGATAAGAGCGAAGAAATAGATTTATTAGAAACCAAAACGAAGAGAAAAGAGATGATCGAAACAGTCTCATACGATCAAAAGACTGAGGGTAGGAGATTGGTAAAATCAGATTCTCCTGTTATCAGCCTGAGAGTATTAAAGAATATTGGATGGACTTTGTTAATACTTTTAATTTTGGTTGGTGTATATTTTCTGATTACCGAGTTAATAATAAATGATTCTTCAACAAAGAAGATGGAGATTGTAAGGCAGAACTTCGATGATGTTGTTAAAGAAAGTGAAAGGAAGTTGTTAGGTAAGCGTTCTGAAGAAGAAATAGCTGACTCAATCAGAAAAGCCCGGGAACTTGAAGCATCTCTTTTAGAAGAAACGGGCGATTCTCTATCACTCGAAATAACAAGTTTGAAAAATGGTTCAATTACAGTTATAACGGATTCTTTAAAAACCGAGAAAGCAGATTACAGTAGTAACGAACTCGGTTTCTGGAAGGCAAGAAAGTTTTTTGTTATTTCTTCAAATAATACTTCATCGTTCATGGCTGTACTTAATGGTGATACTTTGAAATTTACAGATAAGGTACTGAGGGGAGTGAAGCTCACAAAGAATGGAATAGTCAAATAGTAAAAGATAAAACATCTTTTTCAATAAACACTCACATTATTGAAATCCTCGCCTGAAATAATAAAGAAAATAAATTCTCTGAAAGAAAAGGTTGTTGATGCGGATTATAAGTATTATGTGTTAGCTGAACCCGATATTGAAGACTATACTTATGATATGCTGATGAAAGAACTAATTGAGCTGGAAGAGAAATATCCGGAACTCAGAACAGAGGATTCTCCAACTCAACGAGTTTCGGGTGAACCAACAAAAAGATTTAAAGTCGTTCAGCATGAAGTCCCAATGTTGTCTCTTTCTAATTCGTACAATTTCGATGAGTTGATAGATTTTGATAAAAGAATTAAATCCTTAATCAAAGATCAGAAGTATGAGTATGTATGTGAGCTAAAGTTTGACGGTGTGGCAGTTTCATTGGTTTACAAAAATGGAAAATTTACTCTTGGAGCAACAAGAGGTGACGGTACCAAAGGTGATGATGTAACGAATAATCTTAAAACGATAAGAGCAATTCCGCTTTCAGTTAGGTCGGATCAATATAAAGATTTTGAAGTAAGAGGTGAGGTGTTTATTAAAAAAGATGACTTCCTGCGTATCAATGAAGAGCAGGAAATAAGAGGAGAAAAACTCTTTGCAAATGCAAGGAACACTTCTGCCGGAACACTAAAATTAAAAGACAATAAGGTTGTTGCGTCACGTCCTTTGAATATTTTTACATATTATTTGAGAACTGCTGATACGAAATTAACTTCTCATTATGAAAGTTTAAATATTCTAAAAGACTTACGGTTTCCTGTAAATCAGCATTTTAAAAAAGTAAGTACAATTGATGAAGTGAAAAGATTTTGTGATGAAATAGAAGATGTTCGAGACAATTTACCTTATGAGATCGATGGTGTGGTTGTTAAAATAGATTCTCTTGCACAGCAGGAGCAGGTGGGATATGTATCGAGGTCTCCCAGGTGGGCGATTGCTTACAAGTTCAAAGCAAAGCAGCAAATCACAAAAATCAAAAGCATTTCATTGCAGGTGGGTAGGATTGGGACAATCACACCCGTTGCAAACCTTGAACCTGTCTTCCTTGCCGGTTCGACAATTTCGAGAGCTACTCTGCACAACTTCGATGAGATCGAAAGAAAAGACATAAGGGAAGGCGATTACGTTAAGATAGAGAAAGGCGGAGATGTAATACCAAAGGTCGTCGAGGTTATCGTAGATAAGAGGTTTAAAGAATCTAAGAAGTTTGCGACTCCTAGTAAATGTCCTGTTTGCAATTCAAAGCTTGAGAAGCCAGAGGATGAAGTAAATTACTACTGTGTTAATTATTTTTGTCCCGCACAGATTAAAGGAAGGATACTGCATTTCGTTTGCAGGGATGCGATGGAAATAGAAGGTCTTGGTGAAAGCATTGTAGAAATATTTTTAGATAAAGGATTCATAAAAGACTATACCGATATTTACAGTCTAAAGAATCACAAGGAAGAACTTGTTAAACTGGAGAGATTTGGGAAGAAGAGTGTTGAAAATATTTTGAATGCAATAGAGGAATCAAAGAATAAACCATTCGATAGAGTTTTGTTTGCTATCGGGATTAGGCATATCGGATTCCGAACTGCACGCTTAATTGCAAATAATTTTGGCTCAATGGAGAAACTATCTTCTGCAAGAGAAGAGGAGATAAATGAAATCCACGAGGTTGGTCCAAAGATTGCCGAGAGCCTGTTTAATTTTTTCAAAGACGAAAAAAGTATAAAGCTTATAGATAAATTGAAGAAAGCCGGGCTTAACTTCGAGATGGAAAGCTCAGGTGAGATGAAGATTAATGAAAATTTTAAGGACAAGACTTTTGTCTTAACGGGGACACTCGAAAAGTATACGAGAAGCAAAGCATCGGAAATAATAGAGGAACTTGGTGGAAAGGTTACATCTTCTATAAGCAAGAAGACAGATTATGTTCTTGCAGGGAAAGATGCGGGAAGCAAGCTCGATAAAGCAAAATCGCTTGGGGTTAGAGTGATTAGTGAGGAAGAGTTTGAGGAGATGGTGGGGTAAGTAATAATCAGTAAAGAGTTGAGAAATACTGAAAGAAATTAAGAATTTTATGTGGTTAAGAAATGTAGAATGATAAATGTTAAATGATGAATGTTGACAGGGATACTTCAAAATTGTGTAAATAGAGAATCTATTACGATATTGATTTTTTAGAAAACATTAAAATGTATAATTAGTATTCTAAATTTTGGTTATTAGGAAATCGAAATATGTAATAAGTTTATGAGTATTTTATGAAAAGTAAGAAGGATCGAGAGTTTATGGAAATTGCTGTTGATGAAATGCTTCAATCGCAATCAGAGCATACTAATAAAGAAGATCCTTTAGTTGGAGCTGTACTTGTTAATAAAGAAGGATGCGAAATTGCTAGGGCTCATCGTGGTAACTTCAATCCTGGGGATCATGCAGAGTTTACTATTTTTGGGAAATTAGTATCTGATGAAGATACAGTTGGTGGTATATTATATGTAACATTAGAACCCTGTACAATACGAAATCGACCAAAGAAACCCTGTTCACAATGGATAATTGATAAAGGTATCGAAAGAGTAGTAATTGGTATACGGGATCCTAATCCTGATATATATAACATTGGGGTATCTTATTTGCTAAAACATGGTGTAAAAGTTGATTTCTTTGATGATGATCTTGCTGAAGATATTCGAAACAGAAACGAGGATTTTATAAATTTTATGTTAAACAATAAGAAAAAAAAGGTACTTACTATGACAAAAGCAAAGACGAAATCAGATAGGTTAGAAGGACCTTCTCATGAAGAAGAAAGACCTGTGACCGAGGCAAATACAAAAGATTTTTCAAATAAAGCTATACAAAAATATTTGAGTTTCATAAAACTTGCTTATAAAATTCCATCTCTAAAATTATGGACTGACTTTCGAAGATCTAAATTTCTTGTTAAACGAAATAATAGGGATGTTCCTACTCTAGGTGGTATTGTACTTTTCGGAGATGATCCCGGTCACTTTCTTCCAGAACATTCAATTACTGCTGAATGTTTTAGCGGAACACCTGATGATGGAATATCACTCAATAAAATAGTTGGGAATGGTCGATTGATCATTACCGGACCACTATTTGATATGGTTACTAAGACTGTGCAATTTTACAAGAAGCATGTGGCAAAAGTACCACAAGTTAAAAACTATCAAAGAGTTGATAGGGATTTTGAATATCCTGTAGAAGTAATTAGAGAGGTTTTAGTTAATGCTCTTGTTCATAGAGATTATACGGTTGGTGCTCATATTTCATTTCGAATGTTTAAAGATAGAATCATAATAAAGAGCCCTGGACATCTTCTCTCACCTAACACTATAGAACGTGTTAAATCCTTTGATGTTACTCCTGTTAGACGAAATCAAAGAATAGCTCATGCAGCCTTTAAAATGAAACTAATGGAAAAAGAAGGTTATGGTATTCCAAATATGCGTACTCTCATGAAAGAGTATAAACTTCGCTCTCCTGATTTTAATTTTGTGGATGGATATTTTGTTGTAACTTTATATGGACGGGAAAAATCATCGTCGCAAGTGTCTAAAATACAACCAGAATTACTGTCTAAACTTAAAACAAGACAACGAGAAATTCTTGAGCACATCGAAGAGCATGGGAGAATTACCAGTGAAGATACGATGAAAAAGTTTAATATTACCAGAGAAACAGCCAACACAGACTTTCGTAAATTAATAGATCTAAATATCATTGAAAGAAAAGGTAAAGGAAAAGCCACCTTTTATGTATTCGCTCGTAATTGATTTGTGATTGTTTTGATAATTTTGCTTTAATTGAAGTGAATCCTATCATTGATTAATGATGTTTGCGTCAGATTTGCGTCAGATTTGCGTCAGATTTGCGTCAGGTGTTACGTCAGATTTGCGTCAGATTTTCTTCTAATGATGAAGTATAAAATGTAGTGTTAGTTGATGAAATGTTACTTTGGACTTTTTTTTAATATTTGGTGAAGGGTAATATCTTCTTATAATAATTACCTTTAAATATTCACAAATAAGTTTTTGTAAACTGGATTGTTCTCTACCAGAAATTTCTTTTGAAAGTTTATAGTTGTTTGTGTAAATACTACTGCAGGAAAAGATGCGGGAAGCAAGCTCGATAAAGCAAAATCGCTTGGTGTAAAAGTGATTAGTGAGGAAAAGTTTAAGGAGATGATTGGGTAAAGAGCAAATGAATAATAAATAGTGAATAATACAAAGTGAATATTGACTTTTTAATGTAATACCCGCATGCTTTGAGCGGGGGTTATCCTATGAGTCATCCAGAAAAAGGTATAACCGCAGAGATGCAAAGACGCAAAGAATAATGAACAAGGATTAGCCCATAGGGGCAGGCGAATTTTGATTTTTGAAGTAAGTATAAAAAGAGCAAGTTGTAGGGGTTCAATATTTTGAACCCCTTCATGTTTTGGAGTCTTTTTTGTTTTGGGAATGGTTATTTTAAAGAAAGGTATATTAAAATGAATCCAAAAGTTTTTATAAGTCATTCTTCAAAAGATAAAGAGAGATTCGTAAACAAGTTTGCTGAACGTTTAAGAATAGAAAAAGGAATAGATGCTTGGTTAGATAAATGGGAAATGCTTCCGGGAGATAGTATTGTTGAAAAAATATTTGATGAGGGAATAAAAAATGCAAAAGCTATTATTGTTATTTTATCAAATTTTAGCATTAATAGTAAATGGGTGAAAGAAGAATTAAATGCAGGATTTATTAAAAAAGTAAATGAAAAAAGTAAATTGATACCAGTAATAATTGATGATTGTGAAATTCCAGAATGTATTAAAATTATTAAATGGATAAAAATAAAATCATTAAATAATTATGATGAAGAATTTAAAGATATTACCAATTCAATTTTTGGAAAATACGAAAAACCTGTATTAGGTAATATTCCAGACTACACAAAAATAAAACCTATAAAATATTTTAACTTAACGGATATTGATAATTTAGTTTTCGAAAAATTGTGCGATAAATTATTAGAAGATCCTTTTTATCAAATTATCCAAAATGATTTTATTAATAGTTTTAATAAATTTGATATTAATAATGAGACTTTTAATGAATCTTTGTTAGCATTGGAATCTGAAAATATTATTGAAACTTCTTCTTTATCAGATGGAACTATTTATAGATATAAAATTAATGATTATGCTTTAATGAAGTATTTAGAAATTAAGTTTAAAAATATTAATGAATTTAAAACCAAAATAATAAATGGAATTATTAATTCGAATATTAAAACTGATGATGATTTAAGTACAAAATTAAATATACCAAGAATATTAGTTAGAGAAATACTGAAAAATCTTGCATACAAAAATTTGATAACTAAGACGGAAGTTGGAGATGGAACTTACATAATAATTCAATATTCACCATTACTAAAAAGAGAAATTTAAATTACATTATGACCTCTTACCAACTGAAAAACGCAATCAATATATTCGGGTGATTGTCTTAAGATGTTGAATGATTTGCCGATAAATCTTTCGATACGATATATATAAATTCGATGTTTAATTGATCCTAAAAACTATGGAAGAAACACAAAAAGACATACTAAGTTCTACTCTTCAACAATTTGCTACTAAACTATCTACTCCGGCAGCATGGTTTTTTACAAAGCCAAAAAAAATTAAACTTATTGATTTAAATAGTAATAAGGTTAATTTGAATGATGTGAGGGATGTAATATATAAGCTTCTTGATAAGGATATACTTTTTAATACTGATCAAAATTTAATTATTTTTCACTCATTAAAGTGTTTTAATTTCAAGAAGAATACTATAAATATTTCTGAACCTGTAAGTATCGAAAATGGATGCAAGAAGATATTAAAGCTATTTGGGATATTTAATAAAGGTGATGATTTTCTTAGTACTTATTTTTCCGAAATATTGGATTTAGAAAAATTACCTTATTTCGAGAAATTAAAATTAGAAAAAATCGTAAAAAATGATTTAAAAACGATTGATGATTTAATTAAATCTTATGAACATGAAAAATGCGTAATAGCTTTTAAATCTGAGAATCAAAAACCACGCAAACAAATGGAAAGAGTATATATTGAATTTTATAAAAGATGCTTGAATGAAAAAGAAAAAATGGTAAATTATTTAATACACGAATTGGAAGATCGGGCAATACAATTTTCAAAAATAAGTCCTTTGCCACGTAGCCTACATTTGAGTTGGCTTATCTTTCCACCATATAGACACTTGATTAAAAGAAATATAGAACATTTCGATTGGAAAAAAATAAATAAATGCAGACATAAAATTCCAAATGATTTAATTATAAAAGAAAGTAATTATCTTGAATCAATATACAATGAAGGAAGATATAAGTTATTTTATTCAAAATTAAATAAAATATTACCGTTAGATAAATTATTTAAAAATATCAATAATAGGATATCAAAATTTCCTGAACTTTCAAATAGAAAAAAAATAATTACAGAATTAGAGTACTTATTCAGAAAGAAAAAATGGTATGGATTTTACGCATTAGCATTAACACAAGTGGAAGGAATATTCTTTGAAATGGTGGAATTAGTATATAACGAAAATAAAGGATTCTCCTTACCTGATAAGGTTAATGCTCTTAGAAAATATTATCGTTATCATGAATACACTTTTGATTATTATGAATTTTATTTACCCAATCAAAGAAACAGATTTTTTCATACAGGAAAGATTACCAATTTAACTTACAAATCTTATGGTCTTTTATATGATCTTAACACTTTATTAAATATATTTTATGAATTAGATACTCCACTAGTAGAATTATCAAATTTTATAGATAGAGAAAATGTTGAAGATTTTAAGGACATTGTATACTTTAATCACTTCTATGATTTAATTTATTTTGTAAAACAAAAGGATCAGTATGAGCAAATAGAAATTCGTTTAAATGATTTCATTAATAATTTCATTTTATCAAAAGTAGATTTAATGACAATCTATATTAAATTATATTACGAAATTAAAATATCGTTCGAAAATTTATTTGGATTATTAGAAGGATATTATTACAAGAAAACTAAATCTAAAATTAATATATGTAAATCATCTAATGATCAGCTTATGAACAAGTTATCAATATTTAAATCAATTTTTGAAGATAAAAAATATCAATTGAAGGAAGATATTAAATTTCTAATTAATTCTGATAAATTTTTAAAAAATACAAAGAAAATTTTAAAGAAAATTCCAAAAGATTCTGAAATTTTTGAAAAGCTTATAAAGAATAATTTTAAAGATCACTTTGAAAAATTAAATTTATTTGAACATCAAATAAAGTTATCAGAATCAATTTTAAAGCCACGAAGATTACTTAATATAAATAAATAACGAAGTCTTATCTTTTTTCTGTGCCCGGCAGGAGTTGCTCCTGACGGACAAATACCAATGTCAGGCATAACACGCCAAAGATTTGTGCCGTGTACGGGAAGTAGAAACAGGTAAAGTTAGCACTACAAATGTTACCAAATAATAAAGCAGAATTAAAAAAGAGTAAACTTACCTCAAGAAATTCACACCAAAGACAAACTGAAGACCGCCAAGGTCTTTGATGGGAGTATCTTTCAGACTGTTAATTTCCTTACCAATGACAGGAAGGTAATAATATCTTGCATGAAAGTTAACCGAGATATTTTTCGTTTGCCTGTATTCCATTCCGATTCCTAAGAAACCTCCGAATGCAAAGCCGGGCTGGAAGTAACCTAATGCTGTGAAAAAACTTCTGTCAGCGGGATTTGTAAGCACAAGTGTAGGCGTGATTCCTGCACTCACTAACGGTTTGAAGCTCCCTTCGATATCATCTTTAAACATATATTTCTGTATACCAATGCTGAGGGGAATCATAAAAACTCTATTGACTTTCCCCATCGTGCTTGAAGTTCCTGTGTATGGGTCGAACAGTTCTAATTCCCTATCGTCGGTTACACCTGAAACAAGCAGATTAATAAACAGGTCGGTGTCATCCCATACAGGTAAGAAGTAACTTGAAGAGAGACCGAAACCTTTTTCTGTGTAATTAAAACTTAGCCCCCAGTTGTTTCTCTTCTCTTTTTTGGGGGACTTGTCATCATTTACATCCGGATAATCCGAAGCAACTGCGGTTCCTGTCGTAAACAAAAACAATAAAATAAATAATTGCCTGAATGCGTAATTGCAAGTGTTTCCTATCATTTCAATAAATTTTTTGTTAGTTGTATAATGTAACATATTTAATTAATTTTTAGTAGTAAAAACATTAACAGATTTGACGGATAAAAGGTTTAAAAAGATTCAGGAAGTAGTTTCTCAAAGACAAAAGTATTTTACGATTGTTCTTGAAAATATACACGACCCTCATAATGTAGGCGCAATACTGAGAAGTGCTGATGCTGTAGGTATCGATACTGTATATCTTGTTTATAACACGTGTAAGTTTCCAAAAGTAGGGAGAGTATCTTCGGCAAGTGCTGATAAATGGATAGAGCTAAAGAAATTCAAAAATGTTCAGGAGTGCTTCAAAGAGCTGCGAAAAGAAAAGTATAAGATATACTCGACGTATATTTCTGATTCAAAGAAAAATTGTTCGCTCTTTGAACTCAATCTTACAGGGAAGGTCGCATTGGTATTTGGGAATGAACATGAAGGTGTTTCCGATGATGTTAAAAATCTTGCCGACAGGAATTTCATTGTGCCTATGTACGGTATGGTTCAGTCTTTGAATGTTTCCGTCACTGTTGCGGTATGTTTGTACGAAGCTTTAAGACAAAGAAAATTAAAAGGGAAATACAATAAATCAGGGTTTAATAAGAGTGAACAGAAAGAAAAATTACAACATTATTTACAAAAATAATTTAATTAACGTCATGCTGCCAGAATATTTTTTAAAAGATTTGAAGTTAAAAAACCTCAAGAATCCGTTGATCATATCGGGTCCATGTGTGGTTGAGAACAGGTCTGTAGTGTTTAAGACTTGTGAAAGGATAAAAGAAATCACAATGAGATTAAAACTTCCGTTTGTTTTTAAATCATCCTATGAAAAAGCAAACAGGACATCGGGTGAGTCTTTCAGAGGTATTGGATTTGACAAAGCTTTGAAAGTTTTAGAAGATGTTAAAAAGGAATTTGAGGTTCCCATCTTAACGGATGTACATGCCGAGCTCGAGATAGGTTTCGTGGCGGAAGTCGCGGATATAATACAAATACCGGCTTTTTTATGCAGGCAAACTGATCTTCTTGAAAGTGCGGGCGAGACGGGAAAGATTATTAATTTGAAAAAAGGACAGTTCGTTTCACCATACGACATGAAATACCAGGCTGAAAAAGTATTATATACGGGTAATAAGAAAATACTGTTAACAGAAAGAGGTTCAACTTTTGGTTATAACAATCTTATTGTGGATATGAGAAGTTTGGTGATTATGAGAAAATTTGGTTATCCGGTTATATTTGATGCAACTCATTCAGTACAGATGCCTTCCATGGACAGCGGAGTGAGTGGCGGAGAGCCTGAATTTATAGCACCTTTGGCAAGAGCCGCCGCTGCCGTAGGTGTCGATGGATTTTTTATTGAGTCTCACCCTAATCCTCGTAATGCATTAAGTGATAGCAGTAATATGCTGAAATTGGACAAGCTGGAACCTTTACTGAGAGATTTGAAATTCTTACACAACAAAGAATTTGAGTCCTGATGTTCGTGAATATCTTTTTGGATATTCCGTAAGATTTCATTATATTATTTACAACAATCTGTATTTATTATTATTGAATATTATAAGAACATTATTATTTATAATTTGCATTTCGTATTATTAAAAATTATTTATTGATGAAAGCTTCCCGTTTGAAGACCACTTCCGAGAACATAAAAAATTCTTATTATGCAGGTATTTTCTTTGTATCTCTTTCTACACTGTTACTTGAATTTACCTTAACAAGAGTTTTATCTGTTTCACTCTGGTATCATTTCGCATTCATGATTATCAGTGTGGCGCTACTTGGGTTTGGTATCAGCGGTGTTGTGCTTGCAATGAGCAAGAAATTGCGGGAAATGAAACCGGATTTGTTGTTAACATGGCTGTCAATAATATACGGCGTTAGTATAGTTGTATGTTTTTTATTGATGAATAAAATTCCATTCGACCCATTTAGTTTATTGACTGATGGAATTCAGTTTCTTTATTTACCAATTTATTATTTACTCATTACTGTACCATTTTTCTTCTCTGGATTAATCATTTCAATCTTACTCACAAGGTTTAAGAATGAGGTGTCAAAATTATATTTCTTCGACCTTGTAGGTGCAGGGCTTTCCTGTATAGCATTCGTTTTGATAATGCCGGAGTTTGGTGGAAACGGAACAATAATATTTGTTTCTGCTTTTGCGTTTATATCTGCTATAATATTCGGTTATGAAAATCACAAGAGTGTTGTTACTGTTGCAATAATATTGATGGGTATTAGTTTCTCATTCCTGATTGACAAAGACAATAGATTCCCGATAAATGTTTCATCAAATAAGATATATGCAAACTATATAAAAGGAAGTCCTGAACTTTGGATACTAACAGAATGGAATACTTTCTCAAAGATAGATGTAATGCGGGACGAAGATCCATCACCTGATGGTTATGATGTTTACCTTGCAATAATAGACGAAGGAAATGCTACTACAAACATTCCAAACGTAAAAACTTTACCACCACCGACAAAACCAGCCGATGCTTCAAATCTTGCATACGTATTGAAAGATTCGGCTGAAAAGGTTTTTATAATAGGTTCTGCTGGAGGAGGAGAAATACTAACAGGATTGTATTACAATGCAAAAGACATTGTTGGTGTAGAGATAAATGGTATTCTGAATAAACTCATTAGCGATAAATTAGTAATCTGGACTGGTCCTTTAATTAAGAATAACAAAAATGTAAGATTGATAACTGATGATGCAAGGTCGGTCATCAGCAGTAAGAGGATTGCTTACGATGTCATAATCTCTGCTCATACTATTTCATCATCTGCTGTATCGAGTGGTGCAATGAGTCTCGTTGAAAATTACATCCTGACAAAAGAAGCGGTGAGAGAATACTTAACTCATTTAAAAAATGATGGAGTCCTATATATCTCCAGACCTGAGACACAGATTCCTAAATTAATTACAACTTTGAAAATTGTCAGGCAGGAACTGACCGGAGGTCTTGAAAATAGTAAAAAGGATTTCATTATATTCACGCGACCGCCGACTTCATTCGAAGGTGATAAAAGTTTCATGGCAGGAGTTGTTTACAAAAAAGATGGATTCGACGAATTTGATATTATTGATATCAGGAACGAGGCAAGCTCTCTTGGTCTTAATATAGAATATGATCCTTTATCGAGGCAGGAAGGAATTTATAAACAGCTTATTGAATCAGACAATATATACAGTGAAATAGAAAAATTTGAAACCAATATATATCCAGCGACTGATGACAAACCATTCTTTGATAATAATATCGGGTTTGGGAATTTAACATGGATAGGGATGAAAGAGACCTTCGCACAGGATGATAAAGGAATACTCGCATTAAAAGACAGACCTGTGGCAGAGACAACTCTTCTGATTATTTTAGTTCAGACTATCATTGTCGCGGGATTATTATTACTGTTCCCTCTAAGGTTTATGCGTTCTGATTCTGCTTCAAAGTTTGAGAAGAAATACCTGCTTTATTTTGCATGTCTTGGAATTGCTTTTATAATGCTTCAAATAGCAATGATTCAGAAATTCACTTTATTTCTTGGGCAGCCCGTTATAACGCTACTGACTGTAATTTCGACGATGCTAATTGCTGCCGGATTTGGAAGTATGTTTTCGTTTAAGTTTTTAGGTAAAAGCAGGATGAGGCTAATTTTAATTTTTATAATAATTGCGATATTATCTATAGCTCTTGGTATACTCAATCCTGTTATTTTTGCTTCCTTAGTTAGACTTGAACTTGCTGGGAGAATCCTGGTATCCATTGCTTTGATATTTCCAATTGGTTTTTTCATGGGCATGCCGTTTCCAATCGGTCTTTCATTAATTCCGGATTCGGAGAGGAAGTATATCGCTTTTGCATGGGGTATTAATGGTTTCTTCTCAGTAATTGGAACTGTGATTAGCATTATTTTAGCAATGATAGTAGGATTTAAATTTGTATTTATATTAAGCGGATGTATTTATTTATTAGCAATGATATTTATTTCAACAAGATATAAAAGAAGTATTTTAAATTAGAAAATTAAAGAGTATATAATTTTACATTAATCATCATGAATAAAGACCATTATCATAAAAAGACACTCGCAATTCTTGTCGGTGGAGGTCCGGCTCCAGGAATTAACGGTGTAATAAGATCAATCACTATCGAAGCAATTAATTCCGGATTAATAGTTTTAGGAATTATTGATGGTTTTGAATGGCTTGCGAAAGGTGATTCAACCCATTATAAACAATTAACAATTGATGATGTTTCCAGGATTCATTTCAGCGGGGGGAGTATTTTAAGGACCTCAAGAGAAAATCCTACTACTGACCAGAAGAAACTTGATGCCACAATAAAAGCACTGACTCAACTTTCTGTTGATTACCTTATAACAATAGGTGGTGACGATACAGCAACAACATCTTACAAGATTGATAAGTTAGCCGGTGGACAGATTGAAGTTGCACACGTTCCGAAGACTATCGATAATGACCTGCCTCTTCCCGGTGATATGCCGACATTTGGTTATCAGACAGCGAGGCATTTTGGCGTAAATATTGTGCAATCTCTAATGATGGATGCCAGTACAACAAAACGCTGGTACTATGTTGTATCGATGGGCAGAAAAGCAGGTCATCTCGCTCTTGGTATTGGAAAAGCAGCTGGAGCTACATTGACAGTTATCGGAGAGGAATTCAGAGACAAAACAATAAAGTTTGGAACTGTTTGCGATATACTCGAAGCCTCTATTATTAAGCGAATGGCTCTTGGACATCCATACGGAGTTGCAATACTTGCGGAAGGCATCATTACAAGGATTGACCCGGATGAATTAAAAAGCCATCCGTATGTTAATCTTGAATCAGATACTCACGGAAATATACGATTATCCGAAATTGATATCGGCAGGATAACTAAAGATGAGGTCAGGGGAAGACTGAGAGAAAGAGGTTTGGATGTTACGATAACAAATAAAGATATAGGTTATGAACTTAGATGCTTTGCTCCCATACCATTCGATTGTGAATATACTCAGGACCTTGGTTATGCAGCAGTAAGATATCTTTTATCCGGTCAAAGTGGAGCAATTGTAACAATTGAAAAGGGTAAGTTAATCCCGGTAAAATTTGAGAAAATAATTAACGTCAAGAAAGGAAGAGTTGAAACCAGGGAAGTTGATATTGACTCCGACGTATATCATGTCGCCAGAAAATATATGATCAGGCTTGAGAAAGAGGACTTTGATGAAATAAAAAATGTGGCTCGTCTTGCACTTATTGGTAACATGACTACTAAAGAGTTTGAAGAGAGATTTAAGTATCTGACAAATGATCCCCCTGTGAAAGACGAAACACCAAAAAAGTAAAATTTTGAAAATAGGAATATTAACAAGTGGTGGTGATTGTCCCGGGCTAAATGCCGTTGTAAGGGCAATAGTTAGAAAAGCAGATCATTTAGGATTTGAAACCTTCGGAATATATAATGGATGGGAGGGAATATTTGATGAGAGTTATAAACAGTTAACATTGGACAGTGTTTCCGGAATTATTGACAGGGGAGGTACAATTCTTGGAACTTCCAGATTTAGTCCATTCATGCAAGAGAACGGGAAAGATACATTACTTCATAAAGTTGCAAGATCGGGATTCGATACTTTAATATGTATTGGCGGGGAAGGATCTATGCATGTCGCACAATTAGCGTATGAAGCTGGTGTAAAAATTATAGGTGTTCCTAAGACTATTGATAACGATATATATGGTACTGATTATACTTTTGGTTTTGATACAGCGGTACAAATAGCAACAGATGCAATCGGCAGGCTCCACACAACAGCTGAATCTCATCATAGAGTTATGGTTCTGGAAGTTATGGGAAGGAATGCAGGGTGGATAGCATTATATTCCGGGATTGCCGGGGGAGCTGATGTTGTTATTATTCCTGAAAAGAAAACTAAGATTAATGACGTAATTGAAGTGTTGAAAAGTCGTTATAGAAGGGGGAAAGCTTTTTCGATAATTGTCGTAGCAGAAGGAGCTCATTTTCTTGAAGATGAGATGAAGATATCGGATGACGAGATGAAGGTTTACAAAGGGAAGGATGATTTCGGAAGAATTAGATTAGGAGGTATAGGGCAGTTTCTTGCGGATGAAATAGAGAGAAGATCAGGATTTACAACCAGGGCTACGATACTTGGTTATGTTCAGCGAGGAGGAGTTCCATCTGCATTCGATAGAATACTTGGCACAAGATATGGAGTTCATGCAGTCGAGATGGTTAGGGATGATAAATTCGGAAGAATGTGTGCTTTGAAATCAAATAAGATTATAGATATAACCTTAGCTGAAGCTATAAGTCAGTTAAAAACTGTCGACCTTGATATTTATGAAGTCGCACAAGTGTTCTTTAAGTAAACAAAAGAACCAATTTTTTTATTGTCTTTAGGATATAACAAGATTAATTGATTGTTGACTAACTGTTTAGGGATTCTGATTGAAAGACTCGCATGAAAATATCAAATCACAAATACTAAATTTCAAATAAATAACAATGGTCAAAATCCAAAGTTCAAAACCTGTTTATGATTTAGAGGAAAGAACTTTTGTGTTTGCCAAAGATGTTAGGTTTTTTGTTAAAACACTTCCAAAGACAATTACAAATTATGAGGATGCTAAGCAACTTGTGAAAGCATCAGGTTCGATGGGCGCAAATTATATAGAAGCGAATGAATCACTAAGTAAAAAAGATTTTTTAATGAGAAGTAAAATAAGCCGAAAGGAAGCAAAGGAAAGTGTATATTGGCTTAGATTAATCCATGAGACAAATACTCTTAAGAATGAAAAGGAAACATTAAGATTAATACTTACATATCCGATAGTGATTCCTTGAGTGTAATTCTGATAAAGTTAATAAAGCATTATCCACACCTTTTAATAAAATCTTATTAGAATAAAAGCTTAAATGACTAATACACATTCGAAAGTCCATTCCAGCGGTTTATTAACTAAGTTAGGTTTGTTTACTGCTTTAATGATTGTGATAAGCTCCATGATTGGTTCGGGAATATTTAAAAAGATCGCTCCAATGGCAGGGGAACTAAACTCTGGTGGATTAATTTTGATATGCTGGCTTGTTGCCGGTTTAATTACACTGCTCGGTTCAGCAACAAATGCTGAGATTGCCGGTTTGATCGCAGAGCCCGGAGGACAATATGTATATTTCAAGAAAATGTATGGGAAAGGATTTGCATTCCTTTATGGATGGTCATGCTTTTCGGTTATTCAATCAGCTTCTATTGCTTCGATTGGTTACGTTTTTTCAGAATCGGTAAATGCTATTTTGCCTCTTCCAAGGTTAAGTGGATCTTTAGAGAGTTTTTCAATACTCGGATTGTTTACTCCGTTAGATAATTTTGGAGTGAAAGCACTAACTATTACAACAATTATATTTCTAACAGCGGCAAATTACATCGGGGTAGTAATAGGTGGTTATATAAATAATGTTTTCACCGTTCTAAAAGTATTGGGGATTGTAATAATAATTATTCTTGGTTTAACGATAAGCGGTGGTCAGATTGAAAATGCAGGTCCTTTGCTTGAAGCCCCAGGTACAGAATATTCATCTTCACTGGGTCTTTTTGGAGCAATGTTCGCAGCCATGCTAGGTGCGTTTTGGGCTTATGATGGATGGAACAACATCGGGTATTTAGGGGGAGAGGTCAAAAATCCTAAGAGGAATATTCCGATTGCTTTGTTCGTCGGGGTTTCAATTGTTATTGTTGTTTATATGATCACAAATTTTACTTTTTTATATATTATGCCCGTTGACGAGATTGTTAACATTGCAAAGACAGAAAATAGTATTATAGCAGTAGAGGTCATTAGAAAATTTTTGGGTACGGAAGGAGCATTTTTTATTTCTGTTCTGATAATGATAGCTACTTTTGGAACTACGAATGGTTCGGTCCTTGCATCTCCAAGGATATATTTTGCTATGGCAAGAGATAAAGTGTTTTTTAAATCAGCAGGGAATTGTCATAGCAGATTCAGGACACCCCATACATCATTATTAATACAGGGTGTATGGTCTTCTGTTTTAGTCTTATCCGGAACGTTCGATCAGTTAACGGATATGCTGATATTTGCATCGTTTATTTTTTATGGTTCAGGAGCATTTGGTATATTTGTTTTAAGAAAAAAAATGAAAGATGTCCACAGACCATATAAAGTTTTTGGTTATCCATGGATTCCGGGGTTTTTTGTGCTTTTCTGCATTCTTTTAGTGGTAGTTACAATAATACAAAATCCGAGAGATGCCGGTATAGGACTTCTACTGGTATTAATTGGTTTACCGCTATATTTTATCTGGAAAAAAATAAATGAATGATTATATGAATTTATAATTATAAATAATTTGAATAGCTTTGCTTAATTTAATATCAATACTATTTTCGAAATATTTCTTAATAATTAAATAACATATAAAAATGAGAATATTTATAGACACTGCTAATCTGGATGAGATTAGAGAAGCTGCTGATATGGGAATTCTTGACGGAGTCACAACAAATCCTTCTTTAGTTGCAAAAGAAGGTCACAAAGATTTCAGAGCAATGCTTGAAAAGATTTGTGAAATAGTAGATGGAGATGTTAGTGCGGAGGTGATATCAGTAACATGTAATGAAATTGTGAAAGAAGCTAAAGAGTTATCTAAAATTCACGACAATATAGTTGTCAAAGTTCCTTTGATAAAAGAAGGTCTTAAGGCAGTCAAAATACTAAGCAGCGAAGGAATTAAAACCAACGTCACATTATGTTTCTCCCCTTCTCAGGCAATACTTGCAGCAAAAGCGGGAGCATATTTAGTCAGCCCATTTGTTGGAAGACTCGATGATATTTCAGCTGGAGGGATGGAGCTTATTGCACAAATTGTGAATATTTATAGTAACTATGATTTTCAAACACAGGTTTTGGTTGCATCGATAAGAAATCCTTTGCATTTTGTTGACGCTGCACAGATAGGTGCTGATGTCTGTACGATACCTTTTAGTGTTATCAATCAGTTAGTTAAGCATCCTCTTACTGATATTGGTTTAGATAAGTTTATGGAAGATTGGAAGAAAAATTTTGGCGGTTAATTAAAATTGCTGAATCTGTAAAGTGGTTATAGTATTTATGAACTTTAATAAATTTAAGAGAGATTGAAAAAGACAGCGTTTAATGAAATTCATAAGAAGTTCGGAGCTAAGCTCGTAGAATTTGCTGGATATGAAATGCCGGTTCAGTATGAAGGGATAATTGCAGAGCATAAGGCGGTGAGAAATTCTGTGGGAGTGTTTGATGTATCACACATGGGTGAAGTAGAAGTTAGAGGAAAGGATGCATTTGATTTCGTTCAGAAAATCACAACGAATGATGTCTCTAAGTTATCAAAAGGAAAAGTACAGTACTCAGCAATGTGTTACAAAGATGGTGGTATTGTAGATGACCTTCTTGTTTATCATTGTGGTGATTATTATATGCTGGTAATTAATGCATCGAACATTGAAAAGGATTTTAAATGGATGCAGGATAATTTGTTCGGAGATGTGAAATTAAAAAATGTTTCGGATGAAACTTCACTTCTTGCAGTTCAGGGAAAAAATTCTTTACCCACATTACAAAAATTGACGGATACAGATTTATCACAGATAAAATATTATAATTTTGAGTTTGGTAAGATAGCAGGGCATGATGTAATTATTTCGCATACAGGTTACACCGGTGAGAAGGTTTGTTTTGAAATATATTCTTCAGCTGATATACAAATATCCGAAACGATTTGGAATTCGATATTTGAAGCTGGAAAAGAATTCGACATAAAGCCCGTAGGACTTGGTGCAAGAGATACTTTGCGGTTGGAATATGCTTTAAGGCTCTACGGCAACGATATGGATGAGAGAACAAATGTCTTGGAAGCAGGTCTGGGTTGGATTACTAAGTTAGAGAAAGGTGATTTTAACGGAAGAGAGGTTATTGAAAAAGTTAAACGAGAGGGAATCAAAAGAAGCTTAGTCGGGTTTATTGTTGAAGACCGTATGGTTGCACGTCATGGTGCTGAGGTTTTTATTAATAATGAAAAAGTTGGTTTTGTTACCAGTGGTAGTATGTCACCAATGTTAAATAAAAATATAGGTATGGCTTATGTAGCAACTGGTTTGAATGGATTAGGGAATGAAATCAATATTTTAGTAAGAGATAGAAAAATCAAAGCACAAATTGTAAAAACACCGTTCATATAAGTTTTTCTTATATGTTTATTAATACTAAACACTAAAATATTTTTAAATTTAAATTTTTATTACATGCAGCATAAAATATTATTCCAACCGTCAGAAGCTTTAGTGCACGTTTATTTGGCTGAGAACGAAGAGATACAGGCGGAAGCCGGAGCTATGGTCTTTAAAAGCTGGAACATTGAAATCGAGACTTCAACAAAAGGCGGAGTCTTTGGGGCTTTGAAGAAATCTGTACTTGGCGGTGAATCTTTTTTCACAAATAAGTTTATTGCAAGACAGGGAAATGGGGAGATAGGTTTTGCAGCTCCTTTTATGGGGGATATAAAACATTTAATTTGCAGAATCAAACAATGTACATACAATCCGGTTCTTATGTGTGCAGCTCTGTTTCTGTAGTTACTGATACTTCATTTACAGGTGCGAAAGGTTTTTTCGGAGGAACAGGTTTATTCATGCTTAAAGCCACCGGTACAGGTGATTTATTTTTGAATTCCTTCGGAGCTATATTTGAGAAAAAATTAGAAAATGACAGATTCATTTGTGATACCGGGCACATCGTTGCTTTCACAGATGGTCTGACTTTCGATGTAAAAAAAGTTGGCGGCTTAAAGTCAACATTACTTAGCGGGGAAGGGCTTGTTGCTGAATTTAACGGAACAGGCACATTGTGGATTCAAACACGTAATCCGGGTTCGTTTTTTTCCTGGATTGCACCGCATGTTGCGAAAAGCAAATAATTTGAATAAGAATTTTTTAAAAAATGAGGAAAGGGATAGTTGAAAAGATTTTATGAAGAAAATAAATGTTATTCTTACTCAGTCACTGATTAAAGATGATCTTGTATTAAAAGATAAGAATGTAATTATAATTGATGTCTTGAGAGCATCGACGACGATGACTATTGCTCTGACTAATGGTGCAAAAGAAATAATTCCGGCAGATAATGTATCAACTGCTGCAATGATTGCAAAAGGAACTGGTAACTCTCTTTTATGTGGTGAAAGAAACGGAAAAGTAGTTGAAGGATTTGATTTAGGAAATTCTCCTCTGGAGTACAGCGAAGAAGTTGTTAAGGATAAAGTTTTGGTATTTAGTACAACGAATGGAACCTCTTCTGTTGTGAAAGCAAAATATGCAATGAATTGTGTTATTGCATGTTTTGTAAATTTATCTGAGGTTGTTAATTGTGTAAAATTGCTTGAAGATGATGTGACTCTTATATGTTCCGGTAAGTTAAATAATTTTTGTTTGGAAGATGTTATTTGTGCTGGTGTGATAATAGAACAAGTTAACAAATTACAAACTAAAGATAACAAGTATATTATTGGAGATTCTGAGTTTGCTGCAATTGAATTAGCAAAAAGTTTTGTATTAGAGAAAGGTATACCATCTGCAAAGAAAATTTTAAAGATGCTTCGCAATACAGAACATGGAAAATATCTTATATCGTTGGGTCTTAATAAAGATCTTTCTGTTTGTTCTAAAGTAGATTCATATCCATTTCTTCCATTATTTAAAGATGGAATTATTAAGCTAACAGAGAAAATGGCAACTGAAAATTTAGAGAAAGCTAAGATGAAAAAAATAAACCTGGGGAATTCAGAAGCAGATAATTCTAATTAACGGATGACATTGTCATGAATAAGAAAATGAAATCAAGATTATCCGAAAAAGATCGTAATTCAAAATCCGGTAATTCTACAAAGCGAAGATCGAATAAGCAAGAAGATTATAGTATTTCATTAGATGTTAAAAAGCAGATTCTTGGGTTTTTAATTTTCTTACTCGGTATTTTATTATTTCTGTCAATTGTTTCTTATTCTGCAAAAGACCAGGCAACTTTAGAGCGGATTAGTTTCTTTAATATATTCCGAAAAGAAACATATACGACATATGAAATTTATAATTGGCTCGGAATTGCGGGTGCTTATACATCTAATTTTTTTGTAAACAAATTTTTTGGTTATTATTCTTTAATAATATCTATTTTACTAATTATTATTGGAGTTTTTATAGTTTGGAAGAAATCTGTCGTTAAGCACTTTTCTTTTTTTGCTTATTCATTTTTTTTAATGGCAGTTCTGTCTTCTTCTGCAGGACTTTTAAAAATTCTCTTTGGTAGTGGTTTTGTTTCATCTAAGTATAGCGGTGCCAGTGGGGATTTTTTCGCAACGATACTATACCAGACTTTAGGAAGTGTTGGAGCTTCTATGTTTTTGTTGTTATTTCTTTTTATTGTAATACTGCTTCTAATAGACAGGAATATTGCCAAGACTTTCGCAAGAGCAAAACTTTTGTATGAAAGAATAATAGAGAGTTTCAAGAGAGAGAAAGACAAGTTAAAAGAAAAGTCACTCGAAAAAAAATTAAAGAAATCAGACGAAACTATCGGACTTAAATCAAGCGGTGAGAGCGGTGATATTTCTATTAAAGAAGCTATTGAAAGGGAGAGGGAAAAGATATTAAAATCGAAATATCTTGGCTCTATAAAGGATACAGAAATCCAGAGACCTGAACGCGAAATTAGCGACTTAAAGAAACTTCCGTTGACTGAAAAAAAAGTTAAAGATATCGATTCGGTAAAATCCGATTCCTCTAAAGAGAAGAAACTATTAGAAGAGGATTTGTATTCGGATGATTCGGAATCAGTTGAGGAAATGGTTGGCAACGGTGAGGAAGAATATGTTGAGGAAAAACTTGAAAACTTTGTTCAACCGTCATTAGATTTACTTGATGAACCTTCACCCGAGGAATATGAGGTAATTCCTGACGAGGAACTCAATTTGAACGGACGTCTTCTACAGGAAAAGTTGTTAAAGTTCGGAATCGAGATTGAAAAAGTATTTGCAACTCCCGGTCCAGTTGTAACACTTTATGAACTTATTCCTGCTGCCGATGTGAAACTTTCAAAAATTGAATCTCTGCAAGATGACATTGCGCTTGCAATGAAAGCTAAAGGGATAAGGATGATAATTCCAATACCGGGAAAGGGAACTGTAGGTGTTGAAATACCGAATCGGACGGCTCAGATTGTTAAGGTTAAAAGTATTTTATCATCACAAAAGTTTTTAAAAAGTAACAAAAGACTACCGGTAGCATTTGGTAAAACAATTAACGGAGAAGTTTTTGTAGAGGATCTTTATAAGATGCCGCATGTAATGATTGCTGGTGCGACTGGTTCCGGTAAAAGTGTTGGAATAAATACGATCATAGCAAGTCTTATTTACAAATTACATCCATCATATTTAAAATTTGTTTTAATTGATCCTAAGAAGATCGAATTAAGCTTGTATTCAAAACTTAAAAAACATTACCTTGCAACCTCAAAGGATGTAAATGAAAGTATCATAACGACCCCATCAAATGCTGTTTCTATATTAAAGAGTGTTGAACTTGAGATGGAGCAAAGATACGATAAACTTGCTAATGCGGGTGTAAGAAATATAGAAGCATACAATCAAAGATATGAAGAGGGTACTCTTAAAGATAATAATACAATAAAGCACAGGATGATGCCGTATATAATAATAATCATCGATGAACTTGCTGATCTTATGATAACAGCAAAAAGAGATATTGAGGATCCAATTGCACGTATTGCCCAGATGGCAAGGGCTGTCGGTATACATCTTATCGTTGCTACTCAAAGACCTTCGGTAGATGTTATAACAGGTGTTATAAAAGCAAACTTCCCTGTAAGGATCGCATACCAGGTAGCTTCAAAGATTGATTCAAGAACAATATTGGATATGGCAGGTGCAGATCAATTACTCAGAAATGGTGACATGCTGTATCTTTCTTCTGCAACTCCAAAACCAATAAGAATTCAAAACGCATACATTTCAACGGAAGAATGCGAAAAGATCGTGGAGTTTATCGGGAAACAAGAAGGATTCTCGAAGCCATATCTATTACCATCAATCGTTGGGAAAAGAACTACCGGTTTTGGAGTTGATAACGAAAGAGATGTTATGTTCGAAGAAGCCACAAGGCTCATATTAAAACTTCAACAGTGTTCCACTTCTACTCTACAGAGAAGGCTTAGACTTGGATATGCAAGAGCAGCCAGAATTGTTGACCAGATGGAAGATGCCGGGATTGTCGGTCCAAATCTTGGTGCTAAGGGGAGAGAAATATTAATAACCGAAGAGGAGCTGGAAGATATTCTTTAGTCTACCTCATCATTCTAAGTTTTATTAAACGCTTTTGTGATTTGCAGTAAAGCTTGAAATAGCTAGTCACTTAATCTTAAAATTAAATTCAATAATAATGAATTCCGTTATAGATAAATTTTTCTATCCTAAATCAATCGCAGTAATAGGAGCATCCTCAAAGAAAGGTTCCTTAAGCTGGGAATTGGTAAATAATATTATTACGTATGGATTCAAGGGTAAGCTGTTTCCCGTAAATCCAAAATCAGATTCTGTTCACAGTATAAAAGCATATAACTCTATTACAGACATAAAGGATGAAGTTGACATGGCTTTTATAATGGTTCCGAAGCATCTTGTTTTACAAGCAATAGATGAATGTGCGAAGAAAAAGGTTAATGCAGTTGTACTTATTACAGCTGGCTTTAAGGAGGTCGGCGGCGAAGGAATTGAATTAGAGAATCAACTCATTGAAAAGATTAAGAAATATAAAATCAGACTTGTTGGACCTAATTGTATGGGTATAATTAATTCCAGTCCGGATGTTAGATTAAACGGAACTTTTGTAAAAGTAAATCCCTTATACGGCAAAGTTGGTTTTATTTCACAAAGTGGTGCATTAGGAGCAGCAGTGTTAAGAACTGTTCGCCAGAGCGATATACGACTTGCACAATTTGTCAGCATAGGAAACAAAGCTGATATCTCCGGAAAAATTGTATTGGAGTACTGGAAAGATAATGACGATATCAAGGTTATTACTCTTTATCTCGAATCATTCGAGGATCCCAGAGGATTTATGAAGTTAGCAAGAGAAATCAGTAAAACTAAACCTATTATCGTTGTGAAATCAGCAAGAACTGCTGCGGGAATGAAAGCAGCTTCTTCGCATACAGGTGCTTTAGCGGGTGCTGATACGGTTGTTGATGCACTTTTAGAGCAAGGAGGAGTTATCAGGGTTAACACTGTCGATGAGATGTTCGATCTTGCAAAAGCTTTCGAAAGAGCGAACCTCCCGAAAGGAAACAGAATAGGTGTTTTAACCAATGCAGGCGGTCC
>JADHVP010000001.1 GCA_016783945.1 Ignavibacteria bacterium
TTGCTAACGTTTTAAAAGAACTTAAATCAGACAAACGGATTTATGCATTTGATTCATTTGAAGGTATGCCAGAGGCAACTGAACTGGATAATATAAAAGATGGCGATGTGTTTTATAAAAAAGGAGTCCTGTCAAGCACCAGTCTTGAATATGTTAAATCAAAAGCAAAACATTACAAAGTTGATAATTATATAACTTTTGTGAAGGGCTACTTCGAAAATACACTGAGTGAAACAATCAAACCTGAACATAAATTCTGCGTTGTTATTATTGATCCGGACCAATACGCAGGAACAAAATATTGTTTGGAATTTTTTTATGATAAAGTTATACTGGGAGGACATATCTTTATTGATGATTACGATATAGAGGATAAGCAAAGAATTGATACACCAGGAGTGAAAGTTGCTACGGATGAGTTTTTAGAAAATAAAAAAGAAAAGCCTGTTCATCTGGCTGATTCAATGTATTATTTTAAGAAATTATAGAAAGGTTGTAATAAGTCTTACATGAAAAATAAAATTTTAATTACTGGTGGTGCTGGAAACATTGGTTCGTTCATTGTTGATCAATGTGTTGAACTCGGACATGATGTAGTAGTAGTTGATAATTTTTATAACGGTAAGTTCAGAAATATTGAAAAGCATTTGTCCTCGAAAAGAATCGAATTAGAAACTATTGATATTGGCAATTGGGAAATGGTGAAATATGCTTTCGATAAGCACAAACCGGAATATGTTTCTCACCAGGCATCACTTATGATAATGGATTCAAATAAGTTTCCCAGAAAATCAATCGAAACAAATATACAGGGGACATTTAATATAATACAGGCATGTTCCGACTATGGTGTTAAAAAACTAACTTATGGTTCTTCAGCATCTGTGTATGGTAACCCAAGGGTTGTCCCGGTTACGGAGGATCATCCTTTTGATAATCAAACGCTTTACGGGGCTACAAAAATTGCAAAAGAAGCACTAATGCATTCATGGGCTTTTTCGCATAACGTCCCGTTTGTTGGTTTCCGTTATTTTAATATTTACAGTGAAAGGCAGGGTTTGGGAGCATTTTATACACAGGTGTTTCAAAAATGGATTCATGCTATTCATGAAGGCGGGGAAATAATTATGTACGGTGATGGGGAGCAAACAATGGATCTTGTACATTCGTACGATGCAGCAAAGGCTAACGTACTTGCTATGTTCAATGATAATGTGAAGAATGAACATTTTAATGTTGGGACGGGTAAAGAAACAAGTTTGAAGGAGTTGCTTTCAATAATAGAAAATCTTATGGATAAAAAAGCCAATGTAAAGCATGTTGAAAGTGATCCTCATCTTGTTAGAAGGAGATGTGCAGCTATAGAAAAAATAACAAATCAATTAGGTTTTAAACCAACAGTAACAGTTGAGGATGGTACAAAAAGATATATCGATAATCTAATAAAAGGTAAAATCTAATGCTTTTCAATAAAAAACATATTTATTTAAGATCACCTTTAAGGATTAGCTTTGTGGGCGGTGGAACTGACCTTGAATCATTTTACGAGAAGGGTGTTCCCGGACATGTAATATCATCTACAACGGACTTGTATGTCTATGTATCACTAAAAGACATGTTCGATTCAAACGTGAGAGTACATCATTCGGAGATTGAAACAGAACCGATCACGAGTCGCATACGCCACATTTACTCAAAGACTGCTCTCGAACATTATGGAATGTTCAAAGGCTCGGAGGTTGTGATCACATCGGATGTAATGACAACTGGTAGCGGACTCGGAGCTTCTTCTTCAATGATGAGTGCATTATTAAGAGGTTGTTCGGAAATGAGAGGTAAGAAGATTAAAGATAATTATAAACTCGCAGAGCTAACTTATAAATTAGAGCACGAAGCAGGCAATGTAGGCGGTCGTCAGGATCAATATGCAGCAGCTTTTGGAGGATTGAATTCTATTACTTTTTCCAAAGAAAAAATAAAAGTTACTCCTGTAAAAATATCTAACCCTAAACTTAAAGATTTTGAGGATAGACTGTTTCTCATATTTACAAACATAGCAAGAGCTTCAAAAGATATTCAGATACAGTTACAAGATAACAGCAGGGATGATAACAAAAACTATTACTTCGAGAACTTGTTAAATCTATCGTATGAATTTCTTAAAACACTTCAATCTAAAAATTCTAAAATAGACGATATTGGTAGAATACTACACGAAGCATGGCTTTTAAAAAAGAGAACTAATAAAAGCTCCACCAATCCTTACATCGATCAACTTTATGATAGTTTGCGAAAGAAAGGAGTTACGGGCGGTAAGATTCTTGGTGCCGGAGGTGGAGGTTTCTTTCTTGCTTTTGCGAAGGATCCAGATATTAAAAAGAAGATTAAGTATACTCTTTATCCAAATTTTATAACTCTTGATGTTAAATTCAGTAAAAAAGGTACTGAGTTGCTATGGAAGAATTTTTAGGGATTTTGTTCTGCGGAGGCAGAGGAACGAGATTAGGTGAGCTTACAAATTATATCTCGAAATCATTTATACCAATTTATGATAAACCGGTTTTTAAATATGGGTTGGAGCTTTTAGAAAGATCGAAAGTTGTCGAAGAAATTGTTTTATTAACAAACACAGAAAATGATGAAAGGTTGAACACATTAGGTTATAAAACTATTATACAGGATGCCGATTTTGTTACGGATATGTTTTCAGGTTGGGAGTATATCAAAGAAAAAACAAAAACAAAAAAGAATGGTGTTCTTGTGCCGAGCGATAATATTTCAAATGTCAAAACGGATGGACTTATAAATGATTTCGTAAAGCATAAAGCAGATATTGGTTTTTCACTTTTTATAATAAATGATAAGGTAAAACTTTCCCAGATGGGTTGTTACAATGTTGATGAGGGTAAGTATTATTATAAAAGTAATTTTCTTAAAACTAACAAAGGTGTTATTGCACCATTCATAGTTAGGAATAATATCAGAGTTACAGACTTTAGTCATGCAGTAGTTGATACAAAGGTTATATACAGAGAACACAATGGCTATTGGTTTGATATAGGAGATAAGGACAGTATCTTAGAAGCTTCAAAGTGGAGAGAGCAACGTGTGAAAGGCAAAAGATAAAATCTAAAATGAATTTATTAAATGTTTGATCGCATAAAAAATTAAATTATTGTTTGAGATATATAATCAATTTTTTTTCAAAGTTAGGTATAGATTCAATATCGAAGTTATTGAGTCTAATAACTTTGCCAATTATTACAAGAAGTTTAGGACCTGATGGGTATGGACAGTTTGTTTATTTAACTATAGTTCTTTCTTATTTCGGTTTTTTTGTAGACTTCGGATATATTAATTATGGAACGAATGAGATATTTAACAGGAAAAGCTCAAGTGAAGTTGTCAATAATATTGTGGCTTTGCGATTGATAACTGCTTTGATCTCAATACTATTTATATTTGTCGCAGGATATTTTTTATTCCCTGATTCCTTTTATGTTTTGCTATTGATTTATTCTGCAAGTTTTTTCTTTCAGGCATTTTCGATCAAGTATTATTATCTTGCACATCAAAGATTATATTATAACTCTTTATCCGAATTAGTTAGTCAGGTTATTTTTGTGATTTCTATTTTGATAATATTTATTTATTCGGCTACTATTCAGACGTTGGTTTTACTGACTTTGCTGCAGACACTGATAAGTTCTTTAATGCTGGTAATTCCATATTATAGAAAGTATAAGTTTAAATTTAATTTTAGTTTAAAAGAAAACCTTATAATTTTTAAGAACTCTTCGAAGCTTGGTTTCGCAGCGAAGTTTGAAGGATTAACAGTATCATTTATACCGTTTCTTTTAGGATTACTTGTATCTGAGGAAGCAGTCGGTATCTTTGGTGTTCCTTTAAAAATATTCTTAGCATTACTCGCAGTTGTTCAGGGTATAAGCATGACATTAATGCCGGATATTTTTAAAAATTTTAAAAGTGATATAAAATTGCAAAAGAGTAGAATTGGATTGTTCTTTTATTCTTTTCTTACGACGGGAATAGTTCTTGCGTTTATTATTTACTTTGGTTCAGATATAATAGTATCACTTTTTTTTGGTACTAAGTTCATCGAGTCTGTAAGTATATTAAAGATTTTTTCAATTACAATTATTTTATGGTCAGTACTGATGTTCTTGGGTCTTATAATCATAGCGTTGAACAGATATACTTATTATTTGTATTTAACGGCAAGCTCAGCAATTCTTTCGGTGTCACTTTCAATCGTTTTAATAAACCTGTTCGGTTTAACTGGTGCTGGATTCGTTCTTCCATTAACAGCTTTCGGATCAATTGTTTTAGCATTTTACTTTTTATCAGGTTCTTTTAAAAATATTGATTATTCATTTTCTAAAATGTTTTCTTTTAGTAATGCCTTTGCAGAATTAAAAAGTTTGGTATTCCAAAGATCGGTCAGCAAGCAAAAAAGTGATAGAAATTAAAATAATTGCATAAAGCATTGAATAATAGTAAATCGATAATGATATTAGGTGCGAGCGGGATAACAGGAGCTGCGATAGCTAAAAGAACGAAATCAGATTACAACGTATCGGGAACATACTTTCAGAATGACTATGCTGTAGGAATTAAATTGTTTAAAAATAATTTAAAGAATAAAGAAGAATTAAAAAATCTTTTTGATTTTGTAAAACCAAATGTAGTTATTAATTGCGCAGGTGCAACTTCAATACCCGAATGTGAAAAAAATCCTGAAGAAGCATACTTGTTGAATGTTAAAGCTGTTGAAGATATTTGTATGCTAGTAGATAAGTTTAAAGCTAAAGGAATTTTTTTATCAACTGATTCGATTTTTTCCGGAGTAAATAAAAACAGAGATTATGTTGAAGAGGATGTTGCAAAACCCAGAACGGTTTATGGAAAAACGAAGTTGGAGGGTGAAGCTCTCGTAAAAAAGTATCATAACAATCACCTGATTCTTAGAATATCGCTTGTGTATGGAAACAGCCCTTCAGGGATTAGAGGTGCGGATGAAAAAGTGATAAACAGTATTAAAAGAAATGAAAATTATAAAGCTTTCACAGATGAGTTCAGATGCCCGACATCAGTTGATGATATTGCTGAAGTAGTTGTTAGATTACTCGAAGGAAATCATCAAGGTATATATAATGTATGCGGTCCAGTGAAGGTAAGCAGGTATGAGTTTGCTTGCGGTGTTGCTGTAAGGAATGGATATTCTGAAAATAATGTAACGCCTGTTCTACTTGTGGAGAGTTCCGATAGAGATATTAGATCACCTGATTTGGGAATGAGTTGTGAAAAGCTTATTAAAGTAATAAACTACAAGTTGAACTATCATTATTAAGGAAACTGATTTTTTATATCTGATTTTTAAAACTTGATGAAAAAGATTATTAGAAAAATTAAGTTTATAATTAAAAATACTAGTTTTCAATTTGATAAGCTGTATATATATAGAATTAATTTAATTGGAATTAAAAGAACAAGTAATAATTTTAAAATAGTGCAAACAAATTCGATTGATGATCTTAAGGAAATTATTCAAGAACGAGAAGATTCTTTTCAAAAGAGGTATATGAATTGGTTTTCAAAAGGATTGATATGTTTTATTATAAAAGAAGAAAAATCTACTATTGGTATTTTATGGTTAGCAAATAAAAAAGAGGTTCCATTAGAATTTGGTTTTAAACAAAGATTAAAAAACGATAGCGAAGCTGGTTTAATTGATGCGTATGTGTTAAAAGAAAAAAGAGGAAAAGGGGTATACAAAACCATCTGGAATAAAGCAGTGGAAGAAGCCAAAAAATTAGGGATTAAAACACTATATGGCTATGTTCTGCATAATAACATGCAATCAATTAAAGCACATTACAAATTGGGTATGAAGGATGTTTATCAAATATTATATTACATTAGAATACTTTGGTTCAATTTCTATTTTAAAAAAACATTTAAAAATTATAAAGACATTTCCTCTCTAAAAAAATTGAATTGAAATAATTTTTGGATAGAGCATTAAATCAAAATAAGGATCTTGCTATAATCAGTGTTTTCTCAGAGGATTTTAAAAGAATGTTTGAGTAGTTATATGAACGTTGTTATAATGCAGCCGTTTTATCTTTTTTTAAGAAAACATTTTCACCAGGTGAAGAGGGCTGATTTGTATATATTTATGGATGATACTCAGTTCGTAAAGAATTCCCATCATAACAGGAACAGGATTAAATCGCAAAATGGTTTGCTGTGGTTGACTGTTCCGGTATATCACAAGGGTAAGTTTGGACAAAGGATAATGGATGTTGAAATAGACAATAACAAAAATTGGAGACAAAAACATTGGCAGAGTATAAAGATGTGCTATTCAAAAGCTCCTTACTTCAAATGCTATGAAGATTTTTTCGAAAATGTATATCAAAAAGATTGGGATAACTTAGCAAATTTGAATATTTATTTAATTGAAAACATTTCTAAGTTACTTGGAATAGATGACACTGAGTTTAAAAAATTATCTGAGCTTAATATTGATAATGATAACCCAACACAACGATTAATTGACATCTGTGAAAGTGTTGGAGCGGATAGGTATATTATAGGTACACGAGCAAAAGATTACATGGAAGAATGGAGATGGAAGAAAACTAATGTCGAGCTGGAATATTTCGAACCGGAATATTTTCCTTATCCTCAGCTTTGGGGCGAGTTTCAAGAACATTGTGCAATAATTGATTTGTTGTTTAACTGTGGAGAAAAATCCGGGGAATATATATGGAGAAAGAGTTAAGCTTAAAAGTTTTCTTAAAGGAAATCAGAAGAAAAAATTGAAATGAATGCTATGAGTTATCTTTTTATTAAAACGAAAATATGTATTTTTAAGATAGCGAATACTTTTGGTGTTGAATGAATAAAGACATAAAAAAAAATATTCCCGACATAAAGGAAAGGATTTCTATTCTTATTCCTACATATAATGTCATCAAGTATCTTGGAGAATGTCTTGATAGCATTGTTTCGCAATCATATAAGAATTTCGAGATAATAATTTGTGACGATCATTCAAAAGAAGATGAGTTTGACAGGATAAAATCGATTGTTAGTAAGTACAACGAAAAATGTGAGTCCATATCCCTGCATAGAAATGAGACTAATCTGGGCTATCAAAGAAATTGGAATAAGTGTATTGAGTTAGCAAATACAGAAATGATTCATATATTACATGCTGATGATGTTTTTCATGATAGTGAAGTGATCTCAAAGCTCGTAAGATTTTTAAATGATAATAAAGATTTTGCTTTAGTGGGAGGTCTTGTTGATATTATCGATGCTAAAGGTAAGCTGATTAGTGAGTCCAAAGGCAATAGTGATAAGGTCTGGCAAAAAGGACAGGTATACGAATTTGTAACACAAAAGAATTCGCACATTTATTGTTCTACAGTAATGATGAGGAAGTCTTTCGTAAAGCAGGTAGGATGGTTCGATCCGGAAATTGAGGGTGCTGATGAAGAGTTATGGCCTAGGGTTTTAACAAAGTTTTCAATTGCTGAATTAGGAGAACCTCTGGTTTTTCACAGGATTCATCCTGAACAAGCCGAATCAAAATTCTGGTTTAATAAAAGACTTGCTAAAGATGTCTGGAATATGTTCGAGGTTGTTATTAATTATGAAAAAAGAAAACACTTAAAGAAGAGAATGAAAAAGCATTTCAAGAAGAAATTTTCGAGGAGTGCTTTACATGTTGCAGATAGGGTTCTTAATGAGTTTCAGTCGAAAAAAATGTCATTGTGGCATTTATGGGTTTCGCTGCGATTTGATCCATTAATAGTTTTGAAACGTAAAGCGTACTGGGTAGTTTTGGTACGTAATTTAAGATCGAAAAAATCCTTAGCAAAAAAATAAAAGACAATCAATTTTGAGTAAATATAAGAATTTTTTAAAAGCGATTTTTTTTGAAAAGTTATTTAGTGATTTACTGTTTTTAAATTTATTAAAGAAAAATTTCGATGACGTTAAGACAGTCTTAGAATTAGGTGCTGGAGAGGATAGCTATATAAATTTTGTTGATCGTAAGTTTAAAATTACAGCTTTAGATCTTCACAAGGCTTCCATAGAGATGTCTAAAGAACATAATAATTTTGATGAGTATATTCCTCGGAGATGCGAGAGAAATAACAACTATTTTCGATCGTGATTTATTCGATGTCGTAACGTCCTTTGACCTTATTGAACATTTTGAAAAAAACGAAGGCTTAAGGTTGTTAGAGGATATGACTATAATTGCGAAAAAAAAGTTGTTGTATATACACCGAACGGTTACGTCCCGCAGAAAGCGACTGTAGACAATCCATTTCAGGAACATAAATCAGGTTGGACGTTACAAGAGATGGAAAAGTTAGGATTTAAAGTTTTCGGTGTTAACGGTTTCAAAAAACTACGCGGTATTTATGCTGTTCCTAAGATAAAACCTCGTGAGTTAGGAAATTTTGTGTGCAGTATAAGTCAGGTTTTATTAAAACTGATGGGATTAAACAAATTCTCTTATGGAATATTATGTGTTAAAGAAGTTAGTCAGTGAGTGGTATAATCTTTTCACCTAAAGGAAATTATATTCCAAGACAGTTGTTTTCTTTATTAAATATTGAAGTCCACCACGAAAACCTTTCACTTGGACCATTTCCCCCAAAGTCAATTATCTTTTTTGAATCATATTATACATTGATATTACTATACAAATTATATACTTTTTTCGCTTAATTTGAACAAATTGATATGTACAAAACGTTTCCGGAAAATATTAAATTACCTGATTTAGAGGAAGAAATATTAGCTTATTGGAAAGATAATAACGTTTCTAAAAAAAGTATTTCTTCCCAAACCTATAGCAAGACATTTACATTTTATGGAGTTCCCCCCACAACCAATGGACTGTCGGGAATTCATCATGTCATTTCAAGAGCGGTAAGAAAATTTAAAGTAAATAAGGAAATATAACCCATGCTAAAGAGAATTGTTAAATGGTTCTTTGCGATATTTGGTCTTGATGTTAAAAGAACTTCTACCATAATTCGAGACAAGAGCCAATGTTATACGCTTTATAAATATTTAAATAAAGATGGAACATTTGATTTCGAAACTTATCGGCAAATACAAGAAGCTGGTAACAAAGTCAAGATTGAGTTGGTTTGGGCGATCGAAGAAAATATTGCTTTCCTTTCAGACTACATCAAAAAACTAATAGGAACACCGGAATTTGGAATCTGCCATGGAACACGAAGGGGAAAGGAACAGGAATGGTTCAGGAAATACCTTGAATGTGAAGTAATCGGCACCGAGATATCAGAAACTGCAGAACAATTTCCATATACAATTCAATGGGATTTTAATGAAACAAAACATGAATGGATAAATGCAACGGACTTCATTTACAGTAATTCATTCGATCATAGTTATGACCCAGAAAAGTGCCTTGATGCATGGATGAGCTGTATTAAAACAGGAGGTATTTGTATTATTGAGCATGGTTCATCCCACGAACCTTACGGAGCAAATCAACTTGATCCGTTTGGTGCTCATATTGTTCAGATGCCTTACCTGATAACAACTTGGGGAAAAGGTAAATACGGTGTACGTGAAATCCTTAAAGCCCCAAAAAAATTTGAGGGAGTAGATTATCTTTACTTTATAGTTGTTCAAAAGTATTAAACTGCAAGAAGCATTGAAAAAAGTTTCTTTTAATATCCTAAATTCACACTCCTGTTTGTATTCGGTTTAATTAGATGAACCTAACACCAGTAGTTCAATAACAATTCATCGACCAATCAGTGTGTTTATTGAGATTTCGAATTTCAAGACGATATGGTCTGGATCCTTTTTACCTATCTGAGTCATTGCAAATGGTCAATATGATTTCCGCTTCGTTTGATTTGATAAATCAAGAACCTCTGAAAAACAATGCAAAAAAACGCCAAAAATTTGGCAATCGAGTGTTGTAAATAATTTACCATTGGTTGTTGACAACAACATTTGATTCCTCATTATTATCACCTTTATAAATAAATATCAAATTATGATAGAAATGCATAGATATGATTTTTTTGTCAAAATAACTTTGTTTATAACCGGGTATTATGAATTCTTTATTGTTTAAGGTATCTGTCAAGCTTTTAAAAAAGTTCATCAGCGTTTTAGAGTTGTCTAAGTCCTGACTATCACCACCAAAGTCATCCCAATATGAAGTTTGTGTATCCTCAATAACATAAATTCCTCCATCTTTCAATTTTGGAAATAACAGATTAAATGTTTTAATAACGTGCTCATTAATATGGCTACCATCATCAATAATGATATCTAAGTCCCCTATTTCGTTAATTACTTCGTTCAAAAAGTTTTCATCTGCCTGATGTCCTTTGAAAATTTTTATGCGTTTCTCTTGAAGAATAGATTTGTCATAAATATCTATAGAAAATATCCTACCAAATGGAAAATAATTTTTTCACATTCTTAAGGAATTACCGCCTTTGGCAGGTTTTTTGTAACCTCCAACACCAATTTCCAGCAGTTTGACTCTTCTGTATTTGAATCTCCCCAAATGTAACTTATAATGAGGTGTATAAAAATGACTTCCCCATGTTTCGCTTCCATATATTTCTGCTATTCTATTTAAATTATTCCAGGAGCCAATTGCTTTAATATTATTAATAAGTTGCCGTATTTTGCGTCTTTGCTTATAAGAAAAATTCTTTTTAATAGATTCTCTAAGCATAATGCTTTCCTGTTTTTAATTTACAAATAACCAATGATTAATCCGCGAATTAATTATTGTTAAATAAAATAATATACTGCTTTATAAAATAATATAAGATAAAAGTTTTTTTACCGATTATCAATTATCTTATTGTAATGTTGTTTTTGTATCAGATATTCCCCCGTGGGGGGTGCTACGTGCTAACCTAACACCTGCAGCAGGCAGGTGTTCCTTCGGAACATTTGATATAACAGTCAAAGGAAGACGTGATCTTTCGAGACCTCTGAATGTTCTATACTCATCTATCATACTCCGTACTCTTGGGTTAAAATGATTTTGCCTGATGGTTGGGTTCAAACGCATTGCAGAGTGCAACATAGCAACATTGGCTGCAACCCGTTGTTAGTCAGTCTTTTGCCTTATGGAAAGAAAGTGTTGTTGCCATTCTCAATGGTTACTTAACTATCATAAAAGCAAGAGAACCGCCAGGGACTGAATATATTTTCTGCGTTTTAGATAGTTCTAAAATCCATTTTGTTACACCATTAATTCCTACTCGCCCGAAATCGTGCCATGCTATCACGCTTCCGGGATGGCAACACTTTAACGCATTCAACGTATCAGAACGGACATATTCATATGAATGAGCACCATCAATAAAAAAGAGATCAACCTTTTCGTAGAAGGGTGAGAAATCAAAAACAGCACTATCACCGAACAAACAGGTTATCTTTTTAGCAATAGTTCTACTTTCAACACAATAACTTTCCATTTTAGCGTAAGAGTTTATGTGAAGATCGTCTAAATGGGTAGTGTGTAAAGTCAGTTGAATGCTTTCGTCCTTTGGTAAGTCCAGAGTATAGATTTTTCCGTCATCTGGCGTATTTAGTGCAAACTGATAAGCAGTGTAACCTCTTAAAGTTCCAATTTCAAACACGACTTTTGGGCTGATTATTTGACAGATCAGACACAAATTGAGTATATCAGCTGTGTATGACGCTTGTGCTCCGAACCAACTTCCACCGGATGTGAGATTTCCCAATTTAACATTAACAGAATCATTGGATGGTAACACTTCAAATACGTTTCTTAGAGGTATGCCCCTTTTTGAGTTAAGAGCCTTGTATAAGAATAAAATTTCCGAAATATATTCAATCATTCTTCTCGGACTTTTTGCAAGGGTAAGAGAAATTAAGTTACCGCCCAAAATAATATTTCTGATTACTACTGCGGTAATCTTGATGGCTTGTTTAAGTTTCATTGTATGCTCCTCGTTCACAGAGTACGCTAAGCTAATCGCCGCTTTTGCGTTGTAGTGGGCTAACTATAGAATATACTGCAATATTGAAGTATTATACTTATTATTATTTTAGTTAGTTAATTATGTATAAATAAATTAGAATATATTGATGAGTAAAAACGTTACATCCTAAAAAAATTATCGAACGTAAAAATATATTATATATTATAAGAAAAGGAAATGTAAAAAAACTAAATGATTGACTCACTTCACTTTCTATTCTGTAATTCTTGTGTTTTATCATATCTATATTAACATTTTATTTTACTTATATTTTATTCATTGCTGAACTTCTTTAAAGTAATATTTTTCAATAGATTTTAAGAAAAAAGTAAAATATATTACTAAAATAATTAGAGTTTGTAACCTATATCATTCGGTTAGCTTCTTTTTAGAATGTAATAAAAATATCTTTGATTAGCTAATTGTTAGTATCTTAAAGCAACTATAAACCTGGAAAAAATTCATTGTAAGTAATCGAAGTAAGTAAAATAATGAAAAATGAATGTAAACTTTGCGGTGCAATAAATTTCTTAAAATATTTAGAAGATAGGGGGTATAAATATTTTCGATGTAAGAATTGTTCTCTTGTTCAATTAGTACCGATGCCTACTGATGAAGAACTCGAAGAAGCATATTCTAAAAAATACTATAATGAAGAAAAAAACTTTGTTAAGAAGTTTTACTGGAACTTAAGGGAATCCTATGAAAAACTATTAACAATTGAAAAAAGAAAGGGAAAAATCAAGGGTCTTAAATTACTCGATGTTGGAGCTGGAAAAGGTCATTTTCTTGATGTTGCTAGAGAATTTGAAGCAGTAACCTATGGTAGTGAAATCTCGGAGTATGGAAAAAAAGAAATTATTAAAAAGGGTCTTAACTTCGTAAACAATGTATCGGAATATAAAAACTATTTCGATATTATTACATTATGGGATGTTGCTGAGCATTTAAATGAACCCTCGAAGGAGTATCAAAACTATTTCGATGCTTTAAAAACAAACGGTCATATATTCATTGCTACTTCATGGATTGATGATTTAATAGATAAAATTATGTTTGGATATACTATGTGGTCTGATCCACCTTATCATACCTTATTATATAATAAATCTACATTACAAGATTTCTTAAACAATGCAGGATTCAAAAATATCTTAAGGGAAAAGACACATCAGTCTGGAAATTACTATCATTATACGAAGAGTTTTTGGTTAGCGAAGCAGATAGTTAAAAAATATTTGAGATATGGTGAATGGAAAAGAGCAAGACGAGATATACAGGCAGGAGTCGGCAGTTATTTATTTGTATCTGCACAAAAATCATAAGAGAGAAGGTCAACTTAATATTTGTGTTAAGAATTATCCAATATGACAGAGTCTACCAAAAATAGGAAGGAAACATTTGTTACAATATTTCTCTGTTTCGAAAATGTACATGTTATGAAAGAACCTGGTCAGATTGGATACAGGTTTTCAAAATTGTTTGGATTCGATAGTGAAGTTGTTTCGTATAAAAATGGTGAGTATATGAATTTAAAATATACTCCCGGTCTTCGACTGAGTTTTATGAAGAAAAGTATCAACTTCAAATTCATTGATTTAAACTGCATAAGATATGTGATAAAAAACGCATCCCGCATCAATGTTTTACATATGCAGCATTTTAAGCTGGATACTTTGGCGGTTGGCTTCGTTTATAAAATTATAAATCCAAAGGGCTTCTTTTTTGTGAGATTAAATTTCGGACCAAGTGATTATTTTGGTCTGCAACCAGATATACAATCTTGGTTCAAGAATGATGGTAGGTTCAGAACAAAAATAAAAAATTTCCTTCAGAAGAAATTTGCGAGATATGTTGATCTTTGGAGTGAAGAAGATATTGAATCATCAAATTTTGTTACTCGTAAATATTCTTTTTTTAGAGATAAATTAATTGAAGTTCATAATGGAGTTGATATTGATTTTATCAAAAAATATTGTTCAAGCTTAAAGAACTTTGGAGAGAAGGAAAATATTATACTTTGTTCTGTTGCCCGGGTCGGGAGTTTTCAAAAAGCTACGGATGTTCTTCTAGATACTTTTGCACTATTACCTAAGGATATTAATTGGGAACTTCATATTGCAGGTGCAATAGAGAAGGATTTCAATATTTTCATTAACTATTATTTCAGTAAGAATCCGGAGCTAAAATCAAAAGTTCATTTTCATGGTATGTTAAATAAAAAGGATTTGTATGAGCTTTACAATAGATCGAAAATCTTTTGCTTGTTATCACGGTATGAATCATTTCCCAATGTATTACCCGAGGCGATGTATTTTAATAATTCTTTGATTGTAACAAATTTTGACGGTGCAAAAATAATGGTTGATTCCAATAAATCAGGTTGTATAGTTGTGAGAGATGATCCGCAGCAAACGGTAAAGGTCTTAATAAAATATATAAGTAATGATAAACTCTTAGAAGAGACTGGTAGTCATGCTCATGATTTTGCAGTGAATAATCTTGGCTGGGATAAAATTGCTAAGGATTTGTTAGGAGAAATGGAAACACATGGGTATCAAAGATAAGATTAGAATCCCAAAATTGGCTAAAAACAGCCTTATGGTGTCAGTGTCTAATGGGCTGAATTATTTGGTGGGTGCTTTCTGGGGTGTACTGCTTGCAAGATGGTTGGGCACGGATTTTTTTGGGATTTACATATTTTGGTATTCTGTTTCCATGATAGTTTTTGCTATTGGTGAATTTGGACTAACGAATTACCTGACAAGAGAATTAAGCAAAAGAAAAGGTCAAAGGGATCTCATTTGTAACTATTTTAAACTGATTTTAATTGTCAATTCAATACTATTAATTGGTTTATTATTTTACGTTAAATATTCAGAAAATTTCTTCCCTTATATAATTGTTGGAATTACTACTTCAGTAATTATCTTTTCGGATAGATTATCTACGATTTTTTCCTCATGGCATTATGCTCACCAGAAGGCATTTTTTATCTCAAACTTATCTGTACTGAGAAATATTCTTGTCTTAGGAATTGGTTTTCTGTTTTACCTATCCGAGTTTAATTATTTTTATATACTGATCATTCCTGCGTTCTTTTCAGTAGTAAGGTTCTTAATAGTATTCATAATAATTTTGCGGAGAGAAAAAATTTCTTTTACCGATATAGTCTTTTATAAAATTAATAGTAATAAATTAAAAGAAAGTTTTTCTGCAATCTGGATATTTGGTGCAATAGCTATAATTACTACAATACAATTAAACAGTGATGCCCCTATTCTCAAATTATTAGGCTTTTCGGAACACGATTTCGCTGTTATAGGTGCTGCAAACAGAATCAAAAGTGTTGTTGCTTTAACTGGGAGTTCAATTCTCTCAGTAATTTTTCCTCGTTTATCAAAAGATTTTAGTATTTCGAAAGTTAGATTTACAGAAACATATCTAAAGGTCTTCAAACCTGTTTTTGTTTCTTCAATTATACTTTGTTCTTTCTTAATAATTTTTTCGGCTAAAATAATATTATTTTTGTTTGGGCAGGCTTATGCTGATTCTGTACCTTATATGATATTGTTTTCTTTTGGTTCAATCAGTACTATTCTTATTTTGTTCGGTCATTCAATTATCGTTTTAAACAAACAGAATTTCAGTCTAAAAATTGGTATTATTTTATTTACTTTAATACCTTTGCTGAAAATTCTTCTTATACCAAAATACGGGAGTATTGTTATAGGTTGGATAGGTGCAATAGGACCATGGGCTGGGTTTATCATTAACTTCGCTTTCATTATGAAATATCTTGACCCAAAGATTAATATTGCATTCATTCTTAAAATGACTGTAATTATTCTTATTGGACTTGTATTACCAATATTTGCAAATTATTATAATGTAAACGAGTTTGTAACTTTTATTGTTATATTTGTGATTATTATTATATTCAGTGAAGTATTTAAAGTGTTATCCATTAAATCACTTGTAACAACCTAATTAATATCTGAAGCAAAAGTCAATTTAGGTAAATTTAATTTATTGCTTTTAAAAAAATTAATGATTTATTTTGACTGCAAAATAACAAAGGAAGTCTCCTAAGCTATTTTTCGATATGTTTTTTGAAATAAGTTCTTTGTTTTAATGATTAAGTTGTTCCCAGTAGTCATTGATGGGAACCCAACAGTCATTGATGGGAACCCGGCAGTCATTAATGGGAACCCAGCAGTCATTAATACAAACAATTTAATCGTTGATTCAAACTAAAAAATGCCTTTTTTGAATAAAAACAGCACATTTTAAATAAAGTAATTAATAAACAAATTTAAAGGATAGAAATTTGTATTCAACAACAATTGCGTAACTACAGATTATTTACTAAATGAATTAACAATGAAATATCTAATTACCGGGACAGCAGGTTTTATTGGTTTTCACGTAGCGAAAAAAATACTTCAAAATGGTGATTATGTTTTAGGATTAGATAATATTAATGATTATTACGATGTAGAGATGAAATATGCGAGACTAAATGAACTTGGGTTAGAAAAAAAAGGAATTAAACACAATAAAATTCTTAACAGCAAGATTTTTGAAAATCATCAATTCATTAATATTGACCTTGAAGATCGAATTAATGTTGAAAAAGTTTTTAAGAAAATAAAATTCGATATTGTAATTAATCTTGCTGCCCAACCAGGAGTGAGATACAGTTTAGTGAATCCTTATAGATATGTTAACAGTAATCTGAATGGTTTTTTAAATATTTTAGAATCATGCAGGCACAATCCTGTTAAGCATTTAATCTTTGCAAGTAGTTCAAGTGTTTATGGTTTAAACAAAAAAATGCCATTTTCTGTACAGGATAACGTTGATCACCCGATAAGTTTGTATGCAGCAAGTAAGAAAAGTAATGAATTGATGGCACATACTTATAGCTATTTATTTAATTTTCCGGTAACCGGTTTAAGGTTTTTCACAGTGTATGGACCGTGGAACAGACCGGATATGGCAGTTTATCTTTTTTCCAGGGCTATAATGGAAAATAAAACGATAAATGTTTATAATTTTGGAAATATGTGGAGAGATTTCACTTATGTTGCTGATATTGTTGATTGTATCCTTAAAGTAGTTGAACACCCTCCAAAAGGAAATAGCAAATGGTTAGAAAAAGACCCCGATCCGTCTAGTTCAATAGCTTCTTATAAAATCTATAATGTAGGGAATAATACTCCAGTAAAGATAACAGACGTGATTGAACTAATTGAAAAAGGTTTAGGGAAAAAAGCCAAAATAAATTTCCAGCCATTGCAGCCTGGTGAGGTAACAAAAACTTTTGCAGATATAGACGATCTAAAAAAAGATTTCGATTTTATACCTAAAGTCTCCTTTCAAGAAGGAATCAAGCAATTTATCAGCTGGTTTAAATCATATCACATCACATGAATTCTTAATATCTTTATTAAATTAATTTTTCTCGATTTGATATTACAGATTTGTGTAGAAAATAAATGTAATAACTGATATGAAAAGAAACATGAAAATGAAATGAATAAATAATATATTTGAGTATAATAATAAAGTTAAATTGAATAACTACTTTTAGAAAGCATTGATACTTGTTATATTAATATTGCTTCCGCTTCTTTTAAGAAACAAATATACTTTTCCGTTAACTTTTATATTACTTAACACAAGGGTCCTTCAGTTCGGTTATGGTTTGCAGTATGAAGTATTCAGATTTGGTGCTGGTGCAATATTACTATCGGATTATTATTTCGTAATATTATTCTTCCTGATTTTAGGAAAGATTAATGACGTTAAATTGGATTATATATATAATCGTATTTTTTTTATTTTTGGTTTTATAACTTTAATATCATTGTTTTCTTCTATAATCTTTGGATTTGATGTTAACGTTTTTGTGAAAATAGTTAGATATTTTACATATTACATTGCTTACGTTTATCTTGCAATTTATTTATATGAATCCCGGGAAAACACTATCCGATTTGTCAGAGTTATTTTTATTTTAATTATATTAGCGTTTATACTTCAGATTTATGAAATGACTACACAAAAAAGGGTGGTGATTGATTTAATTGCCAATCCGAATAATACATATTATGTTGCAGGAACATACATAAATATACCATATTTTGGATGGGTATTATATAATTGGAACAGGATGTTAGCGTTTATGCCTCTTGCTTTATTCTTTTCTTTTTATTTTTTATTAAGAAATATCAGAGTTATACCTGTGAGTAATATTATTATGATATTAATTTGTCTTTTATCAGTTTTATTTGGTCTATCCAGAACCGGTATTTTTATTTATTCTCTTGCATTAATTTTCTTTTTTTTATTGAATCTCAGAACGGAGTCAACAAGGAAATTTGTGTTTCTTGGAGTAACCGCCGTTCTTGCAATGATAATTTATTTCTACTATTTTCAGGGTACTGCATTAGAAGCATTCTCTCTCCGCTTGCAGTCAGTGGAACAATTGCAATCTGGAGAAGAAAGTAGTGCTTCTGGGCGTATTGTTTTCTGGCAAGATCAGCTTGATAATGTTCTTGAATCACCTTTAATTGGTAAGGGATTTAATCTGGAATCGTTTTCAACATTTACTGGAGATGTTGGAATGTCTAATTTAATTTCTCTTTTTGGGATTTCAGGTCTTTTACTTCCATTTTTTATTTTTTATACTTCTTTTAAATACACGAATAGAATTGCACAGGAAGATTTATTTTTTCAGAATTCTTTTTTAAGTGTTTTTCTTGCATATTTTATAGGAAGTATAATAACGGCTGATATTTATTTGGCTGGATCAATTATGATTATACCTCTGATTTCTATTGTTACTGTAAAAGCGAATGATCTTAGCTGGCCAATTGAAAAAGAAGAGGAAATAGAGGGTGAAGCTGTAGATAAAGATATGAAAAAAATCGAATGAACTTTTTTTATTAATATTAATTCAATGATGACACTTAATGACCTTTATTGGGTACTGGGTGAACAAAGACTCGGTCCTTTCGAAAAATATTTCGCAAAGGCGTTGAAAAAAGCAGGAAAGAATGTATCTTATACTAATATATATGATGCTTTTCCAGAATATATTCATAAATTAAGCGGATACATTCACCGGCTGCCGAGGAAATTGGGAAACGCTGCCGAGAGAAAATATCTTAGTTATGTTAATTCGGTATTCATAAAAAAATATTACAAGGAAAAGCCTTCGAATATAATGATATATAATGACTGCCGGATCCTTCCAGAAACACTTCAGCTCTTTAAAAAGAATGGAACGAAAATAACTGTGTTTCTCGGTGATGATCCTAATTATTATATACATGGGATGAAGTTCTTTTTGTTTACTGTAATGTTTGCGGATTATGTGATAACAGATGACACGGGCTGGATAGATGGATTAAAATTAGTTGGGGTTAAGAATATAATATATTCACCAATGGGAACAGATCCGGAAACATTTTTCCCAATGAATCCTTCTCAAGAAGATATAGATAAATATGGTTGTGATGTTTTGTTTGTGGGAAAAGGTTATTACCTGAATGGCAACGGTATAAGAAGAGCTACTATACTGAATGAACTGACGGATTTTAATATGAAGATTTTCGGGGGGAATGACTGGAAAGATTTATTTTATCATTTCCCAAAACTAAAAAAGCATCATGTACCTGGCTGGCTTACGGCTGACAAAGTAAATGTAGCGTGTAATTGTGCGAAGTTATATCCTGTCTTAATGCAGGCAGGTGTGAAAAATGGGGTTTCGACGAGAGTCTATGATTGTACAGCGTCGGGGATTTTTATTATTTCAGAGTACAAGAAAGATATTGAGACACTGTTTCCGAATGGAGAGGTTGTTATGTTTAAATCGAAGTATGAGTTAAAAGATTTGGTAAAATATTTTCTGGCTCATGAAGATGAAATGAAAGAACATGTTAATAAAGCGAGGGAGATAGTTTTATCAAAATATAACATAGAGCGTTCTGTTAAAGAAATTTTAGAACAATTGAAATAGAATAAACTTCAACCTTTTTAAGATTTTTTGAGGTTTATATTGAGAAGTTATTCATATTCATTTTTTTAAATCTGTATTCTTTTTTATTCAATGCGGCGATTTATCTTAAAGTTTCAATCAGGTGTTATTACCGATTTGTTTTTATTGTTTTACATCTTTTTTAACATTTATAAATATTACTTTACTTATATAGCAAAGTATACAATTCTTTGACAGTGGAAAGCGTTTTCCTGAGAAGTTTTATTAACGAAATTAAGAAATTTGATTTTTTCAAAGTTTAGAATCTAAAATGACTTTAAAGAGTTTTTGTGTTGAGAATAAGATATTACTACTGATTCTGATATTATCTTTCTTGATAAGGTTTGTTGGTGGTTTTATAATGCTTGATGAAATTCCACAGTCATACGAATGGTATCCAACTGCTAAGAATATTGTTGAGGGTAAAGGTACTTTATTGGAATTTACACCTAATGTTGATAATGGTAATGATAAGTTATACATGCAGTATTATTCTGTAAGACCTCCGATCTACTTACTCTTTTATATAATACTAATTAAGTTTTTCAATAGCTCTTTATTTGTATACTTATTATTACAATCTCTTTTTTCAGTTTTGTTGATAATAATTTCTTACAAATTATTCCTATTAATATTCTCTAAAAAAATATCTGTAATTGGTGCTGCAATTGTTGGATTTTATCCGCATTTCATAACCAGAGTATGGAATGCTTCAGAGGACATTGCGTATTTGATATTTATTTTATTATCATTTTATTTTTTGATTTTGTTCTTGAAAAATAAAAAAAATAAAAACATTTACATAGCCGGATTATTTCTTGGTTGTGCTTTTTTAACTCGCAGTACAATTTTATTCTTTATAATACTTTTATTACCATTCTTATTTCTAATTATTAAAAATAACCGTTTATTAATTATATCTAAATTTTTAGGAGTTGTTTTACTAACAATTTCTCCTATAATTGTACATAATTTTTTTATATACAATAAAGTATTACTATCTGATCATGGTGGTAATCTATTTTGGGTAGGTAATAATAAATATGTCTATGATCAATATCCTGAAGTTACTGTCGATTTAATTCAAAAACAGTTGTTTAATGATTTATCAAAGGAAGATGTTCGAAAAATGAGAAGTATGAATCATATGGAACAAGAGAATTTTATGTTTAACAAAGCAATTACTTTTATCCGGGAAAACCCGTTGTTATATACGAAATCAATAATTAAAAAGGCGGTATCATCGTTTTCTTTTTATTATCACCCAATTGATCTTAAGGAGTCTCCAAACAGGAAATTTGTAAAAGAATTAATTCATAAATTATTTTACATGCCGCTGTTTATTTTGGGAATGTTAGGTATTATCTTATATTCTAAAAACAAAAGAAGTGAAAGTATGATTTTCATTTTGTTTTATATTTCATTGATTTGTATGGCTATTATTTATTGGTCACAATCGAGGCATACAATAGTATATCACATCACTTTTATATACGGTGTTCTTTTATTATTTTCATATAATAAAAGAATAAGAAATTTTCTAAAATTGGAGTGATGCTCCTGAAGGATAATATGCTATTAACATTTAGAGTTTAGTTTCATTTGAGAATAAAAGTGATAACTGGTAACAATTAAAACATTTGCTTTTATGATTTGGTATTCAATTTCTTAAAATTCTTACAAAATGAAAATATCAGAGTTCATATCCAAATGCCTCGTTAAGAGAAGTCTCAGTGAATTTCAATAAAACAGATATAAATGAAACAAGATAAAATATTCGTAACCCAACCTTCTTTACCAGATTTAGATGAGTTTATAAATTCTCTTAAAGAGATTTGGGATAGTAAGTGGATAACAAACATGGGAAAGTTTCATAAGGAGTTTGAAAACCAGCTTACTAATTACCTTGGTGTAAAATATGTTTCATTATTTGCAAATGGTACTATGGCTCTCATTTCTGCTTTGCAGGTTCTAAGGATTACCGGTGAGGTAATTACAACTCCTTATAGTTTTGTTGCAACCACTCATGCTTTATGGTGGAATGGTATAAAACCAGTTTTTGTGGATATTGAAAATGGCTATTGTAATTTAAATCCTGAAAAAATTGAAGCTGCTATTACACCTAATACAACTGCAATAATGCCAGTTCACATTTATGGTAATCCGTGTGACGTTAACAGAATACAGGAAATAGCAGACGTCTATGGACTGAAGACTATTTATGATGCCGCTCATGCTTTTAGGGTCGAGAGAGATGGAAATTCTATTTTAAATTTTGGTGATCTATCTGTACTAAGTTTTCATGCGACAAAGACCTTTAATACAATTGAGGGTGGTGCTATTGTTTGTCAGGACGAGAAAACCAAAAAACGCATTGATTTTTTAAAGAACTTTGGCTTTGCCGATGAAGTAACTGTGGTAGCTCCAGGAATTAATGCCAAGATGAATGAATTACAGGCAGCTTATGGCTTATTGCAATTGAAAACATTTGATGAACAAATAAAGAAACGTGAGGAGATTACTAAAGTATATCGTGATTCGTTAATAGGTGTTAATGGTATTAGATTATTAAAAGACATTGAATATATAAAACACAATTATTCATATTTCCCAATTTTTATAGATGATACAATATATCCTATCAGCCGTGATAATTTATATGAGAAACTAAAAGAAAAAAATATTTTCGGAAGACGTTACTTCTATCCCTTAATTAGTGAGTTCCCTGCATACAGGGGTTTAGCCTCGTCAAAGCCCGCTAATTTACCTGTTGCAAATAAAATAGCAAACCAGGTTTTGTGTCTTCCAATTTATCCTGATTTATCTGTCAAGAATGTTTTATTAATAATTGACATAATAAAAAATGTGTAAACAATAAATTGTATTCTAAATGAAAAATATTGTACTTTTTGGCGGCGGGCTTCATGTACAGTATTGTATTGATATTATTGAAAAAGAAGGAAAATATAACATTGTTGGAATTGCTGACACAAAAAAGCAAATTGGCTCAGAAATATATGGTTACAAAATAATAGGCAGGCAGGAAAACCTTCAGAAATTAATTAAAGATTTCAACATTGATGCAGGGATAATAACTATCGGGGATAATTGGTCTCGAAAATATGTTTATGACATAATAAAAAAAATAAAAGATGATTTCATTTTTGTAAATGCAATTCACCCTTCTGTTGTCATAGGGAAAAATGTTGTATTAGGTCAAGGTTTCGTTGCAATGGCAGGTTGTATTATTAATCCCGGTTCCAGGATTGGCGATTTTTGCTTTCTTGCAACTGGGGCACAAGTAGAACACAACAATTACTTGGGAGATTTTTCAAGTATTTCTGCAGGATCAATTACGGGAGGGAAAGTAAAAATTGGAAATTTTTCTGCAATAACGCTCGGTGTTACTATTGTCGATAGAATAACAATTGGAGAGAATTGTGTTGTCGGAAGCGGTGCGCTTGTATTAAATGACCTTCCTGACAATGTACTTGCGTATGGAAATCCAGCTAAAGTAATCAGATATAGGAATCCTGGTGAACAATTTTTAGTGTCACAGTAATATTTTTATTCATATTACTTTTTTCGAATGGACGATAAACGATTCTTTATGTCTGGTCATTTATAAGTAAGAAAAAATAGTTGAACAGGAAAAAATATTACAATGCAAGTCCGAGTTCTCTTTTAAGGCTGTAAGAGTTGAAGAATATTTATCAGGTTATGTAGTGAAATCATTTTATTATATAGAAGGATAGCTAATTATGACATCAGCGGTCTACTTAAAAGTGCAACCTTCAGAATTTTATTAATGAGAAGAATATTTATCCAATGAAGATTAACGATAAAAGAAAAATTAATTGCTCTATCATCATTCCAGTATTTCATAATGAAGGTTCTATAAATTTTGCATTCAACGAAATTTATTCAAAGGTAATAAATAACTCGAGTTATTCTTTTGAAATTATTTTTATTGATGATGGTTCAAAGGATAATTCATTAAATGTCCTATTAAACTTACAGCAACAATTCCCGGAGTTAATAAAAGTAATTAAACTTTCGCGGAATTTTGGACAGCTAAGTGCCATATTGGCTGGATTTTCTATAGCAAAGGGAGAGACTTTAGTTAATATATCTGCGGATTTGCAAGACCCACCTGAATTAATAAATGAGTTTTTAAATTATTCATACAAAGACAAACATGATATTGTTGTTGCCTGCAGGGATGGCAGAGACGAAGGATTTTATAGAAAATGTACTTCAAGATTTTTTTATTGGTTAATGCGAAAACTCACTTTAAAAAATATGCCCTTAGGAGGTTTTGATTTCTTCTTAATAAGCTCAAGAATTAAAGAGATAATTCTGTCGAAAAATGAAGCCAATTCATTTTTACAGGGTCAAATTCTTTGGACAGGATTTAAAACAAAGTTTATTTCTTATGAAAGAAGAAAAAGGCAGCACGGAAAATCTCGCTGGACTTTCGCTGGAAAGATCAAAATGCTTATTGATGGAGTTATGGCTTATTCATATTTTCCTATAAGGTTAACATCAGTATTGGGGGGATTAGTTTCTCTTTTAGGTTTTATTTATGCATTTATAGTTTTCATAGGAAGATTTACTGGTAATTATCCATTTAAAGGTTATGCCCCAATAATTATTTTAATTTTAGTTTTATCTGGCTTTCAAATGTTAATGCTTGGTGTTATTGGGGAATACTTATGGAGGACTTTAGATCAGGTTCGTAATAGAACTCCCTATGTCATTGAGAAAATTTACGATTAATCAGCTTAAAATTTATTGATTTCGAAAATTATTTGAACTATGAAACAAGACAAATATATACATAGTATGGATTGGGTTGAGGGAAACAATATAATTTTTTCAAATAATAGCAATTACAGAAAATATCAATATGATCTTATTGCAAAATATATTGGGAAGAATATTTTAGAAGTAGGTACCGGTGATGGAAGTTTTACCAGTCAGATGGTAAATCATAATGATAATATTACGAGAATCATTTCAATAGAGCCTTCGGATACTTTATTAAAACTGCATAGAGATAAATATAAATTTCCCAATATAGTATCTGTTTGTAATTTTGATTTGTTTGGTGTTCACCCAGATAGTTTTGGTCTTTTTGATACAGTAATCTTTATTCATGTCTTAGAACATATTGAAAATGATGAAGAGGTTTTAAATCATACATATAATCTTTTAGAAAAATCTGGACACGTATTAATAGAGGTGCCGGCATTACCGATGTTGTTTTCTGAACACGATAAATCATTAGGACACTTTAGAAGATACAACAAGAAATTGTTAAACTCTATTATTGATAACGAAAAATACAAAATAAAAAAAATATGGTATCAGGACCCTATTGGTGTTTTAGGTTCGCTATATTTTTTTAAATTGAAGAAAATAAAATTGAAATCAAATGAAGGCGACCAGTTAGTAAAAAATCAAGGTTCAGTATATGATAAATATGTTATCCCGTTTGAAAAGTATGTTGAGAAATTTATAAAGTTTCCTTTCGGATTAAGTTTAACAGCTATATTGCAGAAACGTTGATTAATCAAAAAAGATCGATAAACTTGAACAAGTAAATATTAATATTAATAAGTTGTATTCCATTATGGCTGCAAGTAATGTATCTTACAGATTTGGAGTCAAACCATTACATTTTTAAGCATAAATGAAAGTTATAGAATTTTCCGAATGTTTTCCCAATGGATATGAACCTTTTTCTGGTGAGTTCGTCTATCAGCACTTAGTTCATTTCTCGAAGTATGCTTCTATTAAAGCTATAGTGCCTTTGCGATATGTTCCTCCTAAAGAATTGTTTTCTCTTAATCCGTTTAAGAGCCTTAGTGAGATTTCAAAGTGGATTAAAGTTTTAAATAGAACAAAAGATATCCGTCAAAAAAATCTTGAGGTGATAAACTTTAGATATTTCTCACTTCCCAGACCATATTTTGATTATCAGGATTTGTTTTTATTTAGGAAATTATTTTTCAAAAGAATAAAGAAGTTATTAGGTAACAAGAAAATTGACCTGATATATTGTCATTGGTTCAGACCCGGTTTATTATTGTGTAAGAAATTATCAGAGCACTATAATGTTCCTTTAGTATTAGATCATCACGAAGATATTAGATCATTAAACAAAGCTTTTCCCGAAAAGTATTATAAAATGTTTAAGCTATTTGAATTAGCCGATAAAATAGTTGTGCACAGTGAGCAGAATAGACAAGTTTTAATTGAGGAAGCAGCAAAGCGAGGATTAAATTTACCAGAAGTTCTGAAGATCTATTTGGGACAAAATTTTATAGTTAATAATAAGGATAAAGAATTTTCAAAAGATGATTTAAAGCTAATTTGTGTTTCACATTTAACCCATGCAAGAAAAAGGATAGAAATGCTGATAAAAGCTGTAAGTTTAATAAAGAACAATTCTTATTTCAAAAAGAAACTGTCATTGAAAATAGTTGGTGATGGTGTATTAAGAAACCAGTATGAGAAATTAGCTGATGAATTATTATTGAATAATAATGTTGAGTTCGTAGGAGGAAAGAATCACACAGAAATAGAGGAGTTATTAGAAGAGTCAGATTTGTTTATACTTCCGAGTGATTATGAACCATTCGGAGTAGTTTTTATAGAAGCTCTATCTAAGGGAGTTCCTGTGGTTACGTGCAAGGGAAACGGTGGAGGAGAAGAATTAGCAAATCTTGGTGGTGGGGTTGAATTAGTAGCTCCCAATTCAGAAAGTGAATTATCTAAGAAAATTATTGAACTTGGGAATGATCATGAAAAGTTAATGACTATGTCAAAGGTAGGGAAAGATATTGTTAGAGAAAACTTTACGTGGGATAAGAACGCATTGAGCACTTATAAAACTTTTAAGGAAATCATTGCTTCGTATAAACCTAATTGACTTATGTTGATTATATCAATGCGATTGAAACATATTGTATTCTATTTTAATAAATTATGAAAAAAATTTTAACAGTCATAGGTGCAAGACCGCAATTCATCAAGTGTGCTCCTGCTTCAAAAGTCATTAGAAAATATTTCAAAGAGGTATTAGTCCATACAGGACAGCATTATGACCATGAGATGTCAAGAGCATTTTTCGAGGAGCTCAATATTCCTGAGCCGAATTTTGATTTAGGAATTGGATCTGATAGCCATTCAGCTCAGACTGCGAAAATGCTGATTGCATTAGAAAAGGTTGTTGAAAAGATCAAACCTGATTTGATGATGGTTTATGGTGATACGAACAGCACGTTAGCAGGTTCTTTGGTTGCTTCAAAGCTTATGATTCCTTTAGCTCACGTAGAAGCGGGATTGAGGAGTTATAACAGGAATATGCCGGAGGAGATAAACAGAATTTGCTCGGATAGGATTTCTGATATATTGTTTTGTCCGACCAGAACAGCAAAAGAGAATTTAGAGAATGAAGGTATAAAGAAAAATGTTTATATGGTTGGTGATGTTATGAAAGATCTTATATTACATACTGTGAGAAGTAAAAATTTTAAGAAACGAATTTTAGAAAATACTCTATTCAACAAGGGACCCTTTTGTTATTTGACAATTCATCGGCAGGAAAACACAGACGATGTAGTACGCTTTAAAAAAATATTTAGTCTTATCGGTAATATTAAATACAAGGTCATCTTTCCTATGCATCCAAGGACCAGGAAGCAGATACATAAGAATAAAATTAAGATGCCCGCTAATGTTTGTATTACAAAACCTATAAGTTACTTTGAGAGCCTTGCATTTCAAATGAACGCTGAATTTGTAATAACTGATAGCGGAGGTATGCAAAAAGAAGCTTATATTCTTGGGACACCGTGTATCACTATAAGAGATGAAACAGAGTGGACTGAAACATTAAAGAATGGTTTTAATAAATTAGTTGGGATAGATAAAAAAAAGTTTATGTCAACTGTCGATAAGTGTATAACTTTAAAACTCAAACCAAATGATAATCTTTTCGGTCATGGGGATGCTTCGGAAAAGATTACAAAAGTTATTAGGAAATATCTTTGTTAATAGTAGATTTTTATTTTTTTGTTTTCCATTTATAGTTTTTAATGAAAATACTCCACATTGAAGATAGGTTTCATCCGGGATTAGGACATCAGATAAATAATTTTGCAAAGTTACATGATCCTAGAATAGAATTTCATATTCTCAGTTCCAATTCATTCTATCCATGGAAAGGATCAAACCCAAAAGAAATAATCACTATTTCAGATAAGGATTTTGAAAAGAAATACAATGTTATAATTCACAGGACAAACATACTTTTTGAAATTCATAGCAGAGTCTGGATGAAGAAACTGAAAAAGATAATATTGGATATTAATCCGGATGTTATTTATGCACATGGGATAGAAACTTTTTCGACTATTAGAGTAATTTTGAGTAAGCTTTCAAAGAAGTATACAACATTTACAGATACACATACTTTATTAGGACAGTCGAAAAACAAATTCGTTGGCAGTTTGTTTTACTTTCTATTTAAAAGAACAGTTGTTCCTGTAATGAACAAAAGAAACATTGGAGTATTCTTTACAGCAGATGAGAATGGAATGATCCTGAAAGATATCTATAGAATTAGAGAAAATAATATCCACAGTTGTTTGATTGGTACCGATACATCGAAATTCTATTTTGATGATATTCAAAGAAAATCATTAAGAGAACAATACAATATCAAGAATACTGATATTGCTATCATATACACCGGAAAACACAATGTTATAAAGCAGCCCCATCTTGTTCTGGAAGCGGTTAAAAACCTTGAAAGAAAAAACACTATAAAACTTTTTTTGTTTTTTATAGGAAGTAAAGATGAAAAATATTTTAAGAAACACTTTGGTGAACGATCCAATTACAAATTCGAATTAATTTACATTACTGAAATTGAAAATGATGAACTTTATAAATATTATTCAATGGCAGATATAGCTATTTTTCCAAAAGAAAATACTTTGAGCACACTCGATGTGCAAGCCTGTAAACTGCCTGTAATATTGGAGGACAATCAGACTAACAGGGATAGAATTAGAAACAGTGGTTTATTATATAAAAAAAATAATTTGAGTGATCTATCTGATAAAATTTATGAGCTGATTACAAATAATGAATTGAGAAAAAAACTTGGAGAGAACGGATTAGTCTTAATCGAAGAAGTTTATGATTATAAAAAAATAATTTCTGACATGGAAAATATTCTTACAAAGAATGAACCTTAAACGATTTTTAAAAATACTTATAAGAAAAGATTTGTATACTAAAGTTCAGTATGGATGTTTAACTGAGACACTTGGCAATCCCGGAGCAGCTTTCACAATATGCACGGATAAAATAGATGAGAACTCGGTTGTTTATTCTTTTGGTATAGGTACAGATATTTCATTCGATGTTTCATTAATTGACAAATACAAATTAAACGTTTGTGCTTTTGATCCAACACCTCGTTCGTTAAAGTGGTTGGAGCAACAAGAGCTGCCTGAAAAATTTAAATACTATGATTATGGTTTGGCATCGTTCGATGGTACTGCAAGTTTTTTCTCACCAGGCAATCCCGATTATGTTTCGTTCAGTATGGAAAAGAATACTTCTGTGTCTTCAGATTCAGTCGAGGCAGAAGTTTTTAAACTTAATACAATTATGGAAAGACTTGGTCACAATAAAATTGATATTTTAAAAATGGATATTGAGGGAGCAGAGTACGATGTTATAAGTGACATTACAAAGTCAAATATAGAAATTGGACAATTATTGGTTGAATTCCACCATCGTTTAATATCGAATGGTATAAAAAAAACAAAACAATCTATACAAGATTTGAATGATGCAGATTATAAAATATTCCATGTTTCAGATACGGGAGAGGAATTATCATTTATGAAAGTATAAATTGTAATTAACAATCTTTAATTTTTTACTTTATTAACTTCTTTATGAAAACAAAAAAAATATTAGTCATAGGTGGTTTACCCCCTCCTTTACATGGAGCTTCAGTATATTTTAAGAACATTGTTGATAATGAAAAGCTAAAAGAAGATTTCAAAGTTTTAAGTTTGAATATCTCAGTGAATGAAGATATTTCGACAATGACCAAATTTTCTATCAAGAAGGTTCTCTTGTCAATGGTATACTATATTAAGCTTGTTTTCATACTTGTTTTTAACCGCATAGGGATTGTTTACATACAGGTTTCGTACCCGGTTTTTGCATTCTTGAAAGATTCAATTTTTATATTGATATTAAAACTGTTTCGCAAGAAAGTTGTCGGTGCTGTATTAGGGACTGGTTATAAAGAAATCATCGAAAGCAAAGGAAGATTACTATTGAAATATTATGGATTCGTATTCAGAAAATTTAATGCATTTACTACACCAAGTATCTACATGCTTACAAACGATGGCTTCACAATGGAAATGCTAAAAAAATCAAAAGAGCTTCCGTTCGCAATTAATCCGATTAATCCATCAATGCAAAGTATAAAAGAAGTTAGTTTTCCATTTCAGATTCTTTTCATGGGAAATCTCCATCCCGGTAAAGGTGTCTTCGAATGTTTAGAAAGCATATCTACTGTTGTGAAAAAGTATAAGAGAGAAAAATTTATTTTTGCGGGTGAATGGTCTTCAAGTGAAGATGAAAATCGAGCAAATAAAATTATCAAAGAGAACGATATTTCATCTTATTGTGAAATCATTGGTACGATTTCAGGAGAGGAAAAGAAAAAATATTTTGAAGAAAGCCAAATATTCTTATTGCCAACTTATTATCACTCCGAGGGTTTACCGCTCGCGTTATTGGATGCAATGTCATTTGGGTTGTATATTATCACAACGAAGCATGCAGCTATACCTTCAGTAATAATTGATTCTTTCAATGGTGTTTGCTGCAAACAAAGAGATTCGAAAGATCTTGCAGATAAAATTATTAATGCAATAAAAGAAAAAGTTGAAACAGATAGAATAAGACAACAGGCTATCAAGTGTTTTTATTCAAACTACACCTATCCAATATTCATTAACAGGTTTAAAGAATTTTTAAATGAATTTATAAATTAAACAACTCAAGAATTTAATTATTCTCTCTATCATTTATTACGACTAACTTTATGTGTGGAATAACCGGTTTGATAAATACAGGAAATGAAAATATTCTCAAGGAAATGACGAAGCTTATTTCTTATAGAGGTCCTGATGATGAGGGTGTGTTCTGGTCTGAGAAGTTTTGTTCTGGATTAGGGCATAGAAGATTATCAATTATCGATCTTTCCAGTAGAGGGCACCAACCAATGTCGAATGAAAAAGGAAACATTCATATAACATATAACGGGGAGATTTATAATTATTTGGATATTAAATCGTCGCTTGAAAATCTTGGATACAACTTCAATTCTAATTCCGATACAGAAGTTATTCTTAAATCATATGAGGAATGGGGAGAAGAATGCCTGTTGAAATTTAATGGAATGTTTGCATTTGCAATTTATAATTCTGATACAAATTTTCTATTTGCAGCGAGGGACAGAATTGGAGTAAAACCCTTTTACTATTATCAAAAGAATGGTTCATTTATTTTTTCTTCTGAAATTAAAGCTATTTTGAAATCCAATCTTGTTGAGGCTTCTCCCGATTATTTTTCTTTACTAACTCCAACAAGATTTCAAATTTCTCCGTATACAGGCTTCCAGGATATTTTTAAACTTCCAACGGGCTATTCACTTAGATTTTTTGAAGGTAAGTTGGAACTAAAAAAATATTGGGACATAAATCCAATTGAAAAAGAAATCGGAGAAGATACTGCTATTAAACAATTGGATGATTTATTGAATGATTCGGTAAAAAGGCAGATGATATCCGATGTTCCGGTTGGAATTTTCTTAAGTGGTGGACTTGATTCCTCCATCATAGCTGCATTAATGAGAAAGAACACGCAAAAAGATATTCATTCTTTTACAATAAAGTTTTCAGAAAAAGATCAAAAATATGAAAAGATGGCAAAGGATGAATTGTATGCCAGGAGAGTCGCTGAACAGTTTGATTTTAATTATAACGAAATTGAAGTTAGTCCTGATATAGAAAACTTGTTACCTAAAATAATCTGGCATCTCGATGAACCCCTTGCAGACCCTGCTGCGATTAACACTTATTTAATTTCAAAAGCAGCAAGAGATATTGATATTGTTGTTCTTTTAAACGGAATGGGTGGAGACGAAATATTCGGAGGATATCGAAAACATCTTGCATGTTTAAAAGCAAACGTCTACAATAAATATGTACCGGGTATTTTTAGAAATGTTATAAAGTCAACATTTGATCATATACCGGTTGCATCATCATCACAGGGATTCAAATATGCAAGATGGTTAAAGAGATTTTTAACAATAGCGTCACTTCCAGGGGTGGAAAGATTTCTTTCATCAGATCTGTCTTTAACTGGTGAACAATTTGAAAATATGTTTGCCGGTGAGTTAACCTATGGTGATACACATTTCTTTAAATCTCAGATCATTAATTTTAAGTCGGTTGATTTATCGTATCTCACAAAGATGTGTTTGAATGATACAAAAGTGATGCTATCTGAACATAATCTCAATTATTCGGACAAAGCATCAATGGCGGCAAGCATTGAAAGCAGACCCCCATTAACTGATCACTTACTTGTTGAATTTATGTTTAACTTAACTCCCGATTACAGAATTAAAAAAAACACTCAAAAGTATCTTTTGAAAAAAGTTTCTGAGAAATATTTGCCGGATGAAATAGTAAACAGACCCAAAGCTCCTTTTGGTTCTCCGCTCCGCTCTTGGATAAGAGGACCTCTTGCTGTAATGGTTGATGATTATCTTTCTGCGGAATCATTAGAGAAAAGAAATCTATATAATCCAAAATTTGTTGAAAGATTAATAAAATACGATAGGAACGGAAAGAAAGATAATGCGCATATTATTTGGACGTTACTGACAAATGAGATTTGGTTTAGAACTTTCTTTGATAAAAATTTATGATTGCGAGAATTAAAAAAATATTTAAGAGCGCCACGAAAAATACTTTTAGAAGGATATTGATGATCATAATTATTGTGTTTCCCGTATACAATCTTATACTATTAAATTTTCAGCATGAGTTCAGAATTAGTGTTAATAGGGTAATCGAAAATGACAACAGAGAATTTTTCAAAAAAAAACCTGAATTAACTGGAGAAACTATTAGATGGGAAGATAGAAGTATGATCAAAGGTTTTGTATATCCCTTACCGGATTCTATTGTGCAAGATGAGAGATCCTTACAAAAGGTTATGGATATTATGACTGTAATTAGGAAAACTCTATTCCGAAAGACAACTTGTTAATAAAAACATTCTCGAATCTCCTGAAAGCATCAGGGAGTTGTTTTTTCAAAAAAATTATCGGGGTAGTTGTTACAACGATGCAATTTTATTATCAACGTTAATGCAGAAGGAGTCTTACTTTGTGAGAATAATTGGTTTAAATGGAAATGATGGACTCGGAGGGACGGGACATAACATAGTTGAGGTTTGGATTGATTAACTTAACAAGTGGATAGCATTAGATCCTCAGAACAATGTATGTTTTAAGAATAAAGAGGATGTTTTTATATCTGTTCTTGAACTGAGGGAAGCTGTTGTTAAAAGTAATAACGCTGATGAATTTTTTAATAGAGTTGAAGTTGTTCATTTTTTAGACAATCCTAATCTTGCAAAATATGTTTTTAAATTGTATAAACCTCTAATAGAAGATTTAGTTTTTTATTCCAATAATGATTTTTATACTGAATCACAAAACTCTTTTGTAAGAAAAATATCCGACATTGTTGAATCGCAGTTTGAAACTTTTGGTGTATTATCAATCTGGTCAGGGAGATGGATGAGATCGGTTTTAGGGACACAAATAAAGTTATACAGGTTCATGGATGAATATAACAGTGAAAGTTATCATCCCGAAGTTCGGTTTTATGTCTACTTAATATTTTTCTGGTTATGGATTATTAGTGTTTTTTTAATGATTATTATTTTTATTAACTTTATAATTGTAAAAGTATTCAAAAAGAAAATTGAATAATAATACTGTACGAATAATCTTAAGATAGAATTCAATACTAAATGACGAAATAATGTATCAAATAATACAATATCAAAAAACTGGCGAGCTTTTTATAGAAGAGCTTCCTGAACCAATATTAAAGGACGGTGGAATCTTAGTTCAAAATGTATATTCATTAATTAGTGCAGGAACGGAGAGAGCATCTGTGGAAACTGCTCAAGCATCTATGTTGGGGAAAGCAAAAAAGCGACCTGACCTTGTAAAGCAGGTTAAAGAGAGTGTTAAAAAAGAAGGCTTATTAGCAACTTACAAAAAAGTTAAAAACAGACTCGATAATTATAAAGAATTGGGGTATAGTTCATCCGGTATTGTTATAGAATCATCAGTTAAAGATTTTAAACAAGGTGATAGAGTTGCTTGTGCGGGTGGAGGTTATGCTAACCATGCAGAAGTTATATTTGTACCTAAAAACCTCGCAATCAATATTCCCGATTCTGTATCGTTCCAGGAAGGAGCTTTTACAACAGTTGGAGCAATTGCACTACAGGGAGTAAGGCAGGCTGATGTAAAGATTGGTGAAAATATTGTTGTAATAGGATTAGGGTTGATCGGACTTATTACAGTTCAGCTATTGAAAGCAAGTGGAGTCGGTATAATTGGTATAGATGTTTCTAAAGATAATTTTCAATTAGCCAGTAAATTTGGATGTGATGTGTGTTTGTTAAGTGAAAATGTATCAGATGATAAAATTAACAGCTATACTAATGGCATTGGAGCGGATGCAGTTATTATTACCGCATCTACAAAAAGTAATGAGCCCGTTGAGACAGCTATTTCTATTGCAAGAAGAAAAGCAAAAGTCGTAATAGTTGGTTCAGTTGGTATGGATATTCCGCGGTCACCATTTTATGAAAAGGAGCTTGATATAAAAATATCTTGCTCTTACGGTCCGGGGAGATATGATAATGATTATGAAAAAAAAGGTCTGGATTATCCGTATGATTATGTACGCTGGACAGAGAACAGGAATATGTCTGCCGTAGTAAGCCTTGTGTCACAAAAAAGACTGGATGTAAATTCTTTAATCACACATAAGTTTCCAATTCAGGAGGGTTTAAAAGCATATGACATTGTAACGGGAAAAGTTAAAGAAAAGCATCTCGGTATTTTATTACATTACTCATCTAAGGGAATTGCTGTTGAACAATTAGATAAGAAGATAGAGGTTGAGAAACCTGACACTGAGCAGGAATCTAAAATTGGTATTGGTTTTATTGGAGCAGGAAATTTTGCACAGTCTTATTTAATACCTAATTTGTTAACAAACGAAATTAGTTTAAAAGCTGTTGCAACTACTAATCCTGTTAATGCAAAAGCTACAGCGAAGAAATTTAAATTTGAGTATTGTACAACCGATACATCTGAATTATTGAATGATAATAACATCAATACAGTTTTTATTGCGACTCATCACGATTCTCATGCTAAGTATGTTGTAAGTGCATTAGAAAAGGACAAACATGTTTTCGTAGAAAAGCCTCTCGCAATCACAGAAAAACAACTTAGAGAAATCAAAAAGGTTATTGAAAACACCGACACTAAAACTAATTTAATGGTTGGTTTCAATCGAAGGTTCTCAAAACCTTTCGTAGATATTAAGAAGTTTTTCCAGGATAGAAATGAGCCTTTCGTAATAAATTACAGAGTCAATGCAGGATTTATTCCTAAAAGCAGCTGGATTCAGGATAAGGACCAGGGCGGTAGAATCATTGGTGAAGGATGTCATTTTATAGATGTTATGAGTTTTTTAATAGAAGCTAAACCAGTAAGCGTTTTTGCAGAATCAATAGAATCAGATAACCAGCAGGTTGAGAATTTCGATAATGTGAACATAATCGTTAAGTACTCAGATGGATCTATTGGAAACTTATTGTATTTAGCAAATGGTGATAGTTCCTTATCAAAAGAATATTGTGAGGTTTATTGTGGAGGGGATACAACTATCATGGATAATTTTAAAAGTGTTTCATTTTTTAGAAATGGAAAGAAAAATCGAAAATCTTATGATGGCTCTAAAGGTCACAGGGAAGAGGTCAAGTATTTCCTGGAACGGATTAAAGGTGTTGTCCCGAATAAATTAAATTTTGAATCAATCTATCTTACGACACTTGTTACATTAAGAATAATGGAATCATTGAGGAAAAATTCACCAGTTAAAATTTGAGCAAGAGTTTTGATATAAAGTTAATTAGGGACTCTCTTTCAAAACTTGAGGAATATATTGTTAAGGAAAGATACAAAGGTTATGATCCATTTGATGTTTTAACGTCTCCTCTTTTTAATTTTAGTTTACTAAAGAACTCAAAAATAATTAGATTAACAGCCCAGCAGATTTTTAAAAGACTACCCCTTAATTTGAGGTTACTGTTAGCTGTTAAAAAGGGATTGAATCCTGTTACTTTAGGTTTATGTTTACAGGCTTATTGTAATTTGATTAAAGTAAATAGGGATAATAAAGATTTATATAAAACGGAGTTAGATTTTTGTATAAGCAGCTTGGTGGAGTTAAGCTCTCCGGGATACAGCGGCAGGTGTTGGGGTTATGATTTCGATTGGGAATCGAGGTACACAACGTTTCCTGCTTTTACGCCAACAGTAGTTGCAACAGGTTTTATAACGAATTCACTTTTTACTTATTACAGGCTCAGCGCAAATGAAACCGCTCTTGATCTTTGCAAGAGTTCTGTAAATTTCGTTATGAATGATTTGAATAAATGCTATGAAGAAGATAAATTTTGTTATTCTTATTCACCGTTAGATAAACAAAAGGTACTGAATGCCACAATGAAAGGTGCAAGATTGCTAATGCAGGTTTATTCTGTTACTAAGGATATTAAGCTCAGAGAGGAAGCGGAGAAAACGGTTATGTTCGTAATAAATCATCAGAAGGAAAACGGTTCGTGGCTTTATTCGGTCGATGATGCACGCGATTGGAGCGATAATTTTCATACTGGTTATGTTTTAGATTGTCTCGATGAATACATAAGAATTTCCGGGGATAATAAATTTGTTCAAAATCTTAAAAGGGGCATTAATTATTATGTGAACAACTTCTTCACAGAAGATAGTATTCCAAAATATTTTAATGATTCAACATATCCAATTGATACGACTGCTGCTGCTCAGTCAATCTTAACGTTGACGAGATTTTCCTACATAGAAAAAGCAATAAAGGTTTCCGTTTGGATGATACAAAACATGCAGAGTAAAGAGGGTTATTTTTATTTTCAAAAGCACAGGTTTTATAAAAATAAAATAAGCTACATGAGATGGTCGAATGCATGGATGTACTTAGCTTTAACGGATTTGATTTTTAACGCTACAATAAAAGAGTTTTAATACTTAAATACTTTTTGCTCAAATGATTTGGTTTGATCTCGATAATTCGCCGCATGTACCTCTTTTCCGTCCGATTTTTAAAGAATTGAGTAAGAGGAATCTTCAATATTTCATCACTGCGAGGAAATATGCTCAAACAGTTGACTTACTAAAATTGTGGGACATAGAATTTGAATTGGTTGGCAAACACGGTGGAAAAAGTAAAATTAAAAAAGTTGCAAATCTTTTCCATCGTGCTTATCAACTTGGAAAATGTATACGCGGAAAAGATATAAAATTAGCAGTTAGTCATGGTTCAAGATCACAACTCTTAACAGCAAAAGTAAAAGGTATTAATTCAATATTGATGATGGATTATGAGTACACTGAAAGAAGAATTTTTAATTTACTTTCGACTTACTTATTAATTCCTAAAATTATTCCGGATGAAAGGTTGAGGTTAGCGGGAATAAATCTTCAAAAAGTTATAAGATATAATGGATTTAAAGAGGAGCTTTATGTAAATGACTTTATTCCCGAAAAAGATTTTCGAAAAAAAATTAGAGTAGAGGAAGAAGAGGTCCTTATTGTTATAAGACCACCCGGTATGTTGGGTAACTATCATGATAGGAAAAGTGAAAGACTTTTTTTGAGTGCAATACAGTATTTCCTGAATTTGAATAATACAGTGTGCCTTATTGTAAACCGGACAAAAAGTGAAAGGGAATTTTTAATCAATAATTTTGAATTAAGTAAAAAACTAAGATTCCTGGAAAAGCCTGTCGATGGTTTACAACTTTTATATTGTGCTGATATATGTTTGAGTGGTGGTGGTACTATGAACAGAGAATCCGCGTTGCTTGGTACTAAGACTTACAGCATTTTTACCGGCAGACGACCGTATCTTGATGAATATTTGCAGAACTTAGGGAAGCTTAAATTTATAGAAACAGAAAGTGATATTGAAGAAATAGGTGTCTCTAAAATTGTAAAAACATATCAACCATTTACGAAGAATATCTTAATTGAAGAAATTATCGATATTATTGAAAGTAAATATATACAGTCAAATTAATATTTTAATTTTAAATGAAACACTGTAACTTACTATTTGTAAGTACTAATTTTGAAATTACGTACGTAATCCAATAATAACTAACCGAATATGAAAATACCCTTTTTAGATCTTAAACAACAATACAAGTCCATTAAAGAAGAGATCGATCCGGCTATACAAAATGTAATAGACAATACAGCATTTGTATTGGGTAAGCCAGTATCAGATTTCGAACAAGAGTTTGCGAAAGCTCATAATGTAAATCATTGTATTGGTGTGAGCTCGGGTACAGATGGTAACCATTTAGTGTTATGGACTCTGGGAATCGGGGCAGGTGACGAAGTTATCGTTCCAGCGAATACATTCATTGCAACTGCAGAAGGTGTTACACTCTGCGGAGCTAAACCTGTATTTGTCGATTGCTGTTCGGATAGTTACAATATCGATCCTGACAAAGTCGAAGAATTAATTAATTCAAAAACGAAAGCAATAGTAGCTGTTCATCTTTACGGGCAGCCTGTAGATATGGATGCTCTAAGAGAAATAGCAAAGAAGCATAAAATCTTTCTTGTTGAGGATGCTGCCCAGGCACATCTCTCGGAATATAAAGGAAAAAAAGTTGGAGGACTTTCTGATGCAGCTTCATTTAGTTTCTATCCCGGAAAAAACTTAGGTGCTTATGGTGAGGCAGGTGCGGTGACAACAAATGATGATGAGTTGGCAAAAAAGTTTAAGATGTATAGAGAGCATGGACAGAGCGAGAAATACCATCATGAGACTTTTGGACACAATTACCGTATGGAGGGAATTCAGGGAGCAGTACTTGGAGTTAAACTAAAACATCTTAACGAATGGACCGAGAAACGAAGAGCTGTAGCAAAGAAGTACAAAGATTTATTAAAAGGTGTAGGAGATATCGTTTTACCGACAGAGATGCCTTATTCAAAACATGTTTATCATTTATTTGTAATAAAAACAAAGTGGAGAGATGAACTTCAGAATTATTTAAATGAAAATGATATTTCAAACGGACTTCATTATCCTATACCATTACATCTCCAAAACAGTTACAAACAGCTTGGCTATAAGAAGGGAGACTTTCCAAATACGGAAGACCTTGCATTTAATTGTCTGTCACTTCCTATGTTTCCTGAGTTATCCGAAGAACAGATTGATTACGTTGTTAAAAACATTAAAGATTTTTATAAGAGGAAATAGTTGTTTATCTTAAACAAAATAATTAAAAGATTCTCTAAGATAAAAATCGTTTTTTTCTTAGGTGATTGCATAATATTATACTTTGCAATTTTTTTGACTCTAAGTTTTGAATTTAGAGATCACTTATATTTCACAAATCCATTTTATAATATCCCCAAACTATTGCAGTTTGGCATAGTACAGATAATAACACTGATTTCATTTAGATATCTTAATCTTTATAAAGAGAAGAACTTCCTCACGTTTAATAATCAGATTATTCGAATAATTAAAGCTGTTCTTTTTTCTTCTTCAATTTTAATAGTGAGTACATTTTTTATAAAAGAACCAGACCTCCAGATCAGTTCGAGATCTCACTTAATTGTCTTTATTGTATTAAGCATAGTTCTTGTATCAATACACCGGATTATCCTGATGAGGCTATATGTTAAGAATAAATCCGAGGGAATTTTCGATAGAAGAATCCTGGCAATTGGAGCGGGTGAAACCGGGAAAAGGTTTGTAAAAGAGATTAAGGAATTTACAAGTTTTTTCTACCTTGTAGGATTCTTAGATGAAGATAAAGATAAGGTTGGTTCTGAAATTGAAGGAGTTGAAGTTCTGGGAACAGGAGACGATTTGAGCAGAATAATTAGGGAGTACAGGATTGAAGAAATATTTATTACAATTGAATATGTTTCTCATGATAAACTCTTAACCCTTATTGAAATCGCTAAAGATACAAAATGCCAGGTTAATCTGGTGTCTTCTCATTTTGGAATAGTGGAAAAGAAAGTTGATGTAGTAGAATATAAGGATTTAAAATCTGTACCAGTATATTCAACTATGACCCCTGTGTATTCTATGTTTACAAAGAGAATTATTGATATACTTGCTGCTTTTATTGCTATTGTTATTTTATCTCCGTTGTTCGTAGTAATTTCTATTTTGATTAAGGTTACGTCGAAGGGTTCGATATTTTATAAAACACATGTGATCGGAAAAAATGGGAAGAATTTTGTTTGGTATAAATTTAGAACGATGAAGCAAGATGGAGATGAAAAAATTCATAAAGAATATCTGACAGAATTAATTACAGAAAATAAACCGGTTGAAAAAATAAAAGATGATCCTCGAATTACTTCAGCAGGAAAAGTACTACGTAAATATAGTCTGGATGAATTTCCACAACTTTTGAATGTGTTAAAAGGAGATATGAGTTTGATAGGTCCACGACCGTGTCTTCCCTATGAATACGAACTTATGGATGATTGGCATAAGAGGAGAACAAAGGTAATTCCTGGATTGACCGGGTTATGGCAGGTTTTCGGGAGGAATAAGCCAGACGTAAGCTTTAATGATTCATTAATTCTGGATATTTATTATGCCGAAAATTTATCATTTTGGCTTGACCTTAGAATTTTTTTTAAAACAGTGCCCGTAGTCATTTTTGGTAAAGGCGGGAGCTAACTAAATAATAATATGATTAATGTAGGTGTTATAGGTGCCGGTTACTGGGGACCGAATCTGATTAGGAATTTTATCAAGCATAATAATGCAAACTTAAAAAAGGTATGTGATCTAAAGGAGGGAAGGTTAGAGTTTATCCGCAAATCATATCCTGACCTTTCTCTTACAAAGGATTCAAATGAAATAATAAATAATCCTGGCATAGATGCAGTTGTGATTGCAACCCCTGTAAATACTCACAAAGAGATTGCTATAAAAAGCATTGAAAAAGGCAAGCATGTGTTTATAGAAAAGCCTTTGTCAGACAACTATAATGATGCACTTGAAGTTGTTAACTCAGCGGAAAAGAATGACAGGATTCTTGCCGTAGGTCACATATTTCAGTTTGCTCCCGCAGTAACAGCGATTAAGAGAGAGATTGAAAACGGGCTTCTCGGAGAACTTTATCATTTTTCTTCTCAAAGAATTAATTTAGGACCTCCAGAGACAACTGTGGATGTTGTCTGGGATTTGGGATCGCACGATTTGTCCATATTGTTTTATTTGTTCGATGAATATCCTAACTGTGTGAATGCATTTGGAAGCAGTTATTGGTGGAATGGAATTATTGACAATGCCCATATCTTTCTTGATTTTCCGGGTAAAAGAACAGCTCATATACATCTCAGTTGGTTATCTTCTAACAAGATTAGGAGTACATCTATATTTGGCAGCGAAGGGAATATTGAATATGATGAGACAAAACCTGACGAGGAAAAGGTAATATTTTACGACAAAGGAATTGATAGCCGAATTAATGCAAAGGATAGTGATGTGAAAGATCTTAAATATGGAAAGGGTGAAACAAAAAATATTGTCTTTGATAAAGGAGAGCCGTTATATCTTGAAGTGGATGCTTTTATTAATGCAATCTTAAAAAATGAGCAACCTATCAATAACGGCATTATCGGATGTGAGGTTGTAAAAGTTTTAGAACAAGCGAGTAAATCAATAAAATTTAAACAATGAGTGATAGAGAATACTTTGTTCATGAAAAAGCTCTTTGTGAAACTGGTTCGGTAGGTAAGGGAACAAGGATATGGGCTTTTTCTCACGTAATGGAAAATGTTGTGATCGGAAAAGATTGCAATATAGGCGGGCATGTTTTTGTAGAGTCTGGCGTGAAGATCGGTAATAACGTAACTGTGAAGAACGGTATTTCAATATGGGAAGGTGTTGAAATAGAAGATGATGTGTTTTTAGGTCCTAACTGTGTTCTGACGAATGATCTTCTCCCAAGGAGTAAACTTTATCATGCTGAGAACGTGAAAACCTTTATTAAAAAAGGTTCAAGCATCGGAGCGAATGCAACTATTTTATGCGGTATAACATTAGGTGAATATTGTATGATAGGAGCGGGTGCTGTTGTTACAAAAAGTGTATCACCTTTTTCACTCGTTGTGGGTAATCCGGCAAGGTTTAAATATTTTGTTTCGATTAAGGGGGATAAGCTTGTGTTCGATAAAGAAAATATTGCTTTAGATTCTGACAATAATAAGTATAAATTGGCAATGGATGGAACTGTTCAATTGCTATCTTATACAACATAATTTTTAATATCTCTTTAAAATAATAAATGTCATTAGTATTAGTAACAGGTGGAGCCGGGTTTATCGGTTCTCACACAGTTGATAGATTAATTGGCGAAGGTTTTGATGTAAGAATACTCGACAACCTGCAGAAGCCTGTACATTTAAAAGGTAAGCCGGAGTATCTTAATTCAAAAGCAGAATTCATTAAAGGAGACGTTCGCAACAAGGACATTCTCAAGAGTTCTCTGAAAGATGTCGAGTATGTTTATCATTTTGCGGCATACCAGGATTATTTAACAGACTTTTCAAACTTTTTTTATACAAATGCGGTAAGTACAGCCTTATTATTTGAAATTATTGTAGAGAACAAGCTACCTATTAAAAAGATTGTTGTTGCATCCTCACAGTTTGTACAGGGAGAAGGATTATATAAAAGAAAAGATAACACAATAGCTGCTCCTGATTTGAGGTCTGTATCCCAATTAGAAAAAGGTGATTGGGAATGGAAAGATGAATGCGATGAATTAATGCAATGGCAGTGGACTCCAGAATCTCACGCAAATCCTCCGAATGCTTATGCTATGTCAAAATATTCACAGGAAATGCAGACTATTAAGTTTGGAAAACGTTATGAAATTCCGAGTGTTGCATTAAGATACTCTATTGTTCAAGGTTCAAGGCAGTCATTTTATAATGCATACAGTGGAGCCTGCCGTATTTTTTCATTGAGTTATTTTTTTAATAAAGCTCCTGTCATTTATGAAGATGGGAATCAGTTAAGAGATTTTGTAAATATTCATGATGTTGTTGATACAAACTTGTTGGTATTAAATGATGATAGAACAAGTTTTGATATCTTCAACGTTGGAGGGGGAAACGCTTATTCTATTAAAGAATTTGATAGAATAGTTGCAAAAGTTTTTAACAAGGAGCACCTTACACCCAATATCCCAGGTGAGTTTCGGCTTGGAGATACGAGGAATGCTTGTTCAGATATTTCTAAATTGAAGTCACTCGGATGGAGTCCGCATCACACTGCCGAAGAGAGTGTGAATGAATACAGAGAGTATCTTGAATCCCAATCAAATGTTGAAGACATTCTTGATTATGTAAAAAAAACAATGAAGGAAATGAATGTAGTTAAGAAAGTAAAATGATTGTATTAATAAAATTGTGTATCTTTATTTTTTATTTAAAACCATTCTAGAATGATAATTTCACAAACTCCTTTACGGATAAGCTTATTGGGAGGGGGTACTGATTTAAAAGAATATTATAAAATAAGAGATGGCTTTGTTGTTAGCACAGCAATCGACAAATATGTATTTATAATTGTTAAAGAGAGATTCGATGACCTGATTTACGTTAATTATTCGAGCAAAGAAAGAACAGATTCGCCTTTAAAAATAAAACACGATCTTGTAAAGGAAGCATTACTAAAAACAGGAGTGAATAAAGGCGTTGAGATAACTATGCTGGCTGATATTCCATCTGAAGGATCAGGTCTTGGGTCTTCAAGTAGTCTGTTAGTAGGTTTATTAAATGCTTTATATATGTATCAAGGTATACAGGTAACTGCTGAGAGACTTGCAAAAGAAGCATGCGATATAGAAATTAATAAATGTAAAAAACCAATCGGTAAACAAGATCAATACATTGCAGCTTATGGAGGACTCTGCTCTTTTAAATTTAAAAAGACCGGACAAGTCGAAGCTAAAAGATTAAATCTAACAGAATCAGAAGGCAGAGTACTGGGATCTAACATGTTACTTTTTTATACAGGCATCACGAGGCAATCATCAGAAATACTAACTGAACAGCGTGCTAAAACTAAAAATATGATTACGGAGTTGAATCTAATAAAATCATTAGCTGAACAAGCTGTTGTTGCGATCAATTCGAAAAAGTATGATAAGATCGGTACACTATTAAGAAAAAATTGGAAATACAAAAAAAAATTATCTAAAAATATTTCCAATACGTTTATCGATGAAATGTATTCGAAAGCTTTGAAAGCCGGTGCACTCGGAGGGAAAATATCTGGAGCGGGTGGTGGTGGATTTTTACTTTTATATTGTAAAAGAGAGGATCAGAATAATATCAGAAAAGCTATGAAAGGTTATAGAGAAATGCCATTCTTATTAGAGAAGGATGGCTCAAAAATTATATTTAATTACAGGAGGTACTCATGGAAGTAAAAGAATACCTGGGAAATGTTAAAAAGGTTTTTGATGAAATTGATAAGACGGAAGTCGAAACAATGCTCCATCATATTTTAGAAGCCTACAACAATAGAAAAATGATATTTGTAATAGGCAATGGCGGTTCTGCTGCTAATGCCTCTCATTTTGCCGAAGACCTTTCGAAAGGTGTTATAACCGATCAAAATGTTGAAAAGAGAATACGTGCAATCAGTCTTGCTGATAATGTCCCATTTATAACGGCATCAGCAAATGACAGCGGGTATGAAAACATTTTTGTTTCACAGTTGATTACTTTTGCTAATCCAGATGATTACTTGATAGCGATAAGTGGTTCAGGAAATAGCAAAAATATTATTAAGGCAGTAGAATATTCCAAGATAAGAAGAATTAATGTTATTGGTGTAACCGGGTATGATGGGGGAAAACTTAAAGACTTATGTGATATATCAGTTCACGTTCCTTTGCATGAAATGTGCACCGTAGAAAGTATACATTCAATAATCTTTCATTATATCACAGGTCATCTGCGTGAAGTAATAACAGGTGAAAAATTCAGTGCACCAAGTTTTCATTAAGAATTGAGGTTTAGAGTTTATCTAATAAAGAAATATCTTGCTTCTGGATGATGTAGAATGATCGCATTAGTTGATTGTTCAGGCACCATTTGAAATTCTTCTGTTAATGTTATACCAATCCTTTCGGGTTTTAAAATTTCAAACAACTGTTTGTTGTCTTCAAGATTAGGACATGCGGGGTAACCAAAGGAATACCTTGATCCCTGGTATCCCTGCTGGAACAACTTTTTAATATCTTCAGAATCCTTAGATTGAATGTTTAACTCTTTTCGAATTATTTTATGCCAGTACTCAGCGAGAGCTTCAGCCGTCTCGACAGAGAAGCCATGAAAATAAAGATATTCCTGGTATTTATTTTCTTCAAAAAGTTTTTGAGAATATGTTGTTGCATCTTCTCCCACAGTAACAATTTGAAAAGCCACGACGTCTATCAAACCCGAGTCTTTTAATTTAAAGAAGTCGCTTATACATAGATGCTTTTCACTTTTTTGTCTTGGAAATTTAAACCTGTGCCATTCTTCAAATGCATCTGCTTTAATGCTTTTGTTTAATTCTGTTGGTTGAATATTATTCCATTTTGAATGTAAGTATTCTTCATCTACGATTTTTGGTTTTAAAATAATCAAATCATCTACGTCAGATTGACAGGGGAAATATCCGTAAATTAATTTTGGGACAAATAATTTTTCGCTTTCTGCTTTTAGTTTTAACTCTTCGAATTTAGGATAAATTTCTTTTTTTAATAATTCTTTGTAAGTATTATCTGATTTTGATTTATCTTTGAATACTTTCCAACCCCCTTTAAACAAAGCTGTTTCGTTTATATAAGCATATACGTTTTCTAAGGAAATGCTATCAACTATTTTACTACCAAAGAATGGGGGAGTTGGTATTGGAGCATTTGTCGAAATAGTAGATTTAGTAATCGTTCTATGGGTATTAGCCTCTTCGGATACAGTTTGTTTTGACTTTGTATCCTTATCGTCTGAAATATCTACTCCTGTTTCTTTTGTTTGATTTCTGGGATCAGAATAAATTTTTAAATCGGGTTTTTCACCTTTCTTTTTAAAATCCAATATTTCTTCAATGTATTTGAGACCATCAAATGCATCGTTAGCATAATATACATCTCCTTTAAAAATTTTTCTAAGGTCTCCTTCTACGTATCTTTTTGTTAAGGCTGCTCCACCGAGAATGACGGGTACATCGTAATTCCTTTGATTCATCAATTCAAGATTATCCTTCATAATTGCGGTTGACTTAACGAGTAATCCACTCATTCCAATTGCATCTGCCTTTTGTTCGTCATAAGCGAAAAGCATCGTTTCGATAGGACATTTGATGCCTAAATTTATTACATTGTATCCATTATTTGTTAAAATGATGTCAACAAGGTTTTTACCAATATCATGAACATCTCCCTTAACAGTTGCCAGTATGAGAGTTCCCTTTGAACTTTCTCCCTCAACTTTGTCTATGAATGGTTCAAGATGTTTTACAGCTGCTTTCATGCATTCAGCAGATTGAAGAACAAAAGGGAGTTGCATTTGCCCAGAGCCAAACAAAACTCCAACGACTTTCATACCCCCCAGCAGAATTTCATTTATTATGTTTAGAGCATCATATTTTTTTAAAGCTTCATCAAGATCTGATTCGATGCCAACTTTATCACCATCAATGATTCTATGTTTTAATTTGTCTTCAATTGATATAACTCTTTTTTTCTTTATTACTTCATCAGTATCAATTTTCCCTTTATAATAAGACATTAACTCAATTAGTGGATCGTATGTGCATTTACGCTTTTTTTCTTCGGGCATTAGTATTTTTTAATTAAAAAAAGCATAGATAAAATATTTAATCTATGCTTCAAATAAAATGGAAAATATACAAATCCTCTATAAACTTAGCTCCTCATAAAAATATTTTCTCTAAGTTTTTGTAAAAAGAAAAGACTTAAGGAACCGATTATGCTGACTATAAAAATTATTAACCAGTATTCTGGAGAGACGTAATTAATTTCATAAAAGACTTTTATTAAATTAAAAATAGAAAAGTCAATTTTTATAAAAGCAAAAAACATATATAAAGAAATCAGCATAAGACCGTATATGAAATAGAATTTTGTTCTTTCAACCGCACTGATTGCCACTGTAATAAAATTTGCTACAGAGATAAAAATCATTATTGTAACCATAATCATTTCAAGGTCAAGCTCAGTTGGGTGAAAGAGTTTTTGCGTCAGGTAGTAACCGAAGTAACCACCCGATATAATTATCGCAGCGGAGATTGATATAAAAGAAAATATATCTTTTAGAAAATTTTTACATTTGCTTATATCTTGGTTTTTTAAAGCTATAACCAATGCTGGTAGTCCTATAGCAAATATGTTAAGTAATGCGACTCTTCGTGGTGTAAGTGGGAAATCAAATAGAAATATTAGTGACACAAGACTCAAATATATAACCATAAAATTTTTGGTGAGAAATAGTTTTGCGACGGAATTGACAGTATTAACTATTTTGTTACCTTCGTTAAATATTTGAGGTAGAAGTGAGAATTTATTTTTTAGTAGCACAATATCTGCAACTTCTTTTGTGATTGCGCTTCCCTCTTCCATAGCAATTCCCATGTCAGACTCTTTTATTGCCGGCAGGTCGTTCACACCATCGCCGATCATTGCTGTGTAAACTTTCTGTTTACGTAAAGATTTTATTATCCTTAGCTTGTGCTCGGGTTTCAATCTACCAAATATGGATTTATTATTTACGGCTGATTTAAACTCAGTATCGCTGAGTGAATCCAAATCATTTCCTGAAATAACATCATCATTATTTATTTCCCACCCAATCTCTTTAACTACAGCCAATATAGACTCTGTAGAATCACCGGACAGAATTTTAAAATTAATTCCGTTATCCTTGAAGAGTTCGATTGCTTCGAAGACATCGCTTCTTATAGTATCAGAAATTGATACGATGCATACAGGTTCTATACTTATTGCTTTTGAATCTTTTCGAATGCTTTCAATTGAATCTATGTTTTGAACTTTTCCAAAAAGAAGATTTCTGTATAAACTCAAATTACTTTCTTCATAATTATTAACTATATTTTCCGTTAAGTTATTTTTAACCTGATCAAGTAAAATATCGTAAGCTCCGAATACGAAATATTCTTCTTTATTATCAATTCTCATTTTAATGACACTCATCTTTGTAGAGGAATCGAATGGCATTTCATCAATGTATTCCGCTGTTTCAAAATAATCAAAATTTTCTAATGCTCTTATGGTTGCGTTTTTTTCAGTTGACTGTTTGCAGTATGTTCCCAAAAGCTTTTCAATATTTGAATCTGAAAAATTATTTGAAAGATTTGTGACCTTGTGAACTTTTAATTTATTCTCTGTTAATGTTCCTGTTTTATCCATACAAACAATCTGAACATTTGAAAAGGATTCGATTGCATTTAAACGTTGAACAATTGCTCCAATCTTACTAATCCTGTAAACCCCAAGAGCAAATGTAACTGAAGCAAATAATACGAGACCCTGAGGTACTAAAGAGATTAAAATGGTTGCAATTTTTCTAATGAAATCTACGTCTGTTAATCCGGTTACTCTTGATTGGTCAAATAAAACTTCCAGCAAAACTAGTATAAGAGCAACTCCGAACATTACTTTAAGAATTAAATTTATCTTCTTTTGTAATGGAGTAAGAATGAATTTAAATTTTTTTGCCAGGTTTGTTACTGAATATGCATAACTTTGTTCACCAATTTTTTCTGCTTTGAAATAACCTCCTCCAGAAACACAGAAACTTCCTGATAATATTTCATCACCTGCAGCTTTGATAACCGGAATTGATTCACCCGTAAGTAAGGATTCATCTATTTCGAAATAATTAGCATAAATAACTTTTCCATCAACAACTGCCTGGTCTCCTCTGCTTAATTTGATAATATCATCTACCACAATATCTGCTTGCTCTATGAGTTCTTCATTATCTTCTCGAATAACACAAACCTGTCTTTTCAAGAGTAGATTGACTTTGTCAAGAGCTCTTTTAGATTTAATCTCCTGGAATATAGCAATAAATGTATTCGTAATACCGATTGTGAAAATACCGATTGAATCTAATAATAATCTTACGTCGTTGTATTTAAAATAAAAGAAAAGAACGAACAAAATTATTCCAAATATTATGAAATTGAAGAGAGAGAAAATGTTCTCTACGAATATTTCACTGAGAGTTTTTGTTTTAGGTTTGGAAGCTTTATTGCTTAGACCTTTAGAGATTCTTTCATCAACCTCTTTATTTGTTAATCCTTTTATTTCCAAATTTATTTTGGAGATTTAAGTTATGATAAAATGTAACCTAAGGTAATAGTTTATAAAATGATTTTGAGAAATGAAATAAAAAATATAATCAGTCCATAATTGAAAATTATTTTTTCATCTTGCAAGCTTTTACGAATTCTCTGAACAATGGTTGAGGAGTTACTACTCTTGATTTGAATTCGGGATGAAACTGGCTTGCAATAAAGAACGGATGCATTTTTTCGGGAAGCTCAATCATTTCTACTAACGAACCATCTGGTGACATTCCTGAAAACATCATCCCGTGTTCAGATAAAATTTGTTTGTAATCATTATTTACCTCAAACCTATGTCTGTGACGTTCATTAACGAATTCTTTTTTATAACATTGATAGGCTAAAGATTTCTTTTTAATAATACATGGGTAAGCACCTAATCTCATCGATCCGCCTTTTACTTTTACTGATTTTTGATATTCCATTATATCAATTACATTATAACGTGAACGTTTGAACTCTGTCGAATTTGCATTTTTCAATCCGCATACATTTCTTGCAAATTCAATTACAGCACATTGCAGACCCAGGCAAATTCCCAGGAAAGGAATTTTGTTTTTCCTAATGTACTGCACCGCTAATATTTTTCCTTCGATACCCCTTTCACCAAATCCAGGACAAACAAGAAGCCCTTTAATATCTCTAAATATTTCTTTAGTTCGTCTTCTATTCTTTTCAATTTCTTCAGCATCGATCCATTTGAGATTTACCTTTACCTCATTGTATGCACCGGCATGTATAAATGATTCCATTATGCTTTTGTAAGCATCCGGTACAAGATTATATTTCCCGCAAATTCCAATGGTGATTTCCTCTTTTGGAGCGACGATTTTTTTTACAGCTTTTTTCCATTTTGTAAGTTTTGGCTGAGTTATTTTCAAATTCAATTTTTTTAAAACCACCTCATCAAATTTTTCTTTGTTGAGATTCGCAGGTACTTCGTATATGGATCTTGCATCTATAGCAAGCATTACAGATTCCGGTCTAACGTTACAAAACAAAGCTATTTTTTCTTTCAACTCTTTTGAAATAACACTTTCACTGCGGCAAAGAAGTATGTCAGGCTGTATACCAATCTCGAGCAACGTTTTTACAGAATGCTGAGTTGGTTTTGTCTTTAACTCACGGGCAGATTTTATATAGGGAATTAATGTAACATGGACACTCAGTGAGTTTGTTTTGCCGACATCCAGCATGAACTGTCTCATTGCTTCAAGAAAAGGAAGAGATTCAATATCACCAACTGTTCCACCAATCTCTGTTATGATTACATCATATTTTTTCTTTTCAGCGAGAAGACTCAACCTTCTTTTTATTTCATCGGTTATATGCGGGATTACCTGAACCGTTGCACCAAGATAATCACCTCTTCTTTCTTTAGTGATGACCTCATTATAAACCTGCCCTGTGGTTAAATTGTTTGCCCTGGACATATTTTCATCTAAGAATCTTTCATAATGTCCAAGGTCAAGATCTGTCTCTGCTCCATCGTCGGTCACGAATACCTCGCCATGTTGAATCGGTGACATTGTACCCGGATCAACATTTATGTAAGGATCAAATTTTTGAATCGTCACCCTTAAGCCTCTTGATTTTAAAAGTAAACCCAGGGATGCACATGCGATTCCTTTACCCAATGATGATACAACGCCGCCTGTAAGAAAGATGTATTTTACTTGTCTCAATTTTAATATTTATTTTTTCTTTCTAAAAAGTTTGTTATCAATTTTATATAACCTTTGCATAAACCTTCGAATCAAAAAATTTATTTCCTTTTTTATGGCACTTTTTGAGAAGTCCTTCATACACAAACCCTGTTTTTATAAGTACATTCTGCGATTTAATGTTTTCTTCAAATGCATAGGCAAATACTCTTGTTAGTTTTAAATCTTTGAAAGCAAATTCGATAATTTTATTGATTGCTTCAAACATATATCTTTTACCCCAATAAGGTTCACCAAGCCAATAACCTAATTCAGCAGAATGTTCAAATTTTTTGTGTAAGCTTATTCCCCCAATATGTTCTTCTTCGTTTTCAATTGCAAACAAAAAATCTTTTTTATTATTCCTAACATCTTTACAATGATTTATCCACCATTTCGCATCTTTCTTTGTGTATGGATAGGGAACCATTACTAACCAATCTGAAACATTTTTGTTATTTAACAGATTTATCAGCGAATCAATGTGTTTATTGGAATAGTTTACAAGTTCGATCAATGTTTTAGTAATGTTTTGATTTTCTTTAAATCGTCTTTAGTATCAATTGACAAGGAATCTTTATTAGTAAGAACGACTCTTATTCTTTCACCATTTTCAAGTATTCTTAATTGCTCAAGCTTTTCAGTCTTCTCTAAATACGATTCTTTCATTTTTGCAAATTTTAATAAAAATCTTTTACTGTAAACGTACAAACCTATATGTTTATAAAATCTTTTATCTTTTGGGATTGTCTTTAACTTTTTTAGATTGTTATGGCTATCTGTTCTTATAAATGGAATAACTGCTCTTGAAAAGTATAACGCATTGTAATCTTTATCGAAAACAACTTTAACATTTCCCTCATCGTACAAATCCTGTATGTTTGTGAATTTAATTGCTAATGTTGAAACATTGAGTGTATTGTCATCAGTTAATGGTTCTATAGCTTTATCTATAATCTTTGGATCAATGAACGGTTCATCGCATTGTATGTTAACAACTATATCACATTTCTTACTTTTCACAACCTCAGCAATTCTGTCGGTTCCTGATTTATGTTTTTTCAAGGTCATGACAGCATTTCCCCCAAAATTTATTACCTCGTTCAGAATTCTTTTATCATCAGTAGCAACGAATATTTCCGAAATATATTTTGATTTCTCTGTTTGTTGATAAACTCTTTGGACCATACTTATGCCACCTATTTTGATTAGTGGCTTACCGGGAAGTCTCTTTGATTGATATCTCGCTGGTATTATACCAAATATTATATTTCTATTTCTGTGTTTCAATTTTCACATTTGATTTGATCGTTTCTTTGATCTCATTAACAAAATTTTTATCTTTACTATATTCAATCGGTTTATTAAAAACAACGTTAACTATTCCCGAGCTTATTTTAAATTTATTTCTTGGTAGAATTTTATAACTTCCTGTGATGGAGGTTGGAACCAATTTAACGTTGGCTTCCTCTGCTAATACAAACATACCTCTTTTAAAAACACCAAGTTCACCATCTGTACTCCTTGTTCCTTCCGGGAAAACTACAACCGAGATTCCTTTTTTGATTTTTTCCGATGCCTTTCTTAAAGATTTAATTGCTTCACGGGGATTTTCTCGGTTAATTGGTATGTAACCCGATAAGTACATTCCCCATCCGAATATTGGTATTCGTGTTAAAGAACTCCTGTAGATGAATCTTAAATTATTAGGCACTGCCTGCATTAAAATGGGAATATCAAAGTAACTTTGATGGTTGGAAATGAAAATGTAGTTTTCTTTTTTGTCTAATAATTCTTTACCATGAGTATTGACTCGAACTCCTGCAATTAGCAAGATTACTTTTGAAAATACTTTTGAAAAAACAAAGGTGATCTTGCCTCTGTAATCAATTGGACTCGTAATGATTACACCTGTGGCAATTATTATTGAAAATAAAGCAATTAAAATTGCTTTAATATAGGTTAGCATTGATTAAAATAATTAATCAAACATTTATTTTAAAGATATATTGTTTTTAAAATGATTGATTGAATTGTGAGTTTAAATTCTACTTAACTATTTTTGATATTGCTTTGAATGTCTCATTTCCGGATACTTCACACAATTCAAATAGAATTGATTCATAGGTCGAAATAATTGAGCCCGCATCTCTCATTCTTTCGACTGCTATTCTTTTATCATTTGGATTCCTTGAGGAAACACAATCCTCGATCAACACCGGTTGATAATTGTTATCAAGTAAATCTAATACAGTTTGAAGAACACAAACATGAGATTCTATTCCAGCAATAATAATGTTTTTCTTCCCAGAATTTTTCATAGCCTCGTTAAAGTTGCTTACTCCACAGCAGCTAAACGTCATTTTTTCAAAGTGCGAGAATTTTTCTAAAACATCCTTAATAGGTTCAATCGTGCTTCCCAATCTCTTTGAATATTGCTCTGTTAATAATATTTCAATGTTCAAGGCTTTTAATCCTTTTATGAGCTTCAGTGTGTTAGATGCTAATTTTTCATTCTCAAATATATATGGATATAATTTTTCCTGCATGTCAATAATGACAGCTAAGGAATCATCTTTTTTAATTCTCATAGTAAAAAGTTCTTTTGTTTGATTAAAATAATTTCCAGATTAATGCAACGAAGAAGCAAACTATAAAACCAAGTAATATAGGTAAAACAGCAGAGATGGTTGTCCACTTTACACTTTTCGTTTCTCTATAAATTGTATACAGAGTTGTTGAACAAGGATTGTGGAGCAAGCTGAACAGCATAAGGTTTATACCTGTAAGAATTGTCCACCCTCCTGCTTGTAAGATTAATGCTGTATCTGCCGTTGAATTAAGTTCGAATATGACACCAGTACCGCTTCCAATGCCCGCCATCCCGGTCACAAGTACAGTAAGCATCAGGACAGTTGGAATTACAATCTCATTTGCTGGTATAGCAATAATGTAAGCGAGGAGAATAACCCCATTTAAGCCGAGCAACAATCCAAATGGATTCATAAAACTAATTAAATACTGAGCAATGCTTTGATCTGCAATACTTATATTAGAAAGTAACCAGATAACCACACCGGCAGGTATCGCAAATATGACTGCACGCCAAAGTACTATGAGTGTGCGGTCAATAAGTGATGTATATAGTGTTCTTAAAATTCGTGGTGGTCTGTATGGTGGTAGTTCAAGGCTGAAAGCCGACGTTTCACCTTTAAGTATGGTTTTTGATAATCCAAAAGACACAATAAAAACAAACGCAATCCCAATTAATACAACGCTAACAACAGCGGCAGCAGATATTATCCCGGCAAAATGAGCCGGTGCAAGAGTTCCGATAAATATTGAAGCAATTAATATTTGTGTGGGCCACCGTCCGTTGCACAATGAGAAATTGTTTGTAATGATTGCAATTAATCTTTCACGAGGGCTGTCTATAATGCGTGTTGCAACAATTCCAGCAGCATTACAACCATAACCCATTGCCATCGTAAGTGCCATCTTGCCATGAGCTCCAACCTTTCTAAAAAGGCTATCCATGTTAAATGCAACTCTTGGTAGATATCCGTAATCTTCCAGTAATGTAAAAATTGGGAAAAAGATTGCCATTGGTGGGAGCATAACACTGATAACCCAAGCCATTGCTAAATAGGCACCATCAAAAAGAAATCCGTTTAACCACCAGGGAAAACCAACAGTTGTTCCAAAACTTTTTAGTGCCGGATGGAAAGTATCTATAAGTATAGAAAATAGAAAAGCGGAAGGGACATTAGCACCCTCTATAGTAACCCAAAAAATAATCGATAACAATAACAACATTATTGGAAAACCCCATAGGCGGCTCGTAACAATCCTGTCAATAGCCCTGTCAACGTTAAATCTTGGTTGTTTATCTGATTTGATTATGGATTTATCAGCGATTCTGTTTGCATCCTGGTAAAGAGCTTCTATTATCGAATCATGAAAATCTTCGTCGATTTCCCACCTAAGATTATTCGCATTTTTTAAGATGGATTCTATACGATTTTCTTTTTCAATGTTCATGTTATTCAGATTTCATAATGTTTGATTCTGTTTAATGTTGTTTTCGTTTACAAATTTTTTGAATTCATCATTTTTTAATGCTGATATAATTCTACGGTCTCCTTCTAATAATCTCATAGCAATCCAGCGAGCATTTGGCAGATCATTGTATTCAGATTCTAATTGGGTTGAGAGTTTATCAATTGCTTTTTTTAATTTATTGGGTTCGTTTCTAATTCTAAAAGGTTTACAAATATATTTTCCCGTAGCAACATCATGAATTGAATTTAATAAATCCTTCATCCCCGTATTTTGTCTTGCAGCCGTGAGTATGACTGGAACACCCAATTCACGGGAAAGAGTTCTCTGGTCAATTACTATTCCTTTACGTTTTGCTTCATCAATGAGATTAACACAAATAACAACCCTATCAGTAATTTGCAGTACTTGCAAAGCAAGATTAAGATTTCTTTCTAATCTTGTAGCATCTATTACTACAACCGTAACATCCGGTCTTCCGAACAAGATAAAATCTCTTGCTACTTCTTCGTCAGTTGTTAAGGATAGAAGGGAATACGTTCCCGGGAGGTCGACAACTTTATATCGTTTTCCACTAAAAGAAAATCCTCCTTCAGCTCGAACAACTGTCTTACCGGGCCAATTACCGGTATGCTGTCTTAGACCGGTAATATTATTAAACACTGTACTTTTTCCTACGTTTGGATTTCCTGCTAAAGCAATAACGAAATCGTATGTGTTCATATTAACACCGAGCTTTCTAAGACTTTCTGTATTGTGTATTGGGCAAGTATCGCAATTGTTTGTCATGATTAATTCTAATTAATCGGGTTCTTTTCTTTTTTTAATCTATAGAATTTTCAATATAAATTTTTTCCGCCTGTTGTTTCCGCAGTGCTATTATTGTATTACGAACTTTATATGCTGTTGGATCCCCTGTCGGACTTTTCATCTCTATAGATATTTCTGTCCCGGGAAGGAATCCTAAATCCATTAATCTTCTTCTTTGCTGTCCCCTGCAGTCCGTGGATAATACTTTAATAATTCCTATCTCTCCAGATTTTAATTTAGTAAGTGTTTTGTAATCTAAGGTTTCAGGTTCTTTGATTTTTAATAATTTTAACACGGAAATATTTGCACTTAATAAAGGAGTCAGATTTATTTGATGACCATCTGCTTTTATGGTTATTTCTTCCGATGTATTTTTTATAATCTCAAATGTAAGACCAGACCTTATACCGCGTTTAACTAATTCAGAATAAATTTCATCAGGTTCATCTTCAACGTGTACGATTCGGGCTTTATCTCCAGCTTTTAAATTTGTTATTTGAATACCTTTGTCTTCAGGCAGGTTACCCGTTTCTGAGGGTATAGGATCACCGTGAGGATCAAAGAGTGGTTGTCCCAGATTTGCTGCAAGCTTATCTACATCCTCTCTCGAAAGAAAGTGCTCTTTCTTTTCTGCTTCGATATGCCACCTTGCTTCATTTACTGAAGTTTCATCGGCAAGATGTCTTTCCCAAATTCGGTGTGTTCTTATAACTTGTAATGCATATTTTCTGCCCTCTTCGCTTAGACGAATCTCTTCTCCTTTTGTCTCTATGAGCTTTTGTGTCTGAAGTTTTTGAACAAGAGCAACTGCTTTATTTAGTTTAATCGATAATGCTCCGGCAATACTCTTTATTGAGCTTGTAAGTTTTTTATATTCACAATCGTATATGTGTTTTAAAGCATTTTCAACAAGTATACGGTTTGAAGTCTCTTTACTTTTTCTCCAAAGGTGTACCAATCCAAGGCGAGGTAAAAATAACAGTGAAAGTATAATTAAAAATAAAGAAAGAATAATGTATATGTATGATATGTTTTCCATTCGTTAGTAATTTACTTGTAATCGACAAAGATACTGTTCGCTAATTTTTCGCTTAAAAAAATCTTATTCTTTTTTGCAAGAATCTGAATTGAGTTATCGAAATTTATTTTTTCTACCACTTTTACTTTATCATTCAGCTTTAATCCCATTTTTGTCAGATGAAGCAAGACCTCTGGATTTTCATCCGGGACTCTTTTTATCGTTACGGATTCTCCAATGTCTATATTGGAGAGTGGTTTTAGCTCATCATGAATAAACTTTCCATTTCTGTCCGGGATTGGATCGCCATGAGGATCGTATTTAGGAAATTCAAGAAAGTCTTCAAGTTTTAATATTAATTCATCAGATGATGCATGCTCAAGATTTTCTGCTTCAGTGTGAACTTGTTCCCATGGATACTTAAGGTGTTTTAAGAGAAAAACCTCCCATATCCTGTGTTTACGGATTAGATTTATTGCTATACCCTGACCTTTCTTTGTTAGTTCAAATCCTTTATACGGTGTGTTTTTTATATATCCAGTTCTTGATAATTTTGATACCATATCACTCACTGCAGCCGCTGAAATGCCAAGTTTTTCTGCAAGCAAACTGGTTGATACTTTACCGACAGAGAGTTTTATTGTATATATATTTTTAAGATAATCTTCGATGCTCTTATTAATCATAATCAAGGATGTTTGATTAATAAGTTAGGCAGGCTTAAAAATATAATCAAGTGCAAATAAAAATAAATTTCATAAATTAACAAGTAACACTTAAATTTATAGGGAATTGTATTTAATCTTACAACAAAAATATTAATTTTTCGTATGATTATTGTAGATTTAGTTTTCTAGGAAAAACCATCCATTTCATTAATTTAATTTTATAAAAATGACAAAAAAATCATATCTTATAACGAGTTTTATTTTAGCTATTGGGATTCTTTTAACAATGAATTCCTATTGGCAGGAGGTAACAAAAATTCCCCTGAGAGATTTCTTTAAAAATCCTGATAAAACTTATTACCAGATATCACCTGATGGGGAATATCTTTCATATCTTGCACCGTATGAGAGCAGGCTAAACATTTTTGTACAGAAAATCGGGTCAGATGAAATCGTAAGAGTAACGGATATTACAGACAGGGATTTAGGCGGTTATTACTGGGCAAATAACGACATGCTTCTTTTTGGAAAAGACAAGGATGGTGATGAGAATTACCATGTTTATGGTGTTGATAAGGAAGGGAAAAATCTTAAAGATCTTACACCTTTTGAAGATGTAACTGTTAGAATCATTGATGAACTTGAGGATTTTGATAGCGAAGTCTTAATTTCTATGAATAAAAGAAACAAAGAAATATTTGATGTGTACAGGTTGAACATTGAAACCGGAGAATTGAAAATGGTAGCAGAAAATCCCGGGAATGTTTCAGGTTGGGTAACTGATCACAATGGAAAAATCAGGATAGCACGAACTACAGACGGAGTTAATACAAGTCTTTTATATAGGGAAACAGAAGAAGATCCGTTTGAGACAATTCTAACAACGAATTTTAAAGAATCTATATATCCACTGTTCTTTACGTTTGATAACAAATATATTTATGCAGCATCAAATTTAGGAAGGGATAAATCTGCTATTGTAAAATATGATATTGCAGATGGTAAAGAACTTGAGGTACTTTATGAACACCCCGAAGTAGATGTATATGGTTTACACTATTCAAAGAAAAGTAAGAAGCTCACGAGTATTTCTTATACAACCTGGAAAAGACAGCGTGAATATCTGGATAAAGATGTGGAAGCTCTTTTCAAAAAACTTGAAAAAGAATTAGGAACTGATCTTGAAATTGTAATAACCGGTATGAACAAGAATGAAGATAAATTCCTTGTCAGAACATACAGCGACAGGTCACTCGGTGCTTATTATTTTTATGATTTGAATTCGGATAAATTAACAAAACTTACAGATGTCAGTCCGTGGCTTAATGAAGATGATCTGGTCGAGATGAAACCAATATCTTACAAGTCAAGAGATGGGTTGACAATTAATGGTTACTTAACATTGCCAAAAGGAAAAGAGCCGAAGAATTTACCGGTTGTGATTAATCCTCATGGAGGTCCGTGGGCAAGAGACAGCTGGGGATTTAATCCCGAAGTTCAGTTTCTTGCGAACAGAGGGTTTGCTGTATTGCAGATGAACTTCAGAGGTTCAACCGGTTACGGAAAAGCATTCTGGGAAGCTTCATTTAAAGAATGGGGTAAGAAAATGCAGGATGACATTACAGACGGTGTTCAGTGGTTAATCGAAGAAGGAATTGCTGACCCCGACAGGATTGGAATATACGGCGGGAGTTACGGTGGATATGCAACTTTGGCGGGATTAGCATTCACCCCTGATTTGTATACATGCGGTGTCGATTATGTTGGGGTGTCGAATTTATTTACATTTTATAAAGCGATTCCTCCTTACTGGAAGCCGCACCTTGAAAATTGGTACGAGATGGTCGGGAGTCCTGAAAAAGACAGTCTGTTATTAGTAGAGATCTCCCCTGTATTTCATGTTGATAAGATCAAAGCCCCCTTGTTTGTTGCACAGGGTAAACATGACCCAAGAGTTAACATCGAAGAATCAGACCAGATAGTTGAAGCATTAAAGAAAAAGGGTATCGATGTCCCTTACATGGTAAAGGAAGACGAGGGGCATGGTTTTAGAAATGAAGAAAACAGGTTCGACTTCTACGAAGCAATGGAGAAATTTCTTGTTAAGCATTTGAATTCGAAAGTAAATTAGAAAATGAAACTCTGCTGTTGGATGGTTTTTCTAATGAAACAAGAAAGTTTTATTGCCACGAAGACACTAAGACACAAAATAGCACAAAATTATTACCCTAATTAGTTAATCCTACGGAAGCAGGAAGCTATTAAACTCTTTGATTTTTTGCTCGTAGACAACCCCTGCTTGTCTACGTTTTTTATCGTACGAAACAGGGTTTCATTTCTAGAGAAAAAATTATTGAGAATAATGAGAGGTATATCTATCGAGTAAATTTCTTATTACCTTTTGATATTGGCTTCCGTGTCTTTGAGCTATTTCTTTGAAAAACTCAATGCTTGATTTACTTAAATTAAGCGTGACTTTTACTGTATCTTCTTTAAATACCAAATCTTCTGGTTTAGGCAAAAAGTCTTTTATTACTTCTACTTCTCCTATTTTCCCATTACGATATTTTATTTTCTTTTTCATATATTTGTTTTCCTTTCCTCCAAAATCCAGCTCCGATAATTCTAATTTTATTCTTTCTATATGTAAAACGAACGGTAACTATATTATCTCCGACTTTTCCAAAACAATAAAACCTTTCTTCAGTTTCACTATGTTCTAAATCTTTAGCGATGCTTCTTTTTGAATCAGAGAAAGCATATTGAGCTTCTTCAAAAGAAATATTATGTCTCTTCTGGTTATTTTTATTTTTGTTTTCATCCCATTCAAATGTTGTAGTCTCAGCCAAAATGTTTTCTCTTTTTTAACCGTATTAACATACATATTTTAATATGGCTTTTCAACCATATATTTTATCCGTAGAGACGCAAAACCCTGTACGCGGATGCTACAGGGTAAATATTGCGTCTCTACAACTTTGCAACCTCAACAGCAGTGAAAAGGGATTTCTTTATGCATTATTTATTTAAACACGTGGGAACATTTTTGGAATAATTATTATTCTTAAGTTTATGAGTATTTGGCAGAGGATACTGTTTTTCGTTATTGTATTCGGGATATTGTTTGGACTGCAATTTCTTACTTACATAACATTCCGGAGATTTCTTAAGCGGAAAAATTTGACAGGGAAGTTTTGGAATGCGATTTCCATTTATCCGTACATACTTTTCTTACTTCCTTTTATTTACATTTTGATAGCCCGTACGAAGCTGACTGATTTGCCCGAGTGGTTCTATGATATTTATATTATTCCTTTTTTTGTTTTCCAGGCAGCAGTTTTCTTCATAGGTTTATATTTGCTTGTTGGAAAAATTATTAAGTCTCCTTTTTCAATTGCTAATTTTGTGTTGAGTAAGATAAAGTATACGCGGGAAAAATTAGAGGATTTTAAAAAGAAGAAGGCTGTAGTCAAATTTGATAATTCGAGGAGACAGTTTATTACAGCATCTGCGGTTTTAGTATCAGGATATGCTTTTATCGGAGCTGGAACAGGAGTATTAAAAAAAGATGATTATGAAATAACATATCGTGAGATTAAGATCAAGAACCTGCCGCCTGAATTAAAAGGTTTTACAATCACTTTAGTTAGTGACTTTCACTGCGGTCCTTTTATGGAAGAAGATTTAATGAAGGATTACTGTGATGTAATTAACAATCTCAATTCAGATTTAATTCTAATACCGGGTGATTTAACAAATTCGGATAAGACAGAAGCTGTTTCGTTTGCAAATGCTTTCAAGAATCTTAAAGCCAAACACGGTGTATATGCCTCCCTTGGAAACCATGATTATTTTTCTGACCCGAATTATATTTCTGATGTGCTCAAGAATGAAACACCTATAAAGTTATTAAGAAATGACTCGGAAGTAATCCAGGTAAACGGAAACGGATTATGCATAATGGGTATCGAAGATACGAGAGTGAGCGGTGCATCTTATGATGAAGTTGTCATGGGATATTTTAACGAGACAATCGGTAAGACTAAAGAGAAATTACAAAACAGAAAATTGAATTATGAGAATGTTACGAAGATTCTTCTTTATCACAAACCATACTTATTCCCGGACATTAAAAATGAAAAAATAGACCTTATGTTAAGCGGACATACTCACGGTGGTCAGATAGTTTTAGCAAAATTTGGTAATGTGAATTTATCCATAGCAGCGTCTGTCAGTCGGTATATCAGCGGTCTGTATAGAGAAGGGGATTCACAAATGTATGTTTCGAGAGGTGTAGGAGTTGTGGGGCTTCCAATAAGACTAAACTGCCCCCCCGAAATTACAAAAATAACTTTAATCTAACTCCAGAATATTCTTTAACTCATCAAAGCTGTTGATTATAAAATCAGGATTTTCATTTTCGAGTATTTCTGTCGTCCTGTGTCCATATAATGTCCCGCATGTAAAAGCACCTGCATTTTTTCCACATCTTATATCAAGTTCAGAGTCGCCGACCATTAATGTATTAACCGGGCTGATATTTAATTCTTTACAGATTAGTAAAAGAGGTTCGGCTGATGGTTTAAATTCTACCCCATCCCTTCTACCCATCAAAACATTAAAGTAAAAAGACATTTTAAAATGGTCGATTATTTTATCTGTTTGATCTTGTACTTTTGTTGTTAGAACAGCAAGTTTAAAACCATTTGCTTTTAATATCTCTAATGTATCTTTTACTCCGGGATATATTTTTGTTTCGTCTATGTAATCAAAATAATATTTCTTGTAAATGTTTATGAATTCTTCAAAATCATCAATGGGAATGTTCAGTTCCTCAAAAAATGGTTTGAAGTGCATACCAATTCTCTTATCTAATTCTTCTTTTGGCAAGTCTACCCGTTGGTTTAAATGTTCAAAGGTCTTAATTACGGATTTATAAATTGTATTGCTTGACTCAAGAAGAGTACCATCTAAATCAAAAACTATGAGGTCTATTTTATTTTTCATTAACGTTGAGCTTTGAAAATTTTATTTGCACAAATTAACATTATTAATGAAAACATGAAAGACTTATGTTTCAATTCTTTAATAAAATTTGATACTTCTGTCCAAGATAAGTTATAATTAACGGGAAAAGTTTAATTTTAAAATAATAATAACTCTTTTTGACTTTTGTTGAACTCAACCCCCTAACCCCCTTCTCTTACAAAGAGATGGGGGAACCAAAGGGGGATGAGTTAGTTTTCGGTGATTAATCAAGTTAAGTGCATCTTAATTCCAGTATTGCTTATAATACAAATGAGAATATTTTAGAGAGGTGTGAAAATATGATAGAAAGTCGGGTACTATTCATCTTTACGAAAACACAATGCAGAAAAGATTGAAGGGTGTTTGGAAGTATGGAATCTTATTTAATAAATACCATCTTCTTTGTATCGACGAAATTTCCATCTACAATCAAAGAATAAAAATACACTCCACTCGAGAGACTATTGGCGTTAAATTCTATTTCGTAAGAATCTGCTTCTTGCTTTTTATTAACTAAAGCAACTACTGACTTTCCCGTAATGTCATAGATTTTTATACTGACCTTGCCTGGAACATGCAGTACGTATTTTATAGTTGTAGATGGATTGAACGGATTTGGGTAATTTTGAGAAAGTATAAATTTATCGGGAATATTCCCATGGATATTTGTTGGTGGTAGTACCTGGCTCAATGGATAATAGAAAGTTCTCCATTGATTTGCGGATGATGGTGCATAAGAGATAGTTGTAGCCGGTGACGTGGCAAGGTTTTTACCGGCTTTTTCAAAAATTGTTGTATAAGTTGATCCTCCGTCTGTTGAAATTATTACAATCAAGCTGTCCACGTAAGAAGATAAATATTGTGCATAAGAATAATCAAATCGCAATGTATCAGTGGAGGAAACACTGTCAAAAACTCTTGTTATCATAGTATCTTTTTGTCCTATGTCATTGTAATCGTAGAATGCCATTTTAACACACTTATTACCTCCGAAGCTAATTCCATTAACATTCTTTATATCTGAGAATGTAATATTACCATCAGGATTAAACACCTGGAATCCTGGGGGAGGAAATGGTCCTTCGAAAAGTTCAAAGTTGAATTCTTTACTTAGACTATCAGAATTTTCAAGAATTATTGGGTTATAAAATTTGATAATATCAGAAATCCCGAAATCGATATCCGGTTTATAATCAAAAGAATAATTTATTTGCGGGAGCTTCCGTGCAGGCAATACTATTGTTTTTCCTTTTGCGGAATTTATGATCTCTTTCGTATTATCATTTTGTATGAATGCAGCTGTGTATATCATTGAATCTACCCAAACGGGATCCCGAAGATATTTGTATACAAACTGATAGCTTCCCGCATTATTACTTATGAGTGTTCCTACTGAATCAGGATAAGCCTTTCTGAATACATCATAGAACATAGAATCACTGGTTGTACCGGGAGGAGATGAATAACTGATTAGTCTTTCTATTGCCATCACTCGTAACCGGTAATCTCCCTGAGGAAGAGTGTACATAATATTTACATCTATTGTAGATTGAATTGTATCGCCAGTCAGCCTAATATCGGTTACGTTGATCGATAAGGGTGTGCCTGTTTCAATTCTGTAATTATAAGATTTTGTCAGGACTGAATCTACATAATAAGGCAGTGAAATTCTTGTTTTCCCGTCCATGATTGTAGTTGGTACGGAATTAACAAAGTAATAATTTCTTCTCTCTTCAGACTGTAACGGGTTGTATAGGTACATGGAGTCATTTCCGGGAGGTGGAATGCCGAGATGATATTTTATCGGGACAACGGTTTGCAAATTCGAATCGATAAAAGAATTCAAAAACGGGTCATGAGATGAACAAGAGGGTGAAGTCGAACTTGTCCATTCCTCAATCAACACATTTCTTTTAACACCTGGTAAAATTAAAGAAAATTGTTCAAGAGTGTCATTAGTTCTGTTAGTATCATTTTGTAATGAAGAGTAAACTTTAATATCTAAATCTGAACCAGGAATAATTAACAAACTGTCAAAATAAATTGTAATACTCTGACCAGTACTAAGTGGAGGGACAGAATCAATACTTGAATATCCCAGCGATGCTATTGTCATGGTAACCCTAAAAGAATCCGGAACATTTGCTAAACCAAGATTTGTAACATTTACTTCCGGTATTATAGAAATAGAGTTTAAACCCGGAGTAAAACTTGTATCCTTTTTAATGTTGTTAATAGATGTCACAGCTACATCATTCATAAATCTTTCACCTATACTGATATTATCAATATAAAGATTGTTACCGAATCCGTTGTAAGTTATAAATGCTAAAATGATTTGGTTTGACTGAGCAGTGTCTGTGAATTTGTGAATACCAAATGAACTCAGAATTAGTATACAAAATAAAATTGTAATATTTATTATAATTCTTCTCAAGCCTTGCTTTCCTGAATTACTTTAGTTTTTTTAAAATAAAAGTTATAGAACAGAACTTCAATGATAGTAAGTAAAATTAAAGATAAAGAATCTTTAGGGACAATTGTTCCGTAGCCACCTCCACCGGGGATAAAGAATCCAGTTAATTTCAACATCATAAGAAGAATATTATTTTGTGGTAATGCTATGGAATATCCATTTTCAGAAATAATTATACCCATGAATAAATCAGACACAGTCCAGCCAACTGTAAATAGTATAACAATAAATGCTACGTTTAAAAATGCCTGAACGAGTCCATCGCTTTGGTAAGATTTACAAAAAGCATATGTTGCAAATATCGCATGAGCATAAAAAATAATTACAGGAATCAATTTATAATAAATTTAAAATTAGCATAAAAACCTCTTAAAAAGCTTCTTTAGAAAAAAACATTTCTTTTAAAGTTTTGACGATTATCTTAATATCAAAAATTAAAGACCAGTTTTCAATGTAATATATATCGTAGTCTATACGAGTTTGCATGGATGTGCTTGAACCTCTAAGACCATTGACCTGTGCCCATCCGGTTACACCACATCTGACGCGATGTCTCTCAAGGTATTTTTTTACAGAATGTTTCATTTGATTAATGAAAAATTCTCTTTCAGGTCTTGGACCTACTATACTCATGTCTCCTTTTATTACATTAAGAAATTGAGGTATTTCGTCTAAACTATATTTGCGAAGGAATTTTCCTATAGTTGTAACCCTGTCATCATCTTTTGAGGCAAATTGAGGTCCGGATTTCTCTGCATCGGTTTTCATCGAACGAAACTTTAACATCATAAATTTTTCTCCGTCTAATCCAACTCTTTCCTGTTTATAAAATAATGGACCTTTAGATGTCGTTTTAATTATAATTGATAAGAATAATATCAAAGGAGAAAAAATAACCAGGAACAATACTGACAATACAATATCAAAAGTTCTTTTTAATATATTATTCCATACATTAAGAGGTTGTGATTTTAGCTTCATAAATGGTATACCATCAACCTCTGTAATTTTTAATTTACTCGTCATAATGTCAATGAAATCCGGAGCAAGCATGAACTCAACATTTATTCCTTCGCAGTACTTAAATAATGTGAACAAGTCATCGTGTTCTGAAGATGATATTGAAATTAGAATTTTTTCAATTTTTTTTGATTTAATTATGTTAGGAATCGATTCATAATTCCCGAGGTATAATTTATTTCCGTTTTCAATTTTCTCTTTTGCGAAATATCCTACAACATCAAATCCAGTGAATTTATCTTTTGAAAACTTTGTGTAGATCTTGTCTGCCATTTCATTTGTACCAAGTACAGCAACTCTTTTCACACCAATCTGCTTATTGTATAATGTTTTTTCAAATTTCAAGAGGAAATATCTTCCTATCGTGATAAGTATTATAGATGTGGCTGAGATAAGAATAAAGACAAGTCTGGAGTAAGGAAAATCTCTAAAGAAAAATAATATTCCAATAGAAAATATAATACTTATGATCACACTTTTAACAATTATAAAAAATTCATCAAAAATAAAAACAGACCTGTTGAGCCTATACATCTTATTAGCATGAAATGTAAGTATCCATACCGGCAGCGTTAATAACGCAAAATAGAAATATCCTTCGAACGGAGGATAACCCTTATCAACCGGGAAAATATTTTGTAAAGATGTGCTAAATCTTATTTCAAAAGAGAGATAGAATGATAGCACGATAAAAATTGAGTCAGATAATATTGTCGATAAAGGAATTATTATCTCTAATCTATGTGATTTGCTATTCAACTTTCCTTAATGTTTTCATCAAAATAGAACTTTTAATATAAATTCAAAACGAAAAAATAATAATACTTATTTAACAATTTTTGATACGGGTTCAAAATTTTTAAATTTTATTTTAAGCGATTTTCATAAGGTATAATGAATCTTTATAATTTCTAAAAAATTCTTTCTTCACCACTTCGTTTTCCGGTTTTCGTAAATGCGGATCATCTTCAATCATTTTAAATGCTATACTTCTCGCAGTCATAAGAATATCCTGATCTTTATTTAAATCTGTACATGAAAAATTTAAAATGCCGGATTGTCGTATACCAAAAAACTCTCCCGGTCCTCTTATCTTCAAATCTTCTTCAGCAATTTTAAATCCATCCGTTGTTGCACACAATATGTTTAATCTTTTTCTGGATATTTCATCAAGATTTTTTCCTACGAGAATACAATAAGATTGTTCAGCACCTCTCCCCACACGCCCTCTTAATTGGTGAAGTTGAGATAATCCAAATCTTTGTGCTTCTTCCACTATCATAATAGTTGCATTTGGTATATCGATCCCGACTTCAATTACAGTTGTGGAAACCAGAATTTCTATCTTGCCTTCTTTAAATGCCTGCATTTGTTCATCCTTTTCGTATGAAAGAATCCTGCCATGAACCATGCCAATATTGTAATTTTTAAAGATTCCTTCTTTCAATTTTATATAATTTTCTTCTGCTGATTTAAGGTCAAGCTTTTCTGATTCATCGATTAATGGATAAACGATATAAACCTGTCTTCCTTTTTTAATTTCATCTTTGACAAATTCAAAAATTTTCGGTTTATCATTTTCTGTTCTTAGAACCGTCTTGATTTTTTTTCTGTTTTTAGGAAGCTCATCGATTACAGAAACGTCAAGGTCTCCGTAGTAGGTTAATGATAAAGTTCGTGGTATCGGTGTTGCAGTCATTACCAGGACATCAGGATTAAAACCTTTTTCTTTTAATTTAGCCCTTTGCATTACTCCAAATTTATGTTGTTCGTCTATAACTACAAAACCTAAATTATTAAATTCAACTTTTTCCTGTATAAGAGCATGTGTCCCGACAATAAAATGTGTCTTACCGTTTTTTATATCATAGAGTAATTCTTCACGGAATTTTTTCTTTTGACCACCTACAAGTAAAACAACTTTGTGATTGCTTCCTGAAACGTTATTAAATTTTTGAATAAATTCTGAAACAGTTTTAAAATGCTGTTCAGCAAGTAATTCAGTCGGGCACATAAGAGCACTCTGATAACCATTTTCAACAGAAACCAGCATTGCAAATAAAGATACTATTGTTTTTCCGCTGCCCACATCTCCCTGCAATAGACGATTCATAACGTGATTGGAATTCATATCTTTAAATATTTCATTCATTACTCTTTTCTGAGCCTGTGTGAGTTCGAAATCTAAAGTTGAATTAAAGGATTCAATAAGTTTATCTATGCTTTTTGTGAAAGAAATTCCTTTTTGTTCTTTTTTAATGTTTCTCTTTTTAAGAGCCAGAATTAATTCAAGATAAAATAATTCCTCGAATGCAAGTCTTCTTCTTGCTGTTTCAACATCTTCGAAATCTTTTGGGAAGTTAATTTTAATGATGGCATCTTTTTTGGAAATGTAATTCCCTTGTGTAAGAACTGATGCAGGGATAGTTTCTATTATTGAATTTGATTCAATGAGAGTTAAGAAAGCATGATATACAATCTTTGATAATAAAAGTGGTTTAATCCATGTTTTTTTTAATGCACCTTGCAATTCATAGACAGGGATTAATGGGAACTTAAGGAAATCATTTTCAGACTTTATATTTTTATTTATTTTTAGGTGATCTCGATAACTCAGTTGAAACCTTGTTGTGTAGAAACCTTCCGTAATCTTTCCCCAGAATGCAAACTCATCATCTAACTGGAACTGTTTTGATCTGAATTCACTTCTTCCAAATATTGGAATTTCGGTACTTCCGGTTCCATCGTTTAAAAAGATTCTTAAGGGATGATTAACTTTTCCTGGATAAGCGATATCGATAATTCTACCGCTAACGATAACGTTAGTATCATTATATTTTTGAATATCCTTAATAAGGATTTTATTTATGTAAGACCTGGGAATGAACTTCAGGAAATCTTCAAGCTTGTTGATACCGATTTTTTTAAAAGCATCCGCGCGCTTTTCTCCAACTCCTTTGAGATATTTTATATCCAAAATGAAAAAACTTTTACTATATTCAATAAACTATTCTTTCGTTTAAATGTTTTAAAAACCTTACCTGAAGAAAGAAGCCATTACTTAATTAAAATCATTTTTCTTGTCAGAGTATGGTTTTTGGTAACGAGTTTGTAAAAGTAAATACCACTTGGGTAACTTGTCGCATTCCCCGAAGGGGCAGGCCATTGAACTTCATAACTTCCTATTGTTAATTCTTCGTCTACGAGGATATCAATCTCTTTGCCTGTGATGTCTAAAATAAAAAGTTTTGTTATCGATTTTACGGGTATATCGAATTTAATATTTGTTGTCGGATTAAATGGATTAGGATAGTTTTGGTAAAGGTAGAAGTTATCCGGAACTACCCCGGAGATTTTTTTTATACCAACTGATCCCCCTGTAACAGTTTTCAGTATTGTTCCATATTCTCCGACTGCGAAGCCTGTATCGGCATTAAAAAAAAAGATAGATTTTAGCGGACTATATACTCCAATAGTTTGAATGTTCCATACTTCTCCGCCATCAGTAGTTTTCATTATCAAACCACCATGAGCGGCGATATATCCTGTATTTGAGTTTACTAAGAATACGGACCTTAGTGAAAAACCAACTACAGGGCTTGTTTTCCGAACCCAGCTTAAACCTCCATTTGTCGTTTTAATTATTTGCCCTGGATTGCCTACGGCAATTCCGGTATCTTTGTTACTAAAAAACACAGAGTGTAAATTTTTATCTATATTACTATTTAGCAAAAACCAATTCTGTCCTCCATTGGTTGTCCTTATGAGTACTCCGAAAAGTCCTGAAGCTGTTCCATAAATTGAATCCGAAAAATTAACGCAAACAAGCCATTTAGTAGTTGGGCAGACTAATTTTATCCAGTTTTCTCCACCGTTAGTCGTTCGAAAGATTGTTCCTGTATCTCCTACGGCAATCCCGGTATTTACGTTAGTAAAGTAAACCGATGATAGTGCTTCCGAAAGTCCTTCCGCTTGTTTTATCCAATTGATTCCTGAATTGGTAGTTCTAAGAATAATTCCGTTATATCCTAAAGTACTAAATCCTACGATTGTACCTGTGTTTGCATTTGAAAAAAAGACTGAAACAAGACTGGCTGATGTCCCTGATGTTTGAGAGGACCATGTATTGCCTCCGTTTGTCGTTTTAATAATTGTTCCATAATGACCTGATACAAAACCTGTGTTATTATCAATAAAATATACAGAGTAGAGATAATCATTACTGCCACTGTTTTGAGTAAACCATCCACTTTGTGCAGACAAGCTTGTATTAACTGATAGAAATACCGCTAACAATATAACAAACAAAATTGTATTGGAATTTTTTATTGTCTGATTTTTCGAATTACTTAACATAAAGTATTTGGGGTAGTTAAAATTACTATTTTTTTGTTTGATTAAAAGATGTATCTATCATCGCTGCATTAAAGATTAGAGTTATGTATTTAAGAAAACGGTCTATTGACTTTAGTAAATCTTCTTTCTTTCCTTCTTTGATGTTAACCTTTTCTCCTTCTACTGTGATACAATCAATTATTTCATTACAAATATCTAGAAGTCTTTTTTTCTCTTCTTTCTTAATCGAAAGGGATTCAATATTATTTTTGAATTCTAATATTTGATTGATATGATTTAGCATAAGAAGAAAAATTTTTCTAATGTTTCCAATTTAAAGGAAAAAATAAATGCAATTACATACGCTATTATTAGATTTGATATAGTAACCAAATTTCTAAAATACGGTACTTGAAAACTCAAGTAGTGATTCTGAACCGTCAGACATGGTACTTGAAAATTCAAGTAGTGATTCTGAGCCGTCAGATACGGTACTTGAAAACTCAAGTTTTGCCGAAGGCATCCCTTCGGGAAAAATTGAACGATTTTTAACGTTTTTGGTATCTGTTGGAGATTATAGTTTTCAGGAATTCTTAAAACACTCAAAGTAAACAAAAAAAGCGGACAAAAGCCCGCTTTTTTAATTAATAATACTTATGTAAGATTCTACTTGATCAGCATCATGCGTTTTGTTTCTGTAAAGTTGTCAGATTGTAATCTGTAGAAATATACTCCACTCGTTAAACTACCCGCATCAAAATTCACTTCATAAGTCCCGACACTCGTATTTTCGTTTACGAGAGTTGCAACTTCCTTACCAAGACTGTTGAATACCTTTAAAGTTACAAATCCCTGTGTTGGAATCGAAAACTTAATATTTGTTGTAGGGTTGAATGGATTCGGATAATTATTATAGAGTCTGAATTCATTTGGTATTTCTCCATTAGTACTAATGTTTGTTACAACTGATGTAAAGAACCATATTGCGGAAAATGGACCTGTACCAAGACCATTTCTTGCATTAGCTCTCCAGAAATAAACAGTGTTTAGATCAAGTATTCCAGTTGGAACTGTATATTCAGAACTTGTCAAACCGTTTACATTAATTATCAAAGATTGAAAATTAGGATCATTGGTTAATTGTACTCCGTAATCAAATGCATTTGGAATATCATTCCAGTTTAATGTTGGGGTAAGTGAAATTCCAATGGCACCATTCGGTGGTGAGATTAAAGTTGGTGCAATTGGTACAGCACCCCATTTTGCAATTCTGCTGGTGCTAACGCTGCCGCCAGAGACAGTAAAATAACCTCCTAATATTAGATTGGCATCATAGACTCCAAGTGTCTGTACTGTACTATTTACACCACCAATTCCAGACCACGCAGAACCGTTCCATCTTGCAATTCTGTTTACAAACAGTCCACCTGCAGTCGAAAAACTACCGCCCACATAAAGATTACCGAGATATTGTGAAAAAGCGTATACGGAAGAGTTTGTGCCGGAACCTAAAGGAGACCAGGATGAACCATTCCATTTTGCAATTCTATTTGCTGATACACCGCTCGCATAAGTAAAAGAGCCTCCAACTATTAAGTCATTGCTATAAACAGACAGTGAATACACTGTCCCGTTATCTAATCCATTGCCTAATGAAAACCAGTTATTTCCGTCCCATGTTGCAATTTTATTAACCGGGACGCCACCAACCGTTAGGAATGCACCTCCAGCGACAAGTTTATTACTGTAAACGGATAAAGCAAAGACAGTGGAGTTGGTCCCACTACCTAAGGCAGACCATGAACCATTCCATTTTGCAATGTTATTTACCGTTAAACCTCCTGCTGTTGAAAAATAACCACCTACGATCAGGCTGTTATTATAAATTTCTAATGCGTATGCTGAACCGTTTAAGCCTAAACCTAATGAAGACCAGGAAGAGCCATTCCACTTAGCGATTCTATTTGCTGTAACACCGCCTGCATTTGTAAAGCTTCCCGCTGCATACAGTTCATTGTTATAAACAATTAATGCCCTGACTGTGCTGTTCATACCTGAACCCAAAGATGACCATGAGGTTCCGTTCCATTTGGCGATCCTACTGGTGCTAACACCCCCAGCTGTTGTGAAATCTCCCCCAGCTATCAGATTACCATTGAAAACAGTAACAGCTCTTACTGTTGAATTCATACCGCTGCTTAAAGGAGCGAATTGTTCTGATTTTACAGAATTATTAATAAAGAGAATAAATGCAAATACTGCAATTATTTCTATTATTAAAAAATTCTTTTTTATTATTAAGTTTTTTATGTTTGACATGATTTCCCCCTATGCAAAATGCATAAA